>NZ_CP065359.1:3160000-3460000 GCF_019904295.1 Ruegeria sp. SCSIO 43209
ATAGGGTTACTTCAGATCAAAACGATCCGCGTTCATCACCTTGTTCCAGGCCGAGACGAAATCGCAGACAAATTTGCCACCTGCGTCGTCCTGACCATAGACCTCCGCCAGTGCCCGCAGCTGCGAGTTCGACCCAAAGACCAAATCCACGCGGGTACCTGTCCACTTCACGTCACCACTTGCGCGGTCGCGGCCTTCATAGATGCCGTCACCGGATGGTTTCCATTCGGTGCCCATATCCAGCAGGTTCACGAAGAAATCGGTGCTGAGCGTGCCGACCCGTTCGGTCAGCACACCATGAGAAGTTCCGTCAAAGTTTGTGCCCAGCACACGCATCCCACCTACAAGCGCAGTCATCTCCGGTGCCGACAGCGTCAGCAGTTGCGCTTTGTCCACCAGCAGGGCCTCGGCCGGAACCGAGTATTCCTTGTGCAGGTAGTTGCGGAAACCGTCCGCTATCGGTTCCATCACCGCGAAAGACTCGACATCCGTCTGCTCTTGCGAAGCATCGGTGCGGCCGGGGCTAAAGGGAACATCAACGTCATGACCTGCGGCCTTGGCTGCCTTTTCGATGGCAGCACCACCACCCAAGACAATGAGATCGGCCAATGAGACCTTCTTGCCACCAGACTGTGCGTCATTGAACGCTTTCTGAACGCCTTCCAGCGCATCCAGCGCCTTGGACAGTTTCAACGGTTCGTTGACCTCCCAATCCTTCTGCGGGGCCAGACGAACGCGCGCACCGTTGGCACCTCCACGCATATCCGATCCCCGGAAGGTCGAGGCCGAAGCCCAAGCGGTCGACACCAGATCTGAGACAGACAATCCCGTCGCGAGTATCTTGGCTTTCAGATCGGCTACATCAGCGTCGTCAATAAGCGCGTGATCGACGGCCGGGACGTTGTCTTGCCAAATAAGCTCTTCGCTGGGAGCCTCGGCTCCAAGATAACGCGCACGCGGACCCATGTCGCGGTGGGTTAGTTTGAACCACGCGCGAGCAAAGGCATCGGCAAATTCGTCCGGGTTTTCGTGGAAGCGCTTCGAGATCGGGCCATAGATCGGGTCCATGCGCATCGCCATGTCGGCGGTGGTCATCATAGTCTTGACCTTTTTCGATGGATCGCCCGCTGCCGGGGCCATGTCCTCTTCCTTGACCCCAACAGGCTCCCAGATCCATGCGCCCGCTGGGCTCTTGGTCAGGTTCCAGTCGTAGCCAAACAGCAGGTCGAAGTAACCGTTGTCCCACTTGGTCGGGTTTGCGGTCCAGGCACCCTCGATGCCGCTGGTGGTGGTATCATCACCCTTGCCGCTGCCAAAGTCGTTGATCCAGCCAAAGCCCATCGCCTCCATCGGGGCGGCCTCGGGTTCGGGACCGACAAGACCGGGATCACCGGCGCCGTGGGCCTTACCAAAGGTGTGGCCACCCGCAACCAAAGCAACGGTTTCTTCGTCATTCATCGCCATTCGGCCAAAGGTGTCGCGAATATCGCGACCTGAAGCCAAGGCATCTGGCTGACCATCTGGACCTTCGGGATTCACATAGATCAGACCCATCTGAACAGCGGCCAACGGGTTTTCCAGATCACGTTCGCCCGAATAGCGGCTGTGCGGGTTCTCAGTTGGGGCCAGCCATTCGGTCTCGGCACCCCAATAAATGTCTTCTTCGGGTGCCCAGATGTCTTCACGACCACCGGAGAATCCAAATGTTGTACCGCCCATGGATTCGATCGCGCAGTTGCCCGCCAATATATAAAGGTCAGCCCACGAGATCTGGTTGCCGTACTTCTGCTTGATCGGCCAAAGCAGACGGCGCGCCTTGTCCAGGTTGCCATTGTCCGGCCAGCTGTTCAGAGGCGCGAACCGCTGATTGCCGGTCGATGCGCCACCGCGGCCATCTGCCGTGCGGTAGGTGCCCGCTGCGTGCCAGGCCATACGAATGAACAAACCGCCATAGTGACCATAATCTGCGGGCCACCAATCTTGCGAATCTGTCATCAGCGCATACAAGTCTTCCTTCAGTGCCTTCAGGTCGAGCTTCTTGAACTCTTCGGCATAGTCGAATATCTCGCCCATCGGGTTCGATGCAGGGCTATGCTGATGCAGAATCGACAGGTTCAGTTGGTTCGGCCACCAATCCCGGTTGGACCGGGCCTCGGCGCCATGCATTACCGGGCATTTGCCCATGTTGGGGGTATCACTTCCGTCCATATCGATCTCCAGTCCTGGCTAGATGTGTGCGTCGCGCGGTTAACTTTGAAACGAGAAACAGGGGTCTTGAGTGTTTTTGCGCTCGTCCTTGGCATGGGCGTTACGCGGGATCGCGCAGATCGGCCCTGCCTTCATTGTAGGAAATAGCATTAACGACTCGTTCTTTCTGTTTGGATGTAGATTTAGCAAATCCAAGCCATTCATATAAGTTTTGTTTTTTGATGATATTGATAATCCAGAGCTATCACTTTAACATCTACGCGCAGCCTGACCCTGAAGCGCATGATTACGATTGCACCACCAAGCTTCACCGTGCCTCGCAAGTCGGGCACGAGAGAGAGTGGACGCAAATAAGCTTACGATGATGGCCGCGCATGAAACGACTGAACTGAGTCTAACGCAAAACGGATTGACCGGCCCAGATTCAGTGGCCACTGACCTTCTTATAAAGGGCCGATTTATAGCCGAAGGGAATTCCCAATACCCCGACAAGCCACCCAACCGTTCGGGCGATCTGGATCAATCGCCGATCTGGTTGGAACGGAAACAGAAGGATTGCCCCTAACAACGCCAACAAGCGAAAGGGGGTGCTCAAAAACCCCAAGATCGCCTTTGTTGGCTTCTGATCAAGCTTACGGCGCATATGGGTGTTGGACTGGTCCCTTCCACGGGCGGTCTGATACCAGAATGACAACCTTTCGGGAGGAATGGTCTCGTACACAAAAGCGTCGGGCACCCAGCCGACCGGTAAGCCTGCAGCAACGGTCTCGGCATAAAACTTTGCATCCGTCCCGCCGGTCATCCGCATGGTTTCATCGAACCAAAGGCCGGTTTCGCTGAACAGGCGTGTCTCGCCCAGCCAGTTGTTTGTCACGATGGTCACGCCACCGGTACCGTTCAACGTGGCTTTCTTTGCAGCCGCGTTTTCCTTGTCGAGGTAACGATTGCTGATATTGCGCAACATCAGCCGCTGAATCGCGGTCTCCTGCCCCGTTGGCCCCGCCGCACGAAGCGGAGCGCCCATTAGCACGGCAGAGCTGTTGCGATACCCGGCGACCAACCGTTCAAGCCAATCGACCGCCACCACTTCGTCATCATCGACAAAACAGAGCAGATCCGAGCCATTCTCCAACGCTTCGCGTGCGGCTCGGTTGCGTCCGAACGGGATGCCGAGTTCGGTCTCAAGGACATAGTTCAGACTTGCTCCATTAGGCAGCTTCTCCCCTACTGCCTGCACGGTACCTTCGCTGAGCGCTGAGCTGTCGTTTTCCACCACCAAACATCGCACCGAGCAGTCGGGCGGCAACTTCATCTCTCCCCAGCTTCGAATCAAAGCGGCCAGCATCTCGGGCCGCTGCCGGGTCAGGGTCGAAACGGTAATGTTCAGCGGGACAGAGCGGTCTTTCATCGAAATCCCATACAATCCGTGCCGGTTTCTTGGCAAGGCGCGGTGATCAAGTGGCATCCTTCTGATGCTGCATCAGTGCTTCCAACCCTACACGGTAGTTCGGATAGAGCAATGAGACGCCCAGTTCATCCTTGATCCTGTCATTCCGAACGCGCTTGTTCTCATTATAGAAACTGCGTGCCATCGGAGTCAGATCAGCCTCATCAAACGGAACCGCAGGTGGCATCGTCAGACCTTGCAATTCGGCGGCATAGCCGATCACATCCTGCGGCGGCACCGGTTCATCATCACAGACATTGTAGATCGCACCCGGATTGGGTTTGGCCATCGACGCGATCAAAACCTGTGCAATGTCGTCAACATGAATGCGCGAAAACACCTGGCCCGGCTTGATGATCCGCCGCAACCCACCGCGTTTCAGCTTTGAAAACGGCCCGCGACCCGGCCCGTAAATCCCTGCCAGTCGGAAGATATGCAAGGGCAGGCCCGGAATGCCGCCCCATTGCTCCTCGGCACGCACGCGCCAACGGCCACGTTCGGCCGTCGGTGTGGCGGGCGTCGTCTCATCCACCCAGCCTCCCTGGTGATCCCCGTAAACGGCTGTGGTCGACAGGTAGCCGACCCATTTGAACTGTCCGATCCGCGCGGCGATCTCATCCTTCAATTCCGCCAGCACCGGATCACCATCGGCTGTGGGTGCTGTAGAGACAAGCAGATGCGTCACCCCATCCAGATCAGGCCGATCCCCCGGCCAGACCCAAGGCTCGGCGCCCGAGTCGCGGATTGTCTCAAGTTGCTGGGAATCACGCGTGGTTCCGATGACCCGCCATGTGGTTGGATCCAGTTGCCTCGATATCGCTCGGGCAGAATAGCCGTGGCCGAAGGAGAATAGTGTCTGTGTCATGGTCCCTTTGATGATCTGCCCGGCACGTGGATGCAAGCGCCGGATGGACGCACTTGATTCGAATCCTCTGATGCGCATTCATTGAGAAATGACCAAAAAGACACCTGACTTGCACGCAGCCTACTCCCTGAAATCGCCCGAGGAGAACAAGCGCCTTTATGCGGAATGGGCAGGGGAATATGACGACAGTTTCGCAGCGCTTGAGGACTATCAACTCCACATCCACACGGCGCGCGCTTTTGTGGGTGCAGGCGGACAAGGCCCGGTATTGGATGTAGGCGCGGGCACGGGGTTATGCGGAGCTATTCTGGCCGGGTTGGGCGTGGGTCCGATCGACGCCACCGATATCAGCGCCGAAATGCTGGACGAGGCGATGCGCAAGGATATCTATCGCGACGCGATCGAAGCCGATCTCAATCAGGGCCTGCCGGTTCCGCGCGGCAGCTATGCCGGTGTCGTCTCGTCCGGAACGTTCACCCATGGCCATCTTGGGCCAGAAGTTTTGCCAGCGCTCTTGCGTGTCGCACGCCATGGTGCGCAGTTCGCCCTGTCGATCAACGCAAAACACTTTGAGGCGCTCGGGTTCGCCGATACCTTCCGCCGCCTCGAGGCGGATCAGATCAGAGACTTATCGTTAACGCAGGTCCGGATTTATGGCGATCTTGCTGCCGGCCCCAACAAAGATGACGTCGCTTTGATCGCGTTGTTTGAGAAAACCTGACCAAAGCTCTGCGTAGGTCATATACGGACCTATGCAGAACTCGGTGGGGCAGAACGCCCTCGTGTCTAAGTATACATCTGCTTCTTGAAAGCCCGTGTCCGCGTTGTCGCCTCGGCTGAACCATCGTGATAAGTGCCGAACCACTTGTCGAACGGAATCTCGGATGTGCCGTAGTTACACTCGAAATACCGGTGATGAAGCTGGTGGAAGAAATCCCCGGCCCGCGCGGCATCCGTTTCACCAGCCTTCAGTTTTTCGAAACCCGAGTGAGACAGTACCGGGCTGATCTGCTGGAAGTAGGCGTGAAACAGCAGATGCAGCGGATGCGAGGGTACAATCAGATGGATGAAGTAGGTGGTGAAATAGAGAAGGTTTTCATACCAGTGGTTCGATATTCCTGACCATGGTCCGATATTGACGTTGCGATGGTGCACAGCATGAACGTGCTTGTAGAGTTTCGGGTGATGTTCCAATCGGTGCACCCAGTAGAAATGAAGCCCTGACCACATCGGGATGAAAAGCATCCAGATCACGAACCAAACGGGGGCCGCGGCCCAGGTTATCACTGGCGCATAGCCATTCGCCATGGCCCAGTAGATCAGCCACTGATAGACCGTCGCCACAGTCATCGCACTTCCCAGCGTCCACCAGACGTTATCCAAAACCTGATTTCGAAAGGTAAACGACCCATTGTCACGTGTCAGATCACGCCGGTCGAATTTCTTGTACATGCCCTGCCCTTTGCGCATGTAAAGCCACCAATGCAGACCTCCTGCTATCATGATCTGAGGCACCATGTTCAGCAGCCAGATACGGAACATCCAGCCGGGCGCGAAACTCTGCATGGTCTCTAATGGAGGTAAAAACACGAAATAGACGGCAAAAGCCATCACCATGCAAAGCGTCAGCGACGTAAGGGGAAGCCAAGCCCCTTTGTACCAGTTCAGGATAGCCGCAGGACGCGGCGGCCAGTTGAACAAAGGGTTCAAACCGACGGGCCCTTCGGGGCGGTAATTCCATCGGGCGGCTTCTGCATCATGCATATCGGTCATGGCTGAAACTCCTAACAGTGCGCTTCAGGTTGCGTAATCCGAGCCTTCGGCATCCAGAACAGATTTGATTTCGCGTAGATGTGCTTCGGCCTGACCGGGATATTCATCAAGCTCTTGCGCGGTTTTCTCAGCAATCTCATCGGACAGAACGCGCAAAGGTTGCCCGGTTTGAAGAGCGCGAATGTACGTTTCTGCGGCGCGTTCAAAATAATAGAGTCTGTTAAAGGCATCTGCCGGACTGTCGCCGATCACCAAAACCCCGTGGTTGCCCATGATCATGACTTTCTTTTTCGGGTCCGACAGCATCGCGGCACAGCGCTCACCTTCGCTTTCAAAAGCCAGACCTCCGAACTCTTCATCGATTACGTAGCGATTGAAGAAAGTTGCGGTGTTCTGATCGATCGGCGGTAAGGTGCTGTCTGCCAGCGAGGCAAGAACCGTCGCAAAAATCGAATGCACGTGCATCACGCAGCGCGCATGTGGGCAATGGCGGTGGATCGATCCGTGCAGCCCCCAAGCCGTTGGGTCCGGTGCGCCGGGCTGATCCATGACATCTTTGTCATTGGCATCAAGCAGCAGCAGATTTGACGCCTTGATACGCGCAAAATGCATCTGGTTGGCATTCATCAGGAACTGCGTGCCGTCTTCATTCACCGCAAGGCTGAAATGGTTCGCCACCCCTTCATGCATGTTCAGCCGCTCAGTCCAGCGGAATGCGGCGGCCATGTCCACGCGTTCGGACCAATGATCGATGTTGGGACGCAGGTTTGTAACGCTCATGCCAGGCTCCTTCGCGGGGTATTCGATTTCTGGAAATCGTGCCTTCGCCGCAAACGTTTGACCAACGAAAAAAACAAGCCTAGTTCATTAGTAAAACTAATGGCAGAGTTATAAGCATGCAGAAATCACTTCCTCCGCTCGGCTGGCTACGCACATTTGAAGCGGCGGCCCGTCATTTGTCATTCACGGGGGCGGCGCGGGATTTGAACATGACGCAAAGCGCAGTCAGCCAGCAAATCAAATCACTAGAGGGCTATTTGGGTCAGCCCTTATTCCTTCGTCGTCCGCGTGCATTGGAGCTGACCGAAGCTGGTATCACCTATTTGCCGGTCGTGCGTGAAGCCTTTCGAACTCTGGTAAGGGGGACACAAGCCGTCACGGGCGCACAACAAAACGCGGTTCAGGTCCAGAGCAACATCACATTTGCCGTCAACTGGCTGGCTCCGCGCCTACCCCGGTTTCGGGAACTGCATCCGGATGTACATCTGAATATCTTCACTGAGCTCTGGGAGCCGCGTGAAATGGCCGAAGGCGCGGCGGTGGAAATCCGCTATTCGCTGCGCCCAGCCGATACGGTGCGAACGGAATTGCTGCGAACAGATCACTACTATCCTGTCTGTGCCCCCGACTTCCCGGTGACGCTGGAAACTCTGCAGGAACAGCCCCTATTCGACTGTTCAAATTTGTTGTCGAATTGGGAGAGTTGGATCACAGATCAGAGTCTAACTTGGCAAAAACCCAAGGTAACCTATTCGACGACCTATCTGGTCAGCCTGTCGGTTGCGATGGCCGGAGGAGGCTTGTGTTTAGCCCACGACATGATCGCAAAACGGTTGATTGAAGAAGGCCGCCTGATCGCGCCGTTCAACCATCGCGCTGCTATGCCCGAGGCCTATTATCTATTGCTATCGCCCCAAGCCGAGGAAACGCCGGGCGCGTTGGCGTTTGTCGACTGGCTGCGCGCGGAGATTGAAGCCGATCGCCACAACTAATCGCGGGTCGCTCCCACCCATCGTCAATGCCCTTCGGGCCTCTCCTCTGGTTGGGCGTGGCAGCGCTGGCGCGCTGCGGATGGCAGGTTTTGTGATGATTCCATGATACCTTAATAGTGGGGGTTGCACCTTGCGCCGCATTCGGGAAAGTTGGGCCATGGAATACACTCCCTTCCCAAGTTGGCCCGATACCGCCCCTCGTCTCATCGCTGTTGCTGCTGGCCGCGAGGCTGCCGATTTGGTGATCCGTGGCGGCGTCTGGGTCAATGTGCATAGCCGCGAAACCCTGCCTGACCATGACGTGGCGATCGCTGCGGGGCGCGTCGCTTTTGTGGGGCCGGACGCCGCGCATTGTATCGGTCCTGAGACTCAGATCATCGAGGCGCACGGTCGCTATTTGGTGCCGGGGTTATGCGACGCACATATGCATATCGAATCGGGCATGTTGACCCCGGCAGAATTTGCCCGCGCAGTCATTCCGCATGGCACAACTTCGATGTTCACCGACCCGCATGAGATCGCGAATGTGATGGGGTTAGAAGGTGTGCGACTGATGCATGACGAGGCGCTGATGCAGCCGGTGAACATTTTCACCCAGATGCCGTCTTGCGCGCCATCAGCTCCCGGGTTGGAGACGACCGGGTACGAAATCACTGCTGAGGATGTGGCCGAGGCGATGTCGTGGCCCGGTATCATCGGACTGGGCGAGATGATGAACTTTCCCGGTGTCATTCATGGCGATCCGAAAATGTTGGCAGAGATCGCAGCCACACAGCGCGCCGGTAAAACAGTTGGCGGGCACTATGCTTCGCCAGATTTAGGGCCTGAATTTGCCGCTTACGTCGCTGGTGGCCCTGCGGATGATCATGAAGGCACCTGCGAGGCCGACGCCATCGCACGTGTCCGTCAGGGAATGCGGTCAATGATGCGGTTGGGGTCGGCTTGGTATGATGTCGAAAGCCAGATTACTGCGGTGACTGAAAAAGGGCTGGACCCGCGCAACTTCATCTTGTGCACCGACGACTGCCATTCGGGAACGCTGGTAAATGACGGACACATGAACCGCGTAGTGCGACATGCGATTGCCTGTGGTTGCGATCCTCTGATTGCGCTGCAAATGGCGACGATCAACACGGCGACCCATTTTGGGTTGGAACGCGAGATCGGCTCGATTACACCCGGGCGGCGCGCTGACATTATCCTGAGTTCTGATCTGGTAGAGCTTCCGATCGAAACCGTGGTCGCGCGCGGTCAGATTGTGGCTGAAAACGGGACGGTAACGGTCGAATGCCCGCATCTGAACTGGCCCGCTAAGGCGCGAAATACCGTACACCTAGGGCATGCGTTGACCTCGACAGACTTTGAAATCGCAGCCCCTGCCGGAGCGAACCGTGTCATGGCCAACGTGATCGGGGTGGTTGAAAATCAGGCCCCAACGCAAGCGTTGAAATCCGAGCTGCCGATTATCGAAGGGCTTGTTGAAGGCGAAGGCGATGTGTGCCAAATCGCATTGGTCGAACGGCATCGCGCCACGGGGGGTGTGACCAACGCCTTTGTCTCGGGCTTTGGGTATCAAGGCAAAATGGCCATGGCCTCGACCGTTGCGCATGACAGCCACCATATGATTGTTGTCGGCACCGACCGTGAACAGATGGCACTGGCCGCGAACCGGCTGGCCGAAGTGGGCGGAGGCATCACAATCTTTCGCGATGGCGAGGAACTGGCCTTGGTGGAACTGCCCATCGCAGGCTTGATGTCCGACAACCCAGCGACTGAGGTTGCCGCCAAAGCGGAACAAATGGTCGAGGCGATGAAGACCTGCGGCTGTCAGCTTAACAACGCATATATGCAGCATTCTCTGCTGGCCCTGGTTGTGATTCCTGAACTGCGGATCTCGGACCTTGGGCTGGTGGATGTACGTACATTCGAAAAGATCGACCTTCTGGAACCCCTTGCATGACTACTATCCGAACACCTGACGTTCCCAACCCCGAGAAATTTAGCGATCCGCTTGCAGCTGTCGCACGTTTAGAAGAGCTCTATGAACAGGCGACAAAATTCCTGTGCGATAGGTTTGCAAATGCACTTAAGAACGGCGCTCCTACCGAGAGGTTTCGGGCGTTCTACCCCGAAATCCGGATCAGGACCTCGTCTTACGCGCAGGTCGACAGTCGGCTGAGCTTCGGTCACGTGTCCGAACCAGGTACTCATGCCACGACAGTGACGCGCCCCGATCTGTTCCGGTCATACCTTACCCAGCAAATCGCACTATTGATCAAGAACCACGATCAGCCGGTCACAATCGGAGCCTCGGAAACGCCGATCCCGGTCCATTTCGCTGTCGCCAATAACCCGGATCTGGTTGTCCCGCATCAGGGTGCAGCTGGTTTCACTCTGCGCGATGCGTTTGATGTACCGGACCTGAATACAACAAACGACGATATCGTGAATGGCGTGCACGAGCTGGAAAACGAAGCCGGGCCCCTTGCGCTGTTCACGGCCCAGCGGGTGGACTATTCGTTGGCAAGGCTTTCGCATTACACCGCGACTGACCCCGGTCATTTCCAAAACCACGTGCTGTTCACCAACTATCAGTTCTATGTCTCGGAATTTGAGAGCTACGCACGGGCTCAACTGGCCGATCCCGACAGCGGCTATACCAGCTTTGTCTCGACCGGGAATGTTGAGATCACGGACGCCGAAGCCGTACTGGAACAGCCCCTTAAACTGCCGCAAATGCCAACCTACCACCTGAAACGCGCGGATGGGTCTGGGATTACGCTGGTCAATATCGGCGTCGGGCCATCGAATGCCAAAACGGCCACCGACCACATTGCGGTTCTGCGCCCGCACGCCTGGTTGATGGTCGGCCACTGCGCCGGTCTGCGCAACACGCAGGCGCTTGGGGATTTCGTACTGGCACATGCCTACCTGCGCGAGGACAAAGTGCTGGACGACGATCTGCCCGTCTGGGTGCCGATCCCACCGCTGGCCGAAGTCCAGGTCGCGCTGGAACAGGCTGTGGCCGAGGTAACCGAGTTGGAAGGCTACGAGCTGAAACGTATCATGCGAACAGGTACAGTCGCCTCAGTCGATAACCGCAATTGGGAGCTTCGCGATCAGTCCGGCCCGGTGCAACGGCTCAGCCAGTCCCGTGCGATTGCGCTGGATATGGAAAGTGCAACAATCGCAGCCAACGGTTATCGGTTCCGGGTTCCTTACGGCACCTTGCTGTGCGTCTCGGATAAGCCCCTGCATGGTGAATTAAAGCTTCCCGGCATGGCTTCGGCGTTCTATACCACTCAGGTCAGTCGTCATTTGGCGATCGGAATCCGGGCGATGGAGCACTTGCGCGGCATGCCGCTGGAACGGTTACACAGCCGGAAATTGCGTTCGTTTGACGAAACGGCCTTTCTCTGAAGCAAAAAAGCAACGAATTTCCCCTATTTTTGGGGTTTTTAGTGCTACTATTCGTTGTGTTCAGCCACAATATCCCGTTACAGTTACGCGGTGAGGCCCTATAGATCGGGCACGTTAAGGAGACCAAGAAATGGCAAAGCCTATGACAAAGACTCAGCTGGTGGCTGCTCTCGCTGAGGAAATGGGAACTGACAAGAAATCTGCAAATGCCGCGCTGGAGGCCATGACCGGCCTGATCACTCGCGAAGTTTCGGCCGGTGGTGCCGTCACCCTGCCCGGCGTTGGCAAAATCTACTGCCGCGAGCGCCCCGAGCGCATGGTGCGCAACCCCGCCACCGGCGAGCAGTTCAAGAAAGAAGCCGACAAAGTGGTCAAAATGACCATCGCGAAAGCTCTGAAAGACAGCGTCAACGGCTAATTCGCCGAAGACAGATCGCAAGATCGAAGGGGTCGCCACCGGGCGGCCCTTTTTTTGTCTGAATAAGTTATGTAAGCATCTGATTAATATCGAGTTTTTGCCGCTATCGCCATAGTTGTGTCATATTCCTCATCCACTCGCTTAATGGGAAGTATTATTGAGGAATCTCGATTTATGGCACGATATCAAACCACTGAATTCGATACAGAAAATCAATTCGACTGGGCAAGCATCCAATACACGATTGAAGACGATGTTGTCGTTGCAACGCGGACGACTTTTGATGCCGGATACGAGGTCTTCGGGACTTACGAAGACGGCGTTTTGCGTCAGGAATTTTATGTCGGAACAGATGAGGCACTGGGCTTTGATAATCGGTTCATTGACTATGACGCCAATGGAATAATGACCGAACGCGGAACGGTTTACCCAGACAGTATCCGCGTGACCGAGACCTTTCAAAATGGTGTTCCGAATGAGATTCTCATCCAAGATGGGTTTTTCGGAGACGGTGCAAAATCCTGGAACCAGATCGTTCTACGCTATGATGCGTCGGGCAATATCATAGGCCGCACGATAACAAACGATAATGGTACCCGGACGGTTGAAGCCTTCGCGCCCGGTCATTTCAGTACTGTTCAGGACTTTCTACAAACCAAATCCTGGGATCGGATCGACACGTTCTTCGATGTCAACGGAGAGACAACCGGACGGACGACCACCTATGACAATGGAATTATCAGACAGGAAACGTGGACAGACGGACAGCGTAGCAACGTAACGCAGACAGACGGAAGCGACATAAAGTCGTGGGAAACCATCAGCACCTCATTTGATGGCAGTGGAAAGAAATCTGAAAAGACAACGACATATGACAATGGAGTCGTGAAACATGAGATCTGGTCAAATGGCCAGCGCGTCAGCATCAGCCAGACCGATGAGCTGGATGCGAAATCCTGGGATTCGATCACGACCACCTATCAGGACGGACAAATCTCAGAACGTCGGCTGGAGAAAGATAATGGGGACGTAACCGTTACACTTTATGCGGATGGAAACCGTTCTGACGTGCTGCAACTGGACGGGGACGACAGTGCTTCTTGGGCATTGAAGGTCACCAGCTATCCAGACGCAGGCGGGAAAGAGATTTCTTTGTATGAAAAGGTCGAGGACATCCCTGACTCCTTGTTCCAATACTTCCCGGAACTGACCGCGCCTGACCCGCTTGAAGAGTTCGTGCTGGATTTCAATGACGGAACCCGCATCAATGACAGTGATCAGGTGCTGAATGGTGCATTTATTGCAAGTGTTAGCAAAGGGCAGAGCAACACTGATGGTATTCTAACCCCATACGAATACGGTGGCTCAAACCCCGACCCCGACCTGGAGGCGTTCAATTCCTGGGGGGCAACTGTCGGCTTCTCGAAAAGCGATGGCGAAGAATTCAACTTCAACAGCGTTTCCTTGGCCAATGCTTCCAGATCGGACACCACGTATATTCCTGAATCGAACTGGGCAAACCAAGTCACTATCAATGCCTATAATGGCGATGAGCTGGTGCACTCCGCAGAGGTCGATCTGACATTCGATCACGTCACACACGAGTTTGACTGGCGCGATATTGATCACGTCGAGTTCGTTGCATCGGGAGGTGAAATTACCAATGACCATGTCGAGAACGCGGGTTGGTTCTCGATGGACGATCTTAGCTTTTTCGCCTGAATCAAGCGACAAGCTGAATCATAATGATGAGCAGCGCTTTTCTACAAAAAGCTCTGCTCATTCTCATTGCGCGCAAGCTCATTGATGCCAACTATCGGGCGACCCCGCTATTCGACGCAATGGGTCCTTGCAGCTCATGTTAAAATCAGGAACAGTCGCCCGAATTTCATTAGGAGGCCGTAATGGACCTGCGCGCCATCGCCATGGGGCTTGTTTTCGCCCTCATCTGGTCTTCGGCCTTCAGCTCGGCGCGGATCATCGTTGCCGATGCCTCGCCTTTGTTCTCGTTGGCGCTGCGATTTCTGATTTCGGGGCTAATTGGCGTGGCGATCGCACGCGCCATGGGGCAAAGCTGGCGCCTGACTCGCAACCAATGGCGCGCCACTATTCTGTTCGGAATCTGCCAAAATGCTCTTTATTTGGGTCTAAACTTCTATGCGATGCAGACAGTCGAGGCTTCGGTCGCGGCGATCATCGCCTCGACTATGCCCCTGCTGGTAGCCCTAGCCGGCTGGCTGCTATTGGGTGAGCGGATACGCCCGCTGGGCATCGTCGGCTTGCTGGCAGGTTTTGTCGGTGTCGCGCTGATCATGGGTAGCCGGATTAACGCTGGTGTCGATCTGTTCGGGGTTCTGCTCTGCGGAATCGGAGCGCTTGCGCTGACCTTTGCCACCTTGGCTGTTCGGGGGGCGACTTCGGGCGGTAACTTCATGATGGTGGTTGGGCTGCAGATGCTTATCGGATCGGCGGTGCTGTTTCTCGCCGCCCCGGTGTTCGAGTCTATTCATATCCACGCCACACTGCCTTTTGTGCTGGCTTTTACCTACACCACGTTATTCCCGGGCCTTCTGGCAACTTTCATCTGGTTCCTGCTACTGGATCGCATCGGCCCGATCCGTGCAGCAACGTTCCATTTCCTCAACCCGGTATTCGGCGTGACCATCGCCGCCATTTTACTGGGTGAGAAGCTGGGCCCATTGGATGCGGTGGGGGTTCTGATCACAACACTGGGTATTCTTGCCGTACAGCTGTCGCGCGAGCCCGGTCAGCGCAGCAACGCCTCGACCTGATCTATCAAATTAGGCGCATTTGGCTTGGTGCTTGACCCATAGGTGGCAACGACCTCACCCTCGGGGCCAATAAGCACTTTGTTAAAGTTCCATTTCGGGACAAAGCCAGTCTGCGCAGCAACAGCTTGGTAAAACGGATGGGCATCCGAACCTTTCACTGGAGTGATATCCGTCATCGGAAGCGTAAGGTCATAATTTAGTTCGCAAAAATTCTTGACCTCTTTCGACGACGCCAGCTCTTGTTTGAACGAATTCGACGGGACCGCCAGTACCACCAGCCCGCGTTCTTCATATGTTTCGTGCAGCTCCTGCAACGCTGCGTATTGTCCGGTAAAGCCGCAAAGCGACGCCGTGTTGACCACAAGCACGGGCTGTCCGCGCCAGTCTTCCAGTGATAATGTCGCGCCATCGATTGATGAAAATTCGCCCGTCAGTGGTGCCGCCTGAAGGGCTTTGCCCAACAAGATCAGAGCAGTCAACAGAGCCATACGGAACATCACTTCACCTCCTGTTATAAATCATACGCGCCGTGCATTCGTTTGGATCAACTGCACAGACCCGCGAGCGCGCTGTAATATGGTTTTGATTCCTGCGCATCTATGCCCAAATAGGACATCATCATTCAAACACCGGAGGATCCATGTCCCGTTATACCAAAGACCCCGAGGTCATTGCGGCCCTCTCACCTGAAGAATTTCACGTCACCCAGCGCAGCGGCACCGAACGCCCGGGCACTGGCAAGCTGTTGAACAACAAGGAACCGGGCATCTACGTGGATATCGTCTCGGGCGAGCCGTTGTTCGCCTCGACCCACAAATATGAATCCGGCTGCGGCTGGCCCAGTTTCACCAAGCCAATCATACATGAACATGTCGAAGAGTTTCGCGACACCACTCATGGCATGATCCGGACCGAGGTCCGCTCGAAACACGGCGACAGCCACCTGGGCCACGTGTTTCCCGATGGCCCCCGCGAACATGGCGGGCTACGCTATTGCATCAATTCCGCCTCGCTGCGGTTCATTCATCGCGACGAGATGGAGGCCGAAGGGTATGGCGAATTTCTGATCCATGTGGAGGATATCTGATGACCGATGAACGCGCCGTTCTGGCCGGAGGCTGCTTTTGGGGCATGCAGGACCTGATCCGCAAATTGCCCGGCGTCTCGCGCACCCGCGTCGGGTACACCGGTGGCGATGTGCCAAACGCAACTTATCGCAACCACGGCACCCATGCTGAAGGGATCGAAATCTGGTTCGACCCGACCCAGATCACCTATCGCGATCTGCTAGAGTTCTTTTTCCAGATCCACGACCCGACCACCCTGAATCGTCAGGGCAATGACCGCGGAATGAGTTATCGCTCGGCGATCTACTATGTGGACGATGCCCAGAAACAGGTGGCCGAAGATACAATTGCCGATGTCAACGCCAGTGGCATTTGGCCCGGCAATGTGGTGACCGAAGTCGAACCCGTCGGCGATTTCTGGGAAGCCGAGCCCGAGCATCAAGATTACCTAGAGCGCATCCCCAACGGATACACCTGCCATTTCCCGCGCCCGGACTGGGTGCTGCCAAAACGCTCCAGTGCGGCAGAATGACTTGCGCGGTATAGCCCCTTGCGGGGCTATCCGACCGCCACCCGAGGTCGTCCACTGGCCTCGACCGTGATCAACGCTTCGACGAATACCTCTTGCGCTTCAATCTTGGCGGTGCGGATATCGCGGTCGACTGTCACGCGTATATCCTCGGCACCTGCTTGGCGCACCGCGCCCTCAGCCTCGTTGCGCAGCACCTCTTCAAGCAGCTGCAGAGCGGAATTCGAGTCCGAGAAATCCTGCGGCCCCTCTTCCAGATGTACCCGATAGCGGCCTTCGGCCGGGGACGTAACTGAACCGGCCCGCCGAAGGGTCAGCCGCCCGACAACCGCACCGATGGCATTTGCAACACCGGCATGCTCTGGCAGGACCATCTTGCAATGCAACCGCTCTCCGACTGCCGGGTAATAGCTGGGGGCCGAAGCCCCAAGGCCCACTACATCCACATTCAGCGCGGTATCCAATGCCAACAACCCACGGTGTTTCGCCAACCCGCGCTGCGTCAGAACATGCCGGGCCAGATCTCTTGCAGGCTGGTCAAACCCATGGCTTTCCTCGGCAAAAGCAGTCTCTAATAAGGTCAATGAGGTTTGTTCCGTCAACTGATCGACAATGAGCTGAGCCAGCGCTTCAGGCGATACTGCCAGCCTGTCCCCTGATCCAACCCGCTTACGCGCCATCAGTTCCAGCGCCTTGAGCGCTGCCGAGCAGTCCCAATCCGCAAGCCGCCCCAGAGCATGGCTGGCATCCGAAGGGGTGACACCCGAGACCTGTACGATCCCGCGATCCACCAAACGACCCAGTGCCCCATGCTCCATCCGGGTTTGCAACAGACTGCTGAGCGGCACAACACGATCCTCCAACCGGTCCAGTAACACTGATTCACGCGGCCCGACCCCATCGGTGGGGATACCCGGCACACGACGGGCAAACCTCGTGTCATGTTCACCTACAGTCGTCGCCCGCAATTGCTCATCCAATGCCGCATGTACCACATCCGGGGCCTCAGCTGCGATCAGCGACACCGGCAGCACCCGACGCGGCCCAAGGAAGACACCACCGCCTAGGCCTTCGGTCGCCACATGCACCTGACTGTCACCGCCCAAACCATGAGTCCGCATCGCAACCGCTTCGACCATGGTCCGGAAACCGCCAACCTGCGCGCCTGCAGGGTCGATGGCGGGTTTGCCATCTCTGATCAGCGCGACGTCGGTCGTAGTCCCGCCGATATCGGACACCAGCGCGTTCTCAGCTTCGGTCAACCAGCGCGCGCCAACGATAGAGGCCGCAGGGCCACTTAGGATCGTTTCAATCGGACGCTCCCGCGCCTGCTCGGCGCTCATCAAAGCGCCATCCCCGCGCACAACCATCATTGGGGCGGTGATGCCCTGCGCGCGCAACTGATCCTGCGCGCGCCCGATCAAGCGGTCGATCATCCCGATCAATCGTGCATTCAGCACGGCGGTCACTGCACGCTTTGGCCCATTCAGCTTGGCCGACAGATGATGAGAGCACGTGACCGGCACTCCCGTACGCTCGGAAATCACGCGCGCCACTTCCAGTTCATGTGCCGGATTTCTGGTCGCGAACTGTGCTGCAACCGCATAGCCGGAAATGCCTGAATGTGAGTCTAAAAAGGCCTCAAGCCCTGCAACATCCAATTCGGCGACCTGACCCCCGGCATGGTTGTGCCCCCCGGCCAGAACCAAAGCCGGATCGCCCTTCAACGCCTCTCTTAGACCGTGTTTCTCAAGGTCGCTTTCCCGAAACCCGACATAGATCAACGCCACGCGCCCGCCCTGGCCTTCGACCAACGCATTGGTGGCCAGCGTTGTCGACAACGATGCCATCCCAATCTGATCCGGAGACACATCAGCCGTCTCCAGCACGGCAGAAACCGCGCGGCCCACACCAATCGCCAGATCCGCTCGTGTGGTCAGCGATTTGGCCGACGCGATCACCTCGCGCTCATCCCGGATCAGCACCGCATCCGTATAGGTTCCGCCCGTATCCACCCCCAAAGCCAACGCCATCGGGTCCTCCATCTGTTCGCCAGAACCGGGTGTAGCGTTTTCCTGCGGCGCGTCCAGCCTGTTTACGACAACCGGGATGCCGCCCAGCGCGCTGCATCAGCCACGGTCGGATCCGGATCATCGGTCAGCGCCTGTGCAACCGGCAGTAACGCCGGCACCGCTGAGTTCCCAATCGCATAAAGCACGTTCCGCACGAACCGATTCCGGCCGATCCGCTTTATCGGCGAGCCCGAGAACATCGCGCGGAATGCTGTATCATCCAGCTGCGCCAGTTCCGCCAACGGAGGCGCCTTTAGCTCCTCCCGCGCCGCATAGCGAAGGTCACTGGCCGCGACCGCAAACTTGTTCCACGGGCAGGCCGCGAGACAATCATCGCAGCCATAGATTCGGTTGCCCAACAGCGCGCGCAACTCTTCCTCCACCGGCCCCTTATGCTCGATGGTCAGATACGAAATACAGCGCCGCGCATCCAACTGATACGGTGCCGGAAACGCGTCGGTCGGACAGGCCGTCAAACACGCGCGGCATGAGCCACAATGGTCGACCTCAGCGCCATCCACAGGCAAATCCAAAGTTGTGAAAACAGACCCTAAAAAGGCCCAATTTCCCCAATCCTGACTGACAAGATTGGTATGCTTGCCCTGCCACCCCAGCCCAGCGGCCTGCCCCAGCGCCTTCTCTGGCACCGGAGCAGTATCGACAAACACCTTCACTTCACCCCCACCCTCGGCAATCAGCCAGCGCGCCAATCGTTTGAGGCGCTTCTTAACCAGATCGTGATAATCCTTGTTCTGCGCATAAACCGAAATGGCGCCCAAGTTGGAATGCGCCAGCACCGCAGTCGGGTCATGCTCGGGCGTATAGCTCTCCGCAAGCATGATCACCGACCGCGCGTCAGGCCACAGCACAGACGGATCACCGCGCCAATGAGCCCGCTCAGCCATCCAGCCCATCTGGCCATGATATCCGGCTTGTAGAAAGGCATCCAACCGTTCGGGAACAAGGGGCACATCCCAAGGACGACAAACCCGACAGGCGACAAACCCCTCAGACAAGGCTTGCTCCACCAACCGCTGTTTCAACTCCGATCCGCTCTTCATCTGGCCAAAAATACCTTCGGGGGTGAATTGGCCCAATGGCCAAGAGGGGGCGGACAGCCCCCTACCCCTCAATCTATCAGAAATCCAGATCCGCGTAATGTGGCGGTGGCCGGAATCCCGGAACCTGATCCGCCAGAATCGAGCGGAACGCCGGGCGGGATTTGATCTTGGCGTACCAGTCCTTCACCGCAGAGCTTCGGTTCCAATCTACGTCCGAAATGTAATCCAGCGCCGACAGATGCGCCGCCGCGGCGAAATCGGCCAATGTCATCTGATCTCCGGCCAGCCAGCGACGGTGATCCAGCAGCCAGGCCATATAATCCAGATGATACTTGATCGCGCGCGCGCCTTCCTTGACGTTCTTGCTGTCCGGATAGCCTTGCCCCGTTACTTTCTTGTTCACCCGCTCATACAGTAGCTTTGAGGTCACCTCGTGGTGAAACTTGTCATCAAACCAGCCTACCAAACGCCGCACCTCATAACGTGCTTCGGCTTTTTTAGGCATCAAGGGTGGCTCGGGTCGGGTCTCTTCGATATATTCGCAGATCGCGGCGCTTTCGGCCATGATCTGACCATCCAGTCGCAGCACAGGAACCTTACCCGCCGGGTTGCGGCGCAAAAAATCCGGGTCCTGTTCCCAGTATCGTTCTTCGACCAGCTCAACCTCGATCTTCTTTTCGGCCAGAGACAGGCGAACCTTGCGGCAATAGGGCGAGAGGGGAACGTGAAACAGACGCGCCATGAACTTCCATTCGAACCAGTAGAGTACCCTTCAAGCTTTAGCCGCTGAGGGGTCTGGGTTTCAATCCTCGAAACACGCGGCGCGTCCATCTGCGCGGATGGTGGCCGCTCCATCCAGAATTGACGCGGCACGCCTGCGGGTCCGCACCGATGGATCCGTCACCGACCGGTTGCGCGGGGATGGCAGAATCGCCGCCACACGCGCCGCTTGTGTCGGAGACATTTTTGCCGCACTCACCCCATAATACTTCTGCGCCGCGGCCTCGACGCCAAAGATCCCTTGTCCGGTTTCCGCGACGTTCAGATACACTTCGAGAATGCGCTGCTTGCTCCAGACGATTTCAACAACCGGTGTCATCGAGGTTTCAAGCGCCTTGCGGACCCAGCTGCGCCCCTGCCAGAGAAATACATTCTTGACCACCTGCTGCGTGATGGTCGATGCACCCCGGCTGCCGCCATCTTCCAGCGCATCGCGGATCGCTTCGACATCAAAGCCCCAATGCAGGCAGAAGTTGGCATCCTCGGCTGCTACGACCGACCGCGCCATGATCGGGGCAATCTCTTCGATCGGCACCCACTCGCGATCAACCTTCCCAAGCCGACGCCACTCGGACCAGATCGTATGCGTGACCGGCGGGTTCACGACTGAATAGATCAGAACCAAAGACACAAAAGCCACGACCATCGCCAGAACAACACGAAGGGCCCAGCGCCGTATCCGAGCGATGGGGCCTGTTGTTTTGTTTGATCTGGACGCCTTCTTTTTCTTACCGCGCGGTTTGCGGACTGCTTTTTTTGCCATGCCTTGCTATACGCCGCGAAGGGCGTATTTGAAACGGATTATTTCGACAACATCTGTCCGTCGCGCGGTCGCACAACCGGGCGTGCAGTTCTGACTGAGGCTGCTCCGCGCGCCGCCAACTCCGGGAACAAGGCCAATACTTCTGCTTGCGTCCGACGCTCGGCCTGGGTCAGTGCATGTCCCGGGTAGTAGCTTTCACTTTTGGCGCCATTGGCGAACACGATCTCATGTCGCCGGAACAGAATGTGGATATAATCCACCTCGCCCCCTTCGACACGCGTGACTGTTGTTCCGTTCACAAGACAATGGGCAGCGATCAGAACTTCTTCATGGCCAAACAGGTAGGGTGCACGCCAATCATCGATCAGCATCCTGTGCTGCGGCGAAACAAGCAGAGGGCGCGTGAGCCCGAACATCCCTGTCTCGAACCGAATTGGGGCCAGTTTACCCTCGGCTGCTACCTTGGTCCGACCAATCCAGAGCACAGGTTTAGCGCCGCTATCCGCGGTCGTAACCAGATCTCCAAGTTTCAGGTCCTCGACCGGCCGGGGCCCATCGGGGGTATTAATCAATGTGCCGGGCGTAAAGCAGGGCGGACCGAGATCACCGTTGGCGATATCGACCGAACCAAACGAAGCCCCATCATCGCTAAAATCGGTGACTGACGAAGAAACAAACGTGCCTTGCTGCAGAACCGATCCGTCTGTTGGGGTAAAAACCTCGCGCCCGTCAGCAAGGTAGAAGGTAACGCCGGTATATGTAACCTGCGCACCACCCGGCAACTCGATCGTCACCATATCATCGAAGTAAGACGCAGTGATGTCAGATCCGTCGACCGAGTCTCCATTCAGCCGGTTGACCAGATCATCGTCATTCTGATCGATAATATCAAAGAACTCGACGTTCAGCGTGGATCCAACAACGGTTCCGTTCGCACCCGGATTGGCCGGGTCGAGCACAAAAAACTGGTCTGTATACGTCGTGGGCACACCGATATTCCACTTCACTCACATCATTGGGATAGCAGCATGCCTGCATTTCCCGAATAAACTATGACTAAAGCTAGGCGTTATGCACGGCATTACACAAGAATTGGAAACAATATGGCCAGACAAAAGAATACCCGGCGTGTTGGGAACGACACGCCGGGCCAAAGATTTAGATCTCTCAAGACCTATTCTGCAGGAACCGCCGCCACCTCGGTGGTCAGAGGATGACTGAGCTTGTTCAACATCTCTTTCGGGCAAACCTGCAGGAAGTTGGTCTTTTCCACATCCCAATGCTGTAAGATATCAATGGCTTTGCGGCTATTGGTTTCCGCGACATGGCGCTCGATCATTGCTTTCAGCTGATCTTCCCAATGGTCCACTGTCACCGGACAGGTGACAAGCGTCTCCATGTTCATCAGCGCTTCGGCCTTGCCTTCGGGGTCGTACAGATAAGCCATACCACCCGTCATCCCCGCACCAAAGTTGGCACCGATATCGCCGAGAATAACCGCAACGCCGCCGGTCATGTATTCACATCCGTTCGAGCCGCAGCCTTCGATAACCACTCTGGCACCTGAATTTCGCACCGCGAACCGCTCACCTGCGCGGCCTGCTGCAAATAGGTGGCCATCGGTGGCACCGTATAGGACGGTGTTGCCAATGATGGTGTTATATTCCGCCTTGAGCGGGCTCACCTGCGGGGGTCGCACAACAATCATGCCGCCCGAAAGCCCCTTGCCGACATAGTCGTTGGCATCACCCGAGACCTCCAGCTTGAGACCTGGAGCGGCAAAAGCCCCCAGCGACTGGCCGGCCGAACCCTGCAGTTTCACATGCAAGTGATCGTCCTGGAACGTGTTCCGCATGCCGAAATTCTGGACGATGTGGCTTGAGACACGTGTACCCACGGTCCGATGCGTGTTCTGCACCGCGTAAGATAGTTGCATCTTCTCACCGTCTTTCAGGAACCGTGCTGCATCGCGCACAATCTCGGCATCCAGCGTATCCGGCACTGCATTACGATCCTTGTCGCGGTTGTAGACGATATCATGTGCACCATCGACGGTGATCAACAGCGGGTTGAGGTCCAGATCATCCAGATGCGCCGATCCGCGGCTGACCTGTGCTAGCAGATCAGCACGACCGATGATTTCGTCAATCGAGCGTGCGCCGAGGCTAGCCAGCAGTTCTCGCACTTCCTGTGCGTAGAAGGTGATCAGGTTCACCACCTTGTCCGCGTTGCCAGTAAACTTGGCACGCAACGATTCGTCCTGCGTGCACACGCCCACCGGACAGGTGTTCGACTGGCACTGGCGTACCATGATACAGCCCATTGCGATCAGGGCGGCGGTACCGATGCCGTATTCCTCGGCGCCCATCATCGCGGCCATGACGATGTCACGACCGGTGCGCAGGCCACCATCCGTCCGCAGAGTCACACGGTCGCGCAGGTTGTTCATCGCCAGAACCTGATGGGCTTCGGTCAGGCCCATTTCCCATGGCAGGCCGGCATATTTGATGCTGGTCGCAGGTGAGGCCCCAGTGCCGCCATTGTGACCCGAAATAAGGATAATATCGGCTTTCGCCTTGGCCACACCGGCAGCAATCGTGCCAACGCCCGAGGACGCCACCAGCTTAACCGTCACTTTGCAGCGCGGGTTGATCTGTTTCAGGTCATAGATCAGCTGCGCCAAATCCTCGATCGAGTAGATGTCGTGGTGCGGCGGCGGCGATATCAGCGTCACACCCTTGGTAGAATGCCGCAGACGCGCGATCAGGTCTGTGACTTTCATACCCGGCAGCTGACCGCCCTCACCCGGTTTCGCGCCTTGGGCGACTTTGATCTCAAGCTCTTCGCACTGGTTCAGGTATTCGGCGGTCACGCCGAACCGGCCCGAGGCCACCTGTTTGATCTTGGCCGACGGGTTGTCACCGTTGGGTTCGGGCACAAAATGCGCCGGGTCTTCACCACCTTCGCCGGAATCCGACTTCGCGCCAATCCGGTTCATCGCCACGTTTAGTGTCTTGTGCGCCTCGGGGCTGAGGGCGCCCAGCGACATGCCTGGAGTGACAAAGCGTTTGCGGATTGAAGTGATCGATTCGACCTCTTCGATCGGCACCGGCTTGCCCAGCGGCTTGAAATCCATCAGATCGCGCAAGTGAATCGGAGGATTGGACTGCATCTTGGCCGAATACTGTTTCCACAGCTCATATGAGGCGCGGTTACAGGCCATTTGCATCATGTGCATTGAGGTTGCTTCCCACGCGTGGGTCTCACCCGATTTACGCGCTTTGTAGAAACCTCCGATGGGCAGAACATCCAAACCGCTGTCCCACGCCTTAGCATGAATTTCTTCGACTTTGGTCTGAATGCCGGTGACACCGATGCCGGAGATACGACTGGTCATGCCCGGGAAATACTCGGCCACCATCGCGCGGCTGAGACCCACGGCTTCGAAATTCAGACCACCGCGATAGGACGAGATCACCGAAATACCCATCTTGGCCATGATCTTCAGCAGACCCTGGTCGATGGCTTCGCGATAGCGCGCAACGTTTTCGGTCAGGTTGCCGTCCAGCAGACCACGGTCAATGCGATCAGCCAGTGAGTCTTCGGCCAGATAGGCGTTCACAACAGTCGCGCCACAGCCGATCAGAACCGCAAAGTAATGAGGATCAACACATTCAGCAGACCGCACGTTCAGCGAACAAAAGGTCCGCAAACCCTGACGGGTCAAGTGCGAATGCACAGCACTGGTGGCCAGGATCATCGGCATCGCCACACGACCTTGCCCTGAATTCATGTCAGACAGAACCAAGTGACCCGCGCCCGAGCGCACGGCTTCTTCCGCTTCGGCTCTAACACGTGCCAAGGCGGCGCTCAGAGCGCCTCGGCCGGGTTCAAAGCTACAATCGATCTCCGCAAGGGGTGAACCCAGTTGATTGACCAGGGTGTCCCATTGTGCATTGCCGACAAAGGGGCTTTCCAGAACGATTATCTCGGTCTGGCTGCTGTCTTCGTCCAGCACGTTCTTAAGGTTGCCGAACCGCGTCTTCAGCGACATCACACGGTATTCACGCAAACTGTCGATCGGAGGGTTCGTCACCTGGCTGAAGTTCTGTCGGAAAAAGTGGCTAAGCGGGCGGTATTGCTTGGACAGAACAGCCGAGGGCGTATCATCCCCCATCGAAGCCAGCGCCTCTTTGCCGTCCTCTGCCATCGGGGCAAGAATCTGTTCTAGGTCTTCCACAGAATACCCTGCCGCAATCTGACGCTTGCGCAGTTCTTCTCCGGTGAATTTCGGGTGTTCCGTAACGCCCGCAAGTGACTCGTCCAGATCGTTGATCTTGCCGACCCAGTCGCCAAACGGCAGTGCTCGGGCCAGTTTGTCCTTGATCTGCTTGTCGCGGAACAGCTTGCCCTTTTTCATATCGACAGCCAGCATCTGGCCCGGTCCCAGCGCGCCTTTTTCGGTCACGGTGGCCTCATCAATCGGCACCATACCCGCCTCGGACCCCGCGATAACCAGACCATCGCCGGTTACCACATAGCGCATCGGGCGCAGACCGTTCCGATCCAAACCGGCACACACCCAGCGGCCATCCGTCATTGCTAGCGCAGCAGGGCCATCCCAAGGTTCCATCACTGAGTTGCAGTAGGAATACATATCGCGCCAGCTTTGCGGCAGCTCGATTGCTTGCTTGGACCAGCTTTCTGGAACCAGCATGGTTTTCGCCATCGGCGCCGAGCGCCCCGCACGCACCAAAACCTCGAATACCGAGTCTAATGCGGCAGAATCCGACGATCCGCCCGCTATGATCGGCTTGATATCCTCGGCATAGACGCCAAAGCTGTCCGAGGTCATGCGGATCTCGTGGCTTTTCATCCAGTTGATGTTGCCTTTCAGCGTGTTGATCTCACCGTTGTGCGCCAACATACGGAAGGGCTGAGCCAGCCACCATTGCGGGAACGTGTTGGTCGAATAGCGCTGGTGGTAAATGGCAAAAGCGGACTCGAACCGCTCATCCATCAGGTCGGGGTAGAAAACAGCGACCTGCTCGGCCAGCATCATACCTTTGTAGATGATCGACCGGCAAGACAGCGACGCCAGATACAGCCCCGAGATTCCTGCGGCCAGCGCCGCCTTTTCAATACGGCGACGAATGACATAGAGTTCACGCTCGAACGTGTCTTCATCCACGCCTTTGGAGTTCGAGATCAGAATTTGCTCGATCTCGGGCCGGGTCGCGTTGGCCTTTTCGCCCAGACAGGTCACATCAACCGGCACATGTCGCCAGCCATAAATATAGTAACCCATACGTAGAACTTCGGTTTCCACGATGGTCCGGCACTGTTCCTGCGCGCCAAAATCCGTGCGGGGCAGGAAAACCTGACCGACAGCAACCAGTTCATCCAAGTTTGGTTCATGACCCGTGCGACGAATCTGATCATAGAAGAATGGGACCGGGATCTGCACATGGATACCTGCGCCATCCCCGGTTTTACCGTCCGCATCCACCGCGCCGCGATGCCAGATTGCCTTTAGCGCATCGATCCCGGCATCCACCACCTTGCGTGACGGCTTACCATCGACGGACACAACAAGGCCCACACCGCACGAGGAATGCTCTTCTTCCTCTGAATAGAGACCGTTTTCTGCCATCCATTTGCGCTTGGCTTCCTCGACCCGCACCCAATCGGCATCATATTTGGTCATTGGCTGTCTCCTTTTTCCCAAGGGGGCACACAGGCTTTGGTTCATCTGTCGGCGTTCGCTTTCGAACGCATACCCGCTGGGATTTTTCGAATTGCTTTTGCGTTTTGTTTCACTCGGCTGCGATGGCGGATTTGGCGTTAAAACGCTCAATTATGGCATCTGCGCAATCGCGCCCGTCACGGATCGCCCAGACCACCAGCGAAGCACCGCGCACGATGTCGCCGATGGCATAAACGCCCTCCATCTCGGTCGCACCGGTCTGGAACGCTGCTTTGATTGTACCCCAGCGGGTCACGGGTAGATCGGGTTGGCCGAATAAGGTGGGCAGGTCTTCGGGTTCGAATCCAAGCGCCTTGATCACCAGATCGGCCTCTTCGACATAGTCTGCGCCCTCAATCACTTCGGGAGCCTGACGGCCCGAGGCATCGGGCTGGCCCAGACGCATCTTCTGCACCATGACACCGTTCACTTGCTCATCGCCGGTAAAGCCTTTGGGTGCGCTAAGCCATTCGAAGATCACGCCTTCTTCCTCGGCATTCTGGGTCTCGCGCTGCGAGCCCGGCATATTGGCGCGGTCGCGGCGATAGAGGCATTTGACCGACGTCGCACCCTGACGAATCGACGTGCGCACGCAATCCATCGCGGTATCACCCCCGCCGATGACGACCACTTTCTTACCTTCCGCGTTCAGGCGGCCATTGTCGAAGTCATCAACCGCATCGCCAAAACTTTTGCGATTCGAGGCTGTCAGAAAATCGATCGCCTTTTCAATCCCACCCAGACCGCTGCCGGGCATGGACAGATCACGGGATTTGTAGACGCCCGTTGCAATAATCACCG
Source organism: Ruegeria sp. SCSIO 43209 (assembly GCF_019904295.1). Classification (NCBI taxonomy): domain Bacteria; kingdom Pseudomonadati; phylum Pseudomonadota; class Alphaproteobacteria; order Rhodobacterales; family Roseobacteraceae; genus Ruegeria; species Ruegeria sp. SCSIO 43209. The sequence continues at coordinate 3,187,515 of NZ_CP065359.1, forward strand.
CATCATGTTTCGCGTGGATTTCCGCGAATTTCGCGGCGTCCACATCGCAGTTCAACTCAAATGCAACACCACCATCTGCCAGCAGGTCATTTCGGCGTTGGACGATATCCTTTTCCAGCTTGAAACCGGGAATGCCGTACATCAGCAGCCCCCCCGCACGGTCATAACGATCATAGACCGTGACCTGAATACCCGCCCGGCGCAGCATATCCGCCGCTGCCAATCCACCGGGTCCACCGCCAATGATACCCACGCTTTCGTCGCGCTCGGCACGAGGCTGAACGGGTTTGACCCAGCCTTTATCCCAGGCTGTATCGGTAATGTATTTCTCGATCGAGCCGATGGTGACCGTACCGTGGCCTGATTGCTCGATCACGCAATTGCCTTCGCACAGACGGTCCTGTGGGCAGATGCGGCCGCAGATTTCAGGGAAAGTGTTGGTAGCCTGGCTTGTTTGATACGCCTCTTCCAACCGCCCGGTTGCCGTCAGGTTCAGCCAATCAGGGATATTGTTGTGCAGCGGACAATGGGACTGGCAATAGGGCACTCCGCACTGGCTGCATCGGCTGGCCTGTTCGGCCGCCTTCTCCGCGGCGTACTCGGCATAGATTTCATCGAAGTCCTCTTTGCGGTCACTGGCGGCACGCTTTTCAGGCATGACACGATCGATCTGCACAAATTTCAGCATCGGTTGCTTGGCCACGGGTCAGACTCCATGAATTGGCTTGGTCAGGGTTCTTTAAGTGAAGTCATTCTGGATGAAAAGTCAACTGTACTGACCTATATTGAGAAAACTGCATCGCTCGATGTTTTTTCAGAGAAATTTGTCGTGTTTTTAGTTCCGATTCGGACCTATCTGGACACTTCACTTTCCCGTTGCCCGCTTATACCCATTGTTCTCAACAAAACGAGCACGGTACCGGCGGAGCAGATGAGCCTTTTTCACTTGATTCTTGTGGCGATCATTCAGGGCGTCACCGAATTCTTGCCTGTGTCTTCATCCGGGCACCTGATCCTGCTGCCCCGCCTGACTGGCGCGGATGATCAAGGCCTGGCAATCGATGTCGCCGTCCATGTAGGAACACTTGGCGCGGTTATTCATTATTTCTGGTCAGATGTGAAACAAGCCCTAGCCGGGATACCCCAAATTATCCGAGGACGAATTGAGACGCCTCAGGCGCGGTTGGCACTGGGCTTGGTCATCGCCACGATTCCGACAGTCATTGCGGGCGGGATCGTGTACCTGACGGGGCTTGAGCAGACTCTACGTTCAGTCGCCGTCATCGGATGGGCGATGCTTGGCTTCGGGTTAGTGCTGTATTGGATGGATCAAAAGGGGGTACAAACCAAACGTAGTTCGGACTGGGGCCTAAAGGACGCAATGATCATGGGGCTGTGGCAGATGTTGGCCTTGATCCCGGGGACTTCACGCTCGGGGATTACGATCACAGGCGCTCGCCAGCTTGGCTATACACGCGAAGATGGTGCGCGGATTGCCATGCTGATGTCGATACCAACGATTGTCGCTTCGGGCGTCCTGCTTTCGGTCGACGTCGTCCGTGAGGCGGACACACAGCTGGCCAAGGACGGCGCGATTGCCGCAGCCTTCGCCTTTGTTTCGGCTCTGCTCGCGCTTAACCTGATGATGCGGCTTCTGCGCAGCGTCAGTTTCACGCCCTATGTGATCTACCGGGTCATCCTCGGAGCAATACTGCTAATGATCGCCTATAGCTGATCAGATGCGCAGGTTCTTGGCCGAGTTCTGAATATCGTCATACTGGCCCGCGGGGCGGAATTTCCACAGATATTCTGGCAGAACCGATTCCAACGTCGCGGGCTCGATCCCGAGGTCTGAAAAACCTTTAGCGTCATCCGCCGCCACATTATCGCGCCGCAAATTTTTAAGCTGGTCACGGGTCAGGATATTGTTCGGAAACAACTGAAAACTGACGAACTTCGCGATATCCAACACACCCGCCATGATTTTCGCCGCCCAGAAAGGCATCCCGATGATGATCCGGCGGCGATGAATTACGTCGAGCATCTGCTGCATCAACGCGCGGAAACTCTTTACCTCTGGCCCGCCCAGTTCATAAACACCGGCAGACGCTTTGCCCAGAACGCCTTGAACTGCCGCTTGCGCAACATCATCGACATAGACAGGTTGAAATTTCGTTTCCGCCCCAACGAGCGGCAGGAACGGGCTCATCCGTGTCATTCCTGCGAAGCGGTTGAAAAACTGGTCTTCGGTGCCGAAAATGACTGATGGGCGCAGAATGACGGCACCCGGCATGTGTTGCAAAACGCCCGCCTCGCCCTGCGCTTTGGTGCGCGCATATTCGCTGTCGGATTCGGGATCCGCACCGATGGCCGAGATATGAACCATGCGGTCAATACTCTGAGCGGCCGCCAGCCGGGCGATCCGTTCGGCACCTTCGGCCTGCACTGCATCGAACGCATTCTTGCCCAGCTCATTCAATACGCCAACGCAATTCACCACGGCGTCCACACCATGCATCGCCGCACTGACCGAGGCGTCATCACGGATATTGCACAAGATAGGCTCGACCTGACCAACCGCGCCATAGGGTCTGACGAACATCGCTTCATTGGGCCGCCGCACAGCGACGCGGACACGCCAGCCTTCGGCAGCCATACGCCGCGCGATATATCGGCCGACAAAGCCCGATCCACCGTAAATCGTGACGAGTTTCGACATGATGGCGCTCCTGCTGTCTTGGTCTGAATTGATCTAGCGCCCACGAGCCCGTCGAACAAGGCGCAATAACGCCGCGCTTCTCTGAAAATCCGTCGCGTGAACCAGAAGTTGGGGCACGCATCAAAAAACTTTCAAAAACCCCCCCGAATCTGGTTGACGCCCCCTGCCAGTCAGCTTAAACGCCCCTCCACGACACCTGCCCAGGTGGCGGAATTGGTAGACGCGCTAGCTTCAGGTGCTAGTGTCCGTATGGACGTGGAGGTTCGAGTCCTCTCCTGGGCACCATATCCCCTTAAAAATATATTTAAAAATAATATGTTACGGACCGAATTGGTCTTGCAGTCCACCTTGTGGACCACCTTTTGGTTTCGGGTTCATTGACTGCACTCAATGCCAAATGTTTTTAACCAACTTGCTCGCATCGTCCAAATGTCCGAAATGCCTATTAAGTTTGGAGGGTACCCGCTTTTCCTCACATTACATCCGGTAGCCAATCTGAACTGCGACTTCAGGTGATAGAGTCGTCTCGCTTGTGAAATCAACGAAAATAAGATCGGATGAGTAGATGCGAACGACGATCACCTGGCGTTGATGGGATGATGATAAATCCTTTGCCCAATGGTGGATAAAACAAGCATGGTTGTTCGAGTAAGAATCTGACCAACAACAAACGAGCTTACTATGCTAAAATCACTGTTGGCTAATATCCGCACCAAGACCGTCAACAAACCAAACGTGTTCTATTGCCTAACGCCCTATCTCAACACCTTAGACCCGATTGAAAACCCTCGCACTCGCACCCGCGAGGATGGTCAGAAGGAAAAGGAGGTTGGGAAGGATAGGAAAACCGGCCGGACGATCTGGTTGCCACTTTCGGATTAAGCTGCTCTGGTGCAACACAGTAAGCCCACAAGAGCTGATCGAGGCACGCTCAATTACGTGCAACGCGCTTCATCAATTTCTTTTTCTTGTTCTTTGTCTATGTCTTGATGGAAGTACGTTTGCGTTGCGTTCGTAGAAGACGCCCATTGATTTCATTGCAAAATCTCAAATCATCTCGGTATTGACGATCACTGATTGTTACCGAATCCGGTACGTTTGCATTTTTTGGAGGCTGCGGATCGAGCGATTTCCAACGTACGAAAGACAAAAAATTGAAAAGGCGCCTGCCAACTGAAAGAGCCTTCAGCACCCGGACATTCGCAGCAAGAGTTCAGGTTTCATTGCCTCGACCCCAATGTTTGTCCTTCTGCCTTCTTGCTGCTCTCTCCGCTCTTGAGGTAGCGTCTTGCTAAGAAATTTTGAGGCGAAATAATGCTCACAGGCAACATCCGAAACCAGGTCGATCAGATATGGAATGCGTTCTGGTCAGGCGGGGTTTCCAATCCACTTTCCGTAATCGAACAGCTAACCTTCCTAATGTTCATTAAACGGCTCGACGACCTGCGTACCGTCGAAGAACGCAAGGCCGAGGATCTGGGCATTCCCATGGCGCGTCGCATCTTCCCGGAAGGCAAGGACGACAAGGGCGAGCCCTACGACAACCTGCGCTGGTCCCGCTTCAAGCACTTTGAAGCGCGTGAGATGATGCGGATCGTGGATGAGCATGTCTTCCCCTTCCTCCGGCAGCTTGGTGAACAGGGCTCTTCCTATGGTACGCACATGAAGGATGCCCGTTTGGGCTTCTCCAACGCCAACCTGCTGGCCAAGGTTGTGCAGATGCTCGACGACATCCCCATGGACGACCGTGACACCAAGGGCGACGTCTACGAATACATGCTGGGTAAGATCGCCAGCGCGGGAACAAATGGTCAGTTCCGCACTCCAAGGCACATCATTGAGCTGATGGTTCACCTCATGGCGCCGACGCCCACCGATACTATCTGTGACCCGGCGGCGGGTACCTGCGGCTTCCTCGTTGCAGCGGGCGAGTACCTACGCGACCACCACCCAGAGATGCTGCGCAAGAAGGAAAGCCGCGACCACTTCCATAACGATATGTTCCACGGGTTCGACTTCGATGCCACGATGCTGCGGATCGGCGCGATGAACATGACATAGCACGGTGTCGACAATGCGGATGTCTCGTACCGCGACAGCTTGGCTGAGGAGCATGGAGCGGACGCGGGTGCCTATTCCCTGATCCTCGCCAACCCGCCCTTTGCCGGGTCGCTCGACTATGACACGACTGCCAAGGACCTGCTGAAGATCGTCAAAACCAAGAAGACCGAGCTTCTGTTCATGGCGCTGTTCCTGCGTCTGCTGCGGACCGGCGGGCGCGCGGCAGTGGTTGTGCCGGACGGGGTGCTGTTTGGCTCGTCCAAGGCGCACAAGGACATCCGCCGCATGTTGGTGGAGGAACACAAGCTCGACGCCATCATCAAGCTTCCTTCGGGTGTCTTCAAACCTTACGCGGGTGTTTCCTGTGCCATCGTGGTTTTTACCAAGACCGGTGTGGGCGGAACCGAGGATGTCTGGTTCTACGACATGTCGGCCGACGGCTTCAGCCTTGATGACAAACGCACGCCGCTACTGGACGCTGAGAAGCTTGGCGTAAAACCTTCAGAGGTGCCGACAGAGGAAGAGCACGGCAAGAACAATCTGCCCGACATTCTGACGCGCTGGGCTGCTCTGGAAACCGAGACTGATCGCCCAAGGACTGCACAGAGCTTCTTGGTCAAAGCGTCAGAAATTGCTGCTACTGGGTCGTGGGATCTGAGCCTGAATCGGTACAAGGAGATTGAGCATGAGGATGTTGAACACGCTTCACCGGAAGAAATCATAGCTGATCTGCGTGCGCTGGAGGCCGAAATCTCCGACGGATTGGATAGGCTAGAAGGGATGCTAGGATGAACCTTGTCCCTCTAGGCGATTTGATGCCGTCCCGTATCCCAAGTGTTAACCCTGCTAAACACCCCGACGAAGTCTTTGAGCTTTGGAGTATTCCTGCATTTGATGTCGGAAAACCCGATATAGTTTCGGGTTCCAAAATTGGCTCTTCGAAGAAATGTGTGGAGCCTGGTGATGTTTTATTGTCTCGCATCGTTCCGCACATTCGGCGTTCTTGGGTCGTGCGACCATCAACTTCTAACCGACAAATCGCATCCGGCGAGTGGATCACGTTTCGTGGTTTAGACTTCGACCCCAACTACCTCCGGCACATACTAACATCGGATCCCTTTCATGCGGAATTTATGAAAACCGTTGCTGGTGTCGGTGGGTCGCTATTGCGAGCACGTCCTGAGAGTGTGAAGGCCATAAAAATCCCTTTCCCACCGCTAGAGGAGCAAAAGCGAATTGCGGGCATACTGGATCAGGCCGCAAGCCTCTGCCGCCTCCGCACCCACGCCCTCGACAAACTCAACACCCTCGGACAGGCGATCTTTCATGAGATGTTTGGAGATCCAGTATCTAATCCGCACAAGTATCCCATTGTTGCTTTGGAAGACCTTTGCCAGGTAATTTCCGATTGCCTTCACAAGACGCCGAAACACCTTGAAAATAGCACCTCAGGTTACCCGTCGATACGAAGCTCTGACTTGATATCAGGCAACATAGACTTCTCCACGACAAAACATGTGGACGAAACGACCTACGTCGAACGGATTGGGCGTCATAGACCTGTAGCAGGTGACGTCGTCTACTGCCGTGAAGGGGCTCGCTACGGCAATTGCGGGATCGTACCTGAGGGCGTTGACCTATGCCTTGGCCAACGGACGATGCTTTTTCAAGCGAAAGAAGGCTATGTAGCTCCCTACTATCTCTGGTTTGTGGTTAGGTCGGACTGGGTAAAGCACCAGGCTGATAGAGTGGTAGGCGGCGCCGCTTCGCCGCACGTGAATATTCGCGACATCCGCAAGTTCCCGTGCCTCTTGCCGCCGCTCAGACAACAGGAACGTTTTGCACAATCAATAGCTGAAATATATCAAACAAGACAGCGACTGCTTACCTCGCAAGACGAGAGCGAAACCCTCTTCGCTTCACTCCAACATCGTGTCTTCCACGGAGAGCTGTGACATAAGCGAGCTCCATCATCATTCAATGCCCGGGGCCATGCTCTAACCCGGACTTAGGCTATAGGAATGGTGCGTGAACGCGCCCAGAGGTGAACCGCTCGATGTAGGACGCACTTATTGTTTTTTGCTCGTCATCACTTCGATCCATGTTTTTGAAAGCCTAATGCCTAGTACAGAGGCGAAAATAAAAAGCCATGCATATCCGGTGTTGAAGATTTGATAGTAATCGGAATGATTTTTTTCAGAGAGATTTGGGATGGTGATAGACAGCAGCTCGCCAACACTCGTAATTCCAAAAGCCTCGGATACTTCAGTTAGTTCACCAAGGTTCTTTATCTCATAGTTTTCTGGGTCGCCTGTGGTCAGTTTTCCCTCGGAAACAATCTCTAGAATTTCGTCAATCTCCAAGTTTAGGATTGGCATTGCCTTTTCGCAATCTGCTTCCTCCCATGCCGTGAGATCGTCTCTTTCACAAAGTGTTCTCATGGCATTGTGGGAGTATACAATGGCGGACTTGTTGAGATTGTCATCTTGCTGCTCTTGTCTGGCTTGAAAATCCAGCAGCGACAGGATCAGGCCGAAGGCTGCGCCGCAATACCAGATGTAGTCGATGGCTTTTACTTGGTAGGTTGCTGGGTTGCTCGATTTGTAAGCTCCCTTTCCGATCAAGAAAGCAATGAAAATAGCCAAGATGACGATAATGCCTCGCAACGGGATGAAGAAGGGAGATTTCGCCGATATTTTTTCTAAGATGTCTTGTTGATCCAAGAGATAGATAAATGCAAACCAGACTACCAAGAAAAAGACGATCCCGATCAGGTACCAAGGTTGATTTTTCGATTCTTCGCTCGCCATTTGTTTTTCTTCTGCCTGCCTATTAGCCTTTGATTTCACGGCTAAGTAACTGACAAGGTTAAGGTTGTCACTTGGTTTTTAATTGGCAAGAAGAGCGAAAATCCTATTTTCTTCGGCTGACAATGCCGGGTACAGAGGCGTCATTACTGTTCGATGTACCATCGTTCTCAACGTGTCCGGGGATCATATCGCCTTGTTTGTTGCTGCCGGCTGTACAATCACACAGCTCATGTTTTGAACTTATACGTTGTGGTTACCTGCCAGAGGTTCATGAGAGCGTGGAGAAAGCAGGCCGAACAATGCGCTCACGGGTTGATCGCAATCTGAGACGCTTCTACGTTGCTGTTATTGTTTGGAATCTCTCATGACTCAGTTTGCATTTCTCGCCGATGACTTCCCCGCTTTGCACAAGCATGCCGCCAAGGCGGAGACCCATACACTGTCCGATCCGCGCGGGGCGTGTTTCTGGGCTCGCCTGACGCTGGAGACAGCGCTCAAGTGGCTTTACCAGAAAGATCCGGCGCTGCGCAGCACTTACAACAACACGCTAGCCGCTATGATTGCCGAACCGAGCCTTGAAGCGCTGACCGGCCCCGCCATCGTCACCAAGGCGCGCTACATCAAGGATCAGGGCAACCGGGCCGCACATGACTCAGGCAAACCGCTGAGTGCCCACGACGCCACCGCCTGCGTGCGTGAGCTGTTCCACGTGTGTTACTGGATCGCCCGAACCTACGCCAAGACTACACGTCCTGATCCAGCTTTGACCTTTGACGTGAAACGTCTTGAAAAGTCGCTGACTATTACCGCCAGCACCGTCGCCCAGATCCAGAAGATCGAAGGCGACATTAAGGCTGAACGCAAACGCGCTGAAGAGGCAGAGGAGGCGTTGCGCGCTTCTGAGGAGGGACGCGAAGAGCTAGACCGGGAACTGGCTCGGGTCCGTGCCGAGATCGTCGCGTTGAGAAAGGCCAACCAAAGTGTCCAGGACACTCACGACTACAATGAGGCCGAAACGCGCGACAGCTTCATCGATCTGCTTTTGGCTGAGGCGGGCTGGCCCTTAGATCAGGAGCGCGATCGCGAGTTTCCTGTGAAGGGCATGCCAAACGAGAGCGGTGACGGTTTCGTCGACTACGTTCTTTGGGGCGATGACGGAAAGCCTCTGGCACTGGTCGAGGCAAAACGCACCAAAAAGGACAGTCGGACAGGGCAACAGCAGGCGAAGCTTTACGCTGACTGCCTTGAAGCCGCATACGGGCGGCGACCGGTGATTTTCACTACAAATGGTTATGAGCATTGGGTCTGGGACGACTTGGCTTACCCACCGCGAGAGTTATCCGGTTTCCTGAAGAAAGATGAGCTACAGCTACTTCATCAAAGGCGAACCAACGTACGCGCCTTGTCGAGCGTTGATATCGACGTAGATATCGCGGGTCGCCATTATCAGCAGCGCGCAATTCGGCGCGTTGGGGAGGCATTCGAAAAACACGCCCAGCGCAAAGCGCTTTTGGTTATGGCAACAGGAAGCGGTAAGACGCGAACAGTGATCGCTCTCATCGACCAACTAATGAGAGCCAACCGCGTCAAACGTGTTCTATTTCTGGCCGACCGTATTGCACTGGTTAAACAGGCGAATAGCGCTTTCAAAGTACACCTGCCTGCAACACCTTGCGCCAATCTGCTGGAGCGCCACGACCCAAAGAAAAACGATCACTCAGGTGCTCGTGTTTGCCTTTCAACCTACCCCACTATGATGGGGCTGATTGAAGAGTCGAAGAACGGCGAGAAGCGCTATGGCCCCGGTCACTTTGATCTGATCGTAATCGATGAGGCGCACCGCTCAGTTTATCGAAAGTATCGGGCAATTTTCAGCTATTTTGACAGCCTGCTGGTGGGACTAACAGCCACCCCACGCGACGAAATTGACAAAGATACCTACTCGCTGTTTGGGCTTGAGAAGGGTGTTCCGACTGATGCCTACGATCTCGATGATGCAGTCGCGGACGGCTATCTGGTTCCGCCGACAACCATATCTGTTCCGCTGAAATTCCAACGAGAAGGAATTGCATACGATCAGTTGAGTGATGAAGAGAAGGAAGCTTGGGACGCCATTGAATGGGATGAAGAAGGTACCCAGCGCGACCGCGTTGAAAGCGCCGATTTGAACAAGTGGCTATTCAACGTGGACACCGTAGACAAGGTGCTTGAGCACTTAATGCGAAACGGGATCAAGGTAGCTGGCGGTGATAGGCTCGGCAAAACCATTATCTTCGCCAAGAATAGCAAACATGCTCAATTCATCGTGGACCGTTTCAATGAGAACTACCCGTACTACAAGGGTGAGTTTGCTAAACTGATAGACTACAGCGTTTCCTACGCTCAAACCCTGATCGACGACTTCTCGGAAGCAGAAAAAGCGCCTCACATAGCCGTTTCGGTGGACATGCTGGATACTGGGATTGATGTGCCTGAGGTTGTCAATCTTGTTTTCTTTAAAATCGTGCGTTCAAGAACAAAATTCTAGCAGATGGTAGGAAGAGGCACCCGTCTGTGCCCGGACCTTTTTGGTCCAGGCGAGGATAAGCAAGCTTTTGTGATCTTCGATTTCTGCCAGAATCTGGAGTTCTTCAAGGAAAACCCAAATCTGGCCGAGGGCGCCAGCGCAAAACCTATCGGTGAACGACTATTTGCGGCACGAGTGGAGCTTATTGAAGCTCTAGCTAATTACGAAAACGCCCATGAGCAGCTAATTGACTCAACTAAAACCCGCCTCCGCGACGAAGTTATGGGTATGCCGCTCGATAACTTCATCGTTCGAGCCAAGCGCCGAAGCGTTGAAAGGTTTAGGGACTCTGCGAACTGGTCAGATCTGACTTTGGACGAGCGAATGGCACTTTTGGAAGACGTCGCCGGTCTTCCCTCTGCCTATGAAGACGGTAGCCTTCCCGCGAAACAATTTGATCTCTTGATCCTCAGCACTCAACTTGAACTCCTGAAACAAGAGGGCGGGTTTGCACGCCTGCAGTCCCGTATAATTAGCTACGCTTCAGGGTTGGAGGAGTTGTCCAATGTACCCCTTGTTGCAAAAGAGTTGGAATTGATTTTAGAAATTCAATCCGACTGTTTTTGGGAAGACATTACTCCTGAAACTCTTGAGATGGTGCGTCGCCGCTTGCGTCATCTGGCCGAGCTCATCAAGCCAACCGAGAGGAAGACTGTAATTACAAACTTTGAAGACGAGATCGGCGAAGGCAGCGCTATGACGATGCCGGATGTCGGCAGCGGCGTAGATAAAGCACTGTTCAAGATGAAGGTTCGACGCTTTTTGGAACGACATCGTGACCACATTACCCTAATAAAGGTACATCGCGGAGAGCCCCTTACATCGCAGGATATCGACGAATTAGAACGGATTTTAATCGATCAGGAAATCGCTGATGAAAAGTTGATCGCGGAGTTAGGCGATGACGGAGGACTTGGGCGTTTTCTTCGTTCGCTGACCGGTTTAGATCGAGCAGCTGCCAAAGAAGCGTTTAGCGCCTTCGTTTCGCGACATCAGCTTAACGCAGATCAAACCGACTTCCTTGACCTAATCGTGGACAGTTTGACCGAAAGTGGGATCGTTGATCCAGCATCGTTTTATGAGAGCCCTTATACAGACTTCGACGATTTGGGCATTGCGGGCTTGTTCAATCGAGATCAAACACAAGAGATCATCGAAATCGTTCGTGGCTTAAACGATGCAGCAGCCGCCTAAAATCGGCCTCATAAATAGGCTAAGCGAAACACTGCCCTTGAGTTACCTAAGACAAAAATAGAAATTTGCGCTGGGTTTCAGATTAGCACTTTTGCAATTTCCCAATCACTATCACAGTCACGTTGTCATACCCTCCAGAGTTTAATGCTGCGGAAACAAGAGCTTGCGCCGGATGGGTGCGGTTTTGACTTAGAATTTTCAGTATTTCCTCGCTTCCAATCATATCGGTTAGGCCGTCGGAGCACAGTAAAATACGGTCGCCCGGCGCCAGTCTTTCACTTTGCACATGGGGAAATATTGGTGCTCGGTGAGTAGTTCCACCGAGCGACTGAGTAAGTCGATGGCTTCGTGTTCTGTGGTCGCCACCCATACCTATTGTGTGATCAGTGCTGGTTTGAACCAGATCAGTGTCTCTCACGATGTAAGCGCGACTATCTCCCAAATTGAAAAACAATCCAACTTCATCGCGAAATGCGATTCCAACAATTGTGCTTCCCATACCCGGTCTACCAAGAGGCGCGAACATTGCTTGAAATACTTTGCGGTTGACGCGTTCAAGGATTTCGCTGGCAGAAGTTTTACCTTCGATTTGATCAGCCATTTTGATCAGTTCCGAGATGGTGATCTCACTAGCAATTTCGCCTGCTTGGTGGCCCCCCATCCCATCGGCAACCGCCGCGATCCAACGATTGCCGCGTAGATCTACAGTCCACGCACCGTCACCCCCATCAGCGGCCCAGGTTCCAGCGCAACAATTGTCTTCGTTTCTGGAACGAACCACGCCAGTATGTGTAGCTATCCATGCCGTTCTCATACTAGTTTCATGTTCTCGTTCTGGATTTGTGGGAAATCAACGCGTCTCTAATTTGTTGTACATTTTGCGGTGATCTTGTTACCAGGCCATCCAATTTGATGAAGCCAGAGCGCCTGTTAACTTCGCCAAGAAATGGGCGATTGGCAACAACCGCCAACTCATTGTCTTGGATAAGAAAGAACAAGCTGCGTCTTGAGTGTCTACCTATCGAAAGTTTTTTCTGATCTGCTCGTCTGACGAGTTCAAACATCGGGTCAAACTTGTCTCCTTTGAGTGGTTCGGTTGGAGTTCTGAGAACTGTTTCGACATGAACATCGACGCCCGACTCGCAAAGCCGATCTATCTCTCGGAGCCGAAATCCATTCAATAGCAACGGTTGAACACCCGCGCTCGTGATTATTAGTGAGTGCGTAGCGTTGGCGATGGCTTCATCGAGCAAATCTTGCTGCTCGTAACATGCCAGCGGCCTAGTCGTCATAGACAAAAGAGAGTGTTCCGCGACTTTTAACTTTTCGTTAGCTTCTTGAAGTGCCTTTGCGGCTGCAGAAGATCTTTTTTTGTATTGGGCAGCGGGCAAAATTGAGCGAACCTCACTCTCTGCCGCTAAGTGTTGGCGTCTTGCCTCTACCAGTTCATTGGGATCAGGGAAGGATTTAACCATTTCCCGACCCACAACACGTTGAAGGTATTGCCGAGTTCGACCCTCCGAAACTGCTTTGATTAAACCCATTTTTTTTGGTCCGCCTCGTTCAGCAAAAGCTCTCTCATGCTGCTCTGATAGCTTACCATCAATTGCGAAGGCGATTTGGATTTCGGAACCGCTGTTTGATGCAAACACGAGCGCAACAGCTTCTCGAAACACGTTACTGCGGCGAGAGACACGCTTTAACGCCAAAACAGTTCTACGAAAATCTTCGCCGCCCTGTCTCCGAATGACACGACTGATTTCAGGAATGGACAATTCTGAAATTGATGGTGGCTCGGCTGGGTAGGGGCGGATTTCAATTGCCCCAAAACTTCTAAGCTCAGAGGCTCGTCTCACACTAGAACTGACTAAGCGTACAGGGAATCGGCGGATTCCGTCATAGTCGACAACAAGCATTTCTTCTCTGAGTTCTTCTTGGCGTTCATTGGCCAAACGTTTTTCGCCCAGTTCGGTTAACTTGAAAGCGTCGTTGCCGGAATGGCCCATTTGCCTGGATAAAAGGCCATCGGAGACCAGGACGTTCACAGCCCCTTGTACGATTTCCGGCCCTAAGCCCAATAGGCGGGCCACTTCGGCTTCTTGTCCATCTGCCAGTGCCAATCCCCTCATTACAAATTCTTGAATGGTCGGCAGTGCTCGTTGGGAGGTGGTGACTGCCTCGATCGTAAGGCGAAATACCGGCAGGCCAACTTCAGCATAGTCAACTAGCGTAAATCCGTCTCTAAACTGGTGCAGTCGGGCGATCTCCTCTGGACTCATGACAAGGTCTCCATTGCGCAATCCTCTGGGTTGCGGTCCATGTAGTCGATAACGGCCTCGAAAGGATTGTTGCCATGAATCGATCGACAGAAACTTTGGTCACCAACAATCAACAAGGCGCTTTTTCCTCGAGAAAGCGCCACGTTTAGTCGCGGACGTTCTTTGAGAAATCCAAGTCGCCCGCGCTTGTTTGAGCGTACGACCGAGTAAATGCATACATCAGCTTGGCGTCCTTGGAATGCATCTACGCTATTGCATGACACCTCAAGGTTTGGCCACTCAGCAGCACCTTGCATCACCATTTTGTCAAGCAATCCGACCTGAGCAGTGTAACCTGAAATTACAGCGACCGAAATAGACTGATGTTGAATGTTTGCCACAAATTGAAGCGTTTGCAATCGCTCTCGCACTGCAGCGACTTCGGTTGGATTGCAATAGGTTGGGCCTTGTTCACGCTCGAAGGGGTTTTCAAGTGCATGAGTAGAATACCACATCACAGGTTTCGGAAAGGCGAGCTCAAGCTTTAGCCCGTGTGTCTTGATGGGGCTGTTAAGCTGACCGTCATAAAAACACTCACTGACCAGATTTCCAATTGGGCGCACCATACGGTACTGGTTGCTGAGCGCTGCACGACAACCTTCCGGCAAACCATCAGGCTTTTCCAGTAGACGATCCAACAGGGTCGCTTTCACCTCCTTGTCGTCAAATTCACTTCGTAGTTCGTCCCCCAGATCTTCAAAGAAGGGCGGTAATTGCTTCGGATCACCAACAACAATCCAACGCTGGCTACGCGCCATTGGAATCAGGATTTCTGTCGCTGTCGCTTTAGATGCTTCGTCAACAATACACAGGTCGTAGGAGACTTCGCCCATCCCCTTTACTCCAGCAATGCCTACGCAGGTACCGGCAATAACTTCCGCAGAGGACAATAAGGCAGCGTTGAAGTCAGGTGATCGCCCAACACGTAAACTCCACTCCTCAAGCAGGGACAATCGTTCGCGGCATTCTTCAGCCGCCGGGCCGGAATTGAGGAAATGCTCAGCCCAGTCTGTCAGATCGCGAACGTCGCAAGATGTTGCGAGTTCTTCAGCGTAACCACCGATTTCCTTAAGTTGATCCCTTACTCGACGTTCTTCCTTGCGGAGTACACCAAGCTCTCGTTCTGCCACACCAATCTCGTTGTCCAATTGGGTTGTCTGTTCGGCAATATCGTCATCTTCGACGACTGGGTGATCGTCACCATCCGCGGGAGTTTCAACGTCTTTACGTTCTTTTGTCAGATCAGAAATGGACGCCGCAAGCTCTTGCTGTCGTCCTAGGATTTGAATTAGACGTTCCACCATTATTCCAATTTCGACCATTCCTCGGTCGACACCATTTTTTTCGGCCCAATCGGACATTTCCTCCTCTGCCAATCGACGTACTTCACCAATCCAAGACTCCACACGCTTTTCGAGGAGCAGTTCTTTACTTTCATCGGATATCTTCGGTTCGTCCACTCGCCCGATCCGAATTAGCTTCATCTCAGGATCAAGTGTTGAAACACGCTCCAGAACATTATCCAAAGCGATGTGCGTTTGTGATGAAAGTAGAATGCGATGTCCTGGGTTTCTTCGAAGCCACTGAACGACGATTTCGCTAATTAGCTTAGTTTTTCCCGTGCCAGGAGGGCCCTCAATAGCAAGAATATCCTCTACACCAAGCGCTTTAGAGAGTATCTCAATTTTTTCGTCATCGAGATCGCTGTCCGTTGGATCGACATTGGAAACAGGTGATGTCGGCGTTGCGTTTCCCGGTTCGAGAATTATCGACTTCAAGCGATTACTGACAGCTCGTCCAAATACTACTGAGTCAAGAGCATGAGTTTGGTGCGAGAGCGCTCGCTGTGCGAGCAGTGTATTGAGTATTATCTCGCCGCGCTGCGGCAGTTTGTTAGGATTTCCGTAAGTAACGTCCATTGTAACCTGATTGAACGAAACTGCGCTAACCACGCCAATCACTCTGCCGTTTGCTAGCTGTATTAAACGGTCTTGACCAACCAGTTCCTCTTTCTGGGCTATGTCAGTAGTAAATACTACTTTCTCCCCGGATACGTGACGGTTCAAATAGGTGATTGCATTTGCACGATTGGCTTCAAGGTCTGCCCTGTCACGAAGATAGCTCCTCCACGCCCGAAAAACACGTTCTGTGGCCCGAGAGTCTCGTTCCGCTTGGATAGCATCTCGCTCAGATTTTGCTTCAACCAAAAGCATCTCGAGAGCGTTGCCTGCCTGTCTCGTACCAGCCGGGCGATTGAAGCTTATTCGCAGGCGACTATTTGTTCCCGCTTCACGCAAATCTGAAGCGTGTCCCGCACCAATTTCAATTGCTTTCGTGATGTGAAGCAGTTCTTTGTGTTTGCCAGCTACTGAAGCCTCAAAGCACCAAGTTGCTCCAACAATTTTAACTTCGCAGGGGTCTCCGTCACTCTCCCTTAGGTTAAGAGAGCAAACTTCCTCGAGCTCCTCATGAACGAACCGTTCAAGAGCCGCTCGCCCTTCGAAACCAAGTCTTTTTTCGAGGTAAGGTAGTACATTACCCGCCATTTCGATGTGAATTGTAACAAAGCCAGAGTTGGTCTTCTCGTGATCCAGCATCGCATGTTCCAGTTGTTCTCGCAGAACAGCTGCCAAGCGCGGTCGATCCGACACTTCCTCACTTAGACATCGATCCAATATTGGGCGAATCTCACGTGGAAGCACAGCTTCTTGCTGTGCAATCCGAATGTCATCGTCGCTAGTGATAATTCGACCTGCTACGCAGGAAATAGCAACTGCAGCAAAGGCGAAACAATCTCGGCTAAAAATATAGTTCTCATCGTCTGGAGTAGATGGTGTGTAGCCGGGAGTGTAGTCGAAGCGAAAAGTTAGCCCCTTAATCGCCCAGTTTCCACCATTGTCTAAGAGCTTGGCGATCCCATAATCCGCTAGTTTTGGTTTTCTGTCAGAAGTTACGAGAATGTTTTTTGGCTTAATGTCCCGATGAGCGATTCGTTGCTTCTGCCCGAATACAATCGCATCCAGTAGAGGTGAACCATAACGATCCCAGAACACAGTCCACGGCATCGCGCCTTCGTCTACAATGGCATCTTCAAGGTTGTTTTCAATCCACTCAAGTACAAGATACCAATTGCCTTCGTCGTCTTGGTCTACCTCAACAAGCTCCACAATGTTGGGATGAACAAGGTTTTGGAGCGTGCGGACCTCGCGGTGAAAGCCTTCCTTAGAACGCTCATCATCTGGACCAAACTTAACCCGCTTGATCGCAACAAAATTTCCCGTGTTCTGGTCAAGTGCCTTTATGACCGATGCTTGGGCACCAAATCGCTCAATGCTAGTCAGCACATAGCGGCCACCGAGCGAATTGATAACAGAACTATCTTCGTTCGCCATGTATTCTCACAATTCTAGAGTGTTTCCTTGCTGTGCAATTCACGCGTAAAACTTGTCTCCCATAGAGACTTCAAGCTGCAGAGATTGTAAAGGGTAATTCTGCACATCTGCTTGATTCTAAGAGAAAAATTCTTCTTACTTGGAGATACTTAGAACTAGGGATTACTAGCTAAATTTAACTATGACAGGCGCTTACTCTGTAAACGAAAGCAGACATTGTCCCAAACTACGAGCAACTAGCTATGTCTCTTTCGTGTGTTTTGCCCATCTTTTGCGTTGTGCTTCAGCGATCCGCGCTCGACCTTGCTTGGATGTCGGGCCGGTTGACAAGCCGCCATGGTATCGACACCGGCGTTTTCCTGGTGCCACGGGCAGCTGACAACTCGATCCTTTGCGCGTTTTTGCGCCACAGCGAGCTCGTAGATGCATTGGAAGCGGTTGCCCCTCATTGTCCAAGCCAATGTTCTGCAGATCCTGACACTGGCCACCAGTACATTCGGAGCACGTTTTTTCTCTGCCGCGCCCAGTAACTGTCCGAAAGGGGCAAATTTGACAGCTCGGTGTCTCATCCCTAGCGAACTCTTCCTGGAGTGATAACAACACCTCGCGAAGCATTAGATTCAAACTCAAAAACACCTCCAAATGTAAGCAATTCTAAGCATCGGCCTAAGACCCCATGGACTTTGAATACGCCCACAAAAGAAGACGGCATCAAATTGGACGAGCTGCCTAGGGGCCTGTTGGCAGAAAGGAATAGGTCAGCTGCACTCGTCGTTGCTTAAGCCTGTATTGACTATCGACCGGCAATTCCGTGCACAGTAGCTTTTCGTTCAGCCAAGTTCAGGAACACTCGGTCAAAATACTGCCAAGACATTATCGCTCCATCGCCTTTTCTGGCTATCACATCGTTTACGTTTGAAACGATTTGCTCATAGCTAAGTTCAAGCGCACACCACCGTTCTACCGTGCGTTTTGCCGCGTCGCTATCAAGCGCATCAGCGAGTGTATACGCACCCTTGCTCAGGACGAGATTTCTGAGAGCCGCGATCAGACGGTCAAATTCCAAGGTGAGTTCATTTTTTTCAGCGTGACTCTGCAAATCCGCCACGCTGAGCGCGCTCGTAGCCTGATTAGACAGATCACAATGCACATCGTTTGCTTGCTCCAAGATTGCTTTTGGTTTTGCTCTGTCGTTTCGGCAGGAGTTTGCGAGCTTGCCATTTTCGGATTTCGCTTGGAAATGATTGATCGCGTTTTCCGCGAGAGCGACCATTATTCCGTCATCGGTCGCTTTCACTTTTCCAGTCTTGATGAGCGACGATAGCAGACGCGCCAGCAACTTTTTAGATTTGCCAAGGCCGACACGATACGCAAGTCTTTCCTCGTCATGCTCCAATGAGCCCTGCGCCTCACAATTCTCGACAAGAAACGAGAATAGCAATCCGCGCTCTTCAAGCGTCAAATCCTGTATTGTTCGGCGCATATCTTGGATTGAAAGTTGGGCGAAAATCATTTGTCCAGCCATGGAGGCTCCATACAAGGTTGGCTGACCGTGTGCTCATGAGCGTCCACCGTGAGGATACTGGTCAGTTGATATTAGAAAGGCGGAGGCAGACATATAGCCACTCGCAAGCGTTGCTGGCCGGTTTGTTACCGGTTGGCTTTGGCTTCAGCGATGACAGCAAGGATTTCAGAACGAGGCCACCTAGAAGATCCACCAAGTTTGATTGGCTTGGGGACCGACCCATCCGCGATACGGCGCCAGAAGCTCGGCACGCTGATTGCAAGCAGCTCTGCGGCTTCCGCCACCTTAAGCAATGGATCGATTTCGGTTTGAATTGAGTTGGCTTCAGCGTTCATGTGACTAGATGCCTCGTTTTTATGAGCGTTGAGTCATCTAGAGGCGATCTAAGTTCATGCGGGGAGGGGAGAAAAAATTTCTCCCCCCCAAACTCGGCTTTTAGGCTACGCCGATCAGAGCCTTTTCTTGAACGCTCAGTTTCGTGACTTTTCCTTTAAAATTGGGAGTAAAATGCTCCGGAACGCGCCACGGGTTCCATTTCAAACTTCCTTGCGCAGAGACCCAGTCTAAAAGTTCCTCTAAGGCTTTGGCTTTCGAAAGGAACTCGTCGAACTTCTTCGGGTCATTTTCAAAGGTCTGAAACCTTGGGCCGTCTGATCGATAAGCGGCTTCAAGGTGGCAAGTATTGCGAAACCGGCTGAAGGCCTTTCTCACTTGTTCAGAGACCGAGCTTTCCAATCTGGCGCTTTGTTCCTCCAGCAATGGCCGTGTAATCAGCTTTACCGCTTTGCCCAAAGTTGGCGTTACGCCGTTGAGATAGAGTCGCGCGATCTCGCGCACCACCATTGCAGCGTATCTACGCTCGGACATGTTAGATCTTACGAACTTTCTTTCGATTATTGCGTCCAAAGGGTTCAATTCAATGCTACTGTTATCCGAGATTTCTGACATGTGCCGGTAGGCCTCCCAAATGGTGCTCTCTTTTTCGTCGTCTGGAGCGCCCATTCGAACCAAAACAAAGAGATCTGGGCGAGATATCCATTTGCCGTTTCCGTTGTACAAGGGAAGATAACGACGATCCTGATTCATGCTGTGGCCAATTTTATGATTGTATCTGTATTGCCAGTGAGGTGGGACGCCCAGCGCTCCAGCAGCACACGACGTTGGTCGAGAAAGTCGGTTCGACGATAGGCGCGTTCGACAGAGCTGCCCACAACGTGACCAAGCATAGTTTCTGCAACTTCGTGACGCGCATCGGTTGCCTCCGCCAACCACACGCGGAGACTTGAACGAAATCCATGCGGACGGGCGCTCATGCCACGACGCTCCATCAATCTCGACATCGTGGCGTCCGAGATCACCCCTTTTCGAATACTCGGAAACAGATAGCCATCGCGAGCATGTCGCCGCGCGTCTCCAAGAACATGAAGCGCTTCATTCGAAAGGGGTACACGGAACTCAGCAGTAGCGCCCTCACGTCCTTTCATCTGCTCTGCCGGAATGGTCCAGACATCACCGTCGATCTGCTCTTCCCTCAAGTACCGTATTGGCCGTGACCGTACCCCGGTCAAAATTAGAAGTTTCAGAGCAAGGTGTGTGACTGTACCTTCGTCCAAGCTTTTGTAGAACTCAGGCACTTCACTCCAGGCAAGCGACGGAATGTTGGTGGTGGCCTTACGCGGTTTGCCAAGCAATGCACGTGCCTTCCTGGGGGCCTGCAAGTCAACATCAATGCCCAGCGCGGCTGCATGCTCCAGACAAATAGATGTCCGTGTCAACGCCTTCCGAGCAGTCTCGGCTTTCTCATGCCAGATAGGCGCAAGGCAATCCCGCAGATCGATCTGAGTAATTTCAGCAACCGGCACATGACCGAGTTTGGGTATGACGTGTAGTTCCAGCGGACTAAACCAACGCCCCGCCTTTCCGCCACCTCGCAATTCCGACTTCCGCGCTTCAAACGCATCCCGAGCGATGTCTCTAAACAGGTGCAAATTGCGCTGGGCTTCCACCCGCCGCTTCTGCCGCTCTCTAATCGGATCTAGGCCTTCTCGCAGTTCGCGCCGTGCAGCATCAGCAGATTCCCGGGCCTCCGCCAAGCCAACATCCGGCCACCGCCCGAGGCCCATTTCCCGTCGTTTGCCGAAAACCGTCAGTCTAAGAACCCACTTACCGCTTTTGGAATCTGCCTTCACAAGCCAGAGCCCAGCGCCATCGCAGTGCTTTCCGCTCTCTAATGCAAGAACGCCGCGCGCGCTCAATTTGTTTTTCGCCATACAGCTCTCTACCAGTCCACCTATTGGTCCACCCCTAGGTATGGTATGTGCTGCCGTTAGTCGAGATTAATTGAGATCGAATGAAGGAGGTAAGTTAAGCCTTTTCATATAGTTAATCTCTATCTGAGATTTTTTGAGACATCTACATATTGGGTTTCAATGCCTCTCCTGGGCACCAAAATTTCCATAAAATTTGAACCCCTGGCACTTCCGGTCACTTGACCGATGTAGAATCAGACTGGTTTGGCCTGTCTGAGTCAATTTCTTTGTTTGACCCCGAGAATCGACCCGTAGCTACCGGAATTAACAATCTCTGTTGCACTACCTTTTGCCAGTCTAAGAAGGACATGGTGCAAGGCTATGGCAATTTCCTGCAAATCAAACTCATCTTTTTTGAAGATACCTTCCCGTCACGCTTGTTAGTTACAAAGTCAACTATTACCACACCGATTAAATTCGATCGTATCTGTCCGGAAGGAACGTGCAAAATGAATGAGCTGACCAAGAATGAACGCATGACAGTTGCCCCATCCTTGAAAGGGCCGCACGAAGGGTACATGCCGGGCTTTGGCAACGATTACGAAACCGAAGCGCTTCCTGATGCTCTGCCCCAGGGTATGAACAGCCCGCAGAAATGCAATTACGGCCTCTATGGTGAGCAGCTTTCAGGCACTGCGTTCACGGCACCTTCGCACCAGAACGAGCGTACCTGGTGCTATCGTATCCGCCCGTCGGTAAAGCATTCACATCGCTATGAAAAAATCGATGTTCCCTATTGGAAATCAGCGCCCAATGTAGATCCTGACGTTGTCAGCTTGGGACAGTACCGCTGGGATCCGGTGCCCCATACCGGTGAACAGACAACCTGGGTCACGGGCATGCACACCATGACCACTGCCGGGGATGTGAACACTCAGGTCGGGATGGCCAGCCATATCTATATGGTGAATACTTCAATGCAGGATGATTACTTCTTCTCGGCTGACTCCGAGCTGCTGGTGGTGCCGCAAGAGGGCGTTCTGCGATTCTACACCGAATTGGGGATCATCGACCTTGAACCCAAGGAAATCGCTATCATTCCACGCGGCCTTGTCTACCGGGTCGAAGTTGTGGAAGGCCCTGCGCGCGGGTTCGTGTGCGAAAACTACGGCCAGAAATTCGAACTGCCTGGCCGCGGCCCGATCGGCGCCAACTGCATGGCCAACCCGCGTGATTTCAAAGCACCGGTCGCGGCGTTTGAGGACCGCGAAGTGCCCTCAACCGTGACCGTCAAATGGTGCGGCCAGTTTCACCAGACCAAGATCGGTCACAGCCCGCTGGACGTGGTGGCGTGGCATGGCAACTATGCACCCGTCAAATACGACCTGCGTACATATTGCCCGGTCGGAGCCATCCTGTTCGATCATCCGGATCCGTCGATCTTCACCGTTCTGACCGCACCTTCAGGCCAGCCCGGCACCGCCAATATCGACTTTGTTCTGTTCCGCGAGCGCTGGATGGTCATGGAAGATACCTTCCGTCCGCCCTGGTACCACAAGAACATCATGTCCGAACTGATGGGCAATATTTACGGCCAATATGATGCGAAACCGCAGGGCTTTATTCCCGGCGGTATGAGCCTGCACAACATGATGCTGCCCCATGGACCGGATCGCGAAGCCTTTGAAAAAGCATCGAATTCAAACCTGGGGCCAGACAAACTGGAGAACACCATGTCCTTCATGTTCGAAACCCGCTTTCCGCAGCATCTCACAGCGTTCGCCGCCAATGAGGCACCACTGCAGGACGATTACATCGACTGTTGGAGCGACATCGAAAAGAAATTCGACGGCACACCCGGCAAGAAGTGACGAGGGTATAATTCCTTCGTCTCCCAAAAGGCAGAGAATTAGAACGCTTGATCTGTAACGCATTTAATCGGGTACGTTCAGAAAAGCTTGGCGACCCCGGCAGGATTCGAACCTGCAACCTGCCCCTTAGGAGGGGGCTGCTCTATCCAGTTGAGCCACGGGGCCGCGCGTCGTTTTCTCTAGCGGGGTTTTTTCAGATTGTCATGGGCTTTGCACAACAGTTGAACAATTCGCCCTGTTCACGCTACCATCGGCCAAACAAACAATGCAGGTATCTCGGTGACAACAGAAACAAAACGCCCGCTTACCCTTCGTGATGTCTCGGAAGCGTCCGGAGTATCCGAAATGACCGTTAGCCGGGTGCTACGTAATCGCGGGGATGTGTCGGATGCCACCCGTACCCGTGTTTTGGCCGCCGCAAAAGAACTGGGATATGTGCCCAACAAGATCGCGGGAGCATTGGCGTCAAGCCGGGTGAATCTGGTCGCTGTGATCATCCCGTCATTGTCAAATATGGTCTTCCCCGAAGTTTTAACCGGTATCAATCAGGTGCTGGAAGATACTGAACTGCAGCCGGTGGTTGGCGTCACGGACTATCTGCCAGAAAAAGAAGAAAAAGTGCTGTACGAGATGCTCTCGTGGCGGCCCTCAGGCGTGATCATTGCCGGACTGGAGCATACCGAAGCCGCGCGCGCTATGCTGGATTCAGCTGGCATACCGGTGGTCGAGATCATGGATACTGATGGCAAACCGGTGGATGCGATGGTGGGAATCTCTCACCGCCGCGCCGGGCGCGAAATGGCGCAGGCAATCCTGAAGGCGGGCTATGAGCATATCGGGTTTATGGGCACCAAGATGCCGTTGGACCACCGTGCCCGTAAACGGTTCGAAGGCTTCACCGAAGTATTGGGCAAGCACGGGATCGAGATCGAAGATCGCGAATTCTACTCGGGCGGGTCGGCGCTGGCCAAGGGGCGCGAGATGACACAAGCGATGCTGGAACGATCGCCTGATTTGGATTTTCTGTATTATTCCAACGATATGATCGGTGCCGGCGGGCTGCTGTATTTGCTGGATCAAGGGATCGACGTGCCCGGTCAGATCGGTTTAGCCGGATTCAACAATGTAGAGCTGCTGCAGGGGCTGCCGCGCAAGCTGGCCACGATGGATGCCTGCCGGACCGAGATTGGGCGCACCGCGGCCGAGATCATTGCGGCGAAGTTGGCCGATCCGGAATCCGAGGTTGAAACCCGCGTTACCCTGACCCCCAAGATCAGCTATGGCGACACGCTGAAACGGCGATAACGCCAGATGGCGCTGCAACGTCTGGACAACCGCGCGGCGCGGGCGCTGTTCATGGATCGGCATGCGCTTCTGGAGCAGCCCGCTGGTGGCTCCAAAGGCGAAGACCTGTTGCAGCTGATCCATCGTTTGGGATTTGTCCAGCTCGACAGTATCAACACCGTCGCCCGCGCGCATGACATGATCCTTTATGCGCGCAAGCCAAGCTATCGTGCGCGCCACCTCAAACACCTCTATGAACGCGACCGCGCGCTGTTTGAGCATTGGACACATGACGCCGCGGTGATCCCGATGGAATTCTATCGCCATTGGCATCTGCGGTTCCTGCGGGATGCAGAGATGCTGAAAGCCCGCTGGAAGAACTGGCGGCGTGACGGGTTTGAGCAAAAGTTCGAAACCGTCCTGCAGCATATCCGCGACCATGGTCCGGTTGGCTCGTCCGATGTCGGAAAAGACGAGAAAAAGGGATCTGGCGGTTGGTGGGACTGGCATCCATCCAAGACCGCGCTGGAATATCTCTGGCGATCCGGCGCGCTGACCGTGGTTGGACGCGATGGGTTTCAGAAACGCTATGACCTGACAGAGCGGGTTATAGAAACTCAACTTTGCCCCGGCAATTTGCACTGCGACGCAAATGAAACTGTGGATTGGTTGTGTAACGCCGCACTCGACCGGCTGGGGTTCGCCACATCGGGAGAGCTTGCCGCGTTCTGGGATACGGTAAGCGCTGCCGAGGCAAAATCCTGGTGCCGACAGGCTCTAACACAGGGTGGAATCGAAGAGATCTGCGTCGAATGCGCAGACGGGCGGGAACGAAAAGTGTTCGCCCGCCCCGGGCTATGCGAACACGCAGCGGCGATGCCCGATGCGCCCGGCCGGATCAGAGTTCTCAGCCCTTTTGACCCTATGTTGCGTGACCGGAACCGGGCCGAGCGGTTGTTCGGATTCCACTATCGGATCGAGGTGTTCGTCCCCGAACCCAAGCGTACCTACGGCTATTATGTCTTTCCGTTGCTTGAGGGGCACCGGTTGATCGGGCGCATCGACATGAAGGCCCAGCGAGATCGTGGACTGTTGCGAATCCGATCCGTATGGCCAGAAAGGTCGGTGCGTTGGTCTGATGCAAGAACTCGCCGCCTGCAGGCCGAATTGGACCGGGTACGGCGATTTGCGGAACTGGACGGGGTGGAATTTGAAAAGGATTGGCTGAAAGATCCTAAATAGAACCCAATTTTTCGATCAGGAAACCTTGTTCCTCAATCAGTAGGCGCAGCTCGTTCAGCGAAACATGGGGCGCCCTGCCCGATGTATCTAGCTGCGCATTTGCCCGCCCATACAAAGCCTCGCGACTGGCCAATATGTTCTTGAGCTGCTCCATCGCCTTGGGATTTCCAGCCATCGGGCGTTCGTCGCCTTGGGCGCGCACGCGGTCCATATGCTCGGTCGGTGACGCGCGCAGCCAGATGGTGTGAAACCGGCCAAGCAGGGTAGCATAGGTCGAAGGCTCTGATACGATCCCTCCCGCGACTGCCAGCACGACCCGATCATGCTCTGCAATCACCCGATCCAGCGCCTGCGCTTCCAGATTGCGATACCCGTCTTGCCCGTAGAACGCCATCACTTCAGACATGGGCATGCCGGCCATCTCTTCAATCATGGCTGTGAGTTCAACAAACGGCAGTCTTTGTGCAGCGGCCAGCATAGCGCCAAGAGTTGACTTACCCGCTCCGCGTAATCCAATCAGACAAACCCGATGCGCACGTGCATCCTCATCTGGGTGTGGTTGCAATGCACGCCTGACGCTTTCTTTGACGTCGTCGCTGGCTTGTCGGAAAAGCTCAACTATCTGCAAAGCATCCGAATCCCACGGATCATCTTCACCAATCAACCATTCGGCTTTGTAATCCAGTGCCTGTGCGACACGGTGCAACACGCCGATCGAGATGTTGCCCTCACCCGCCTCAAGCTGCGCCAAATAGCGTGGGGAAACGCCCGAGTTCTCAGACAGGATCCGGCGCGGGATGCCTCGCATTTGACGCGCCCGGCGTACACGCGCGCCCACTCGCTCGCTCAAATCCTGCTTTGCAATATGTGCAGGCGGTGCCGGTTCTGGCGGTTTGGGCCCATCCATCTGCATTGAACCGTTTGTTAAAGGTAAGGATGAGGCTACGACGCGAACCATCTACGGGCAACGAATATTACCTTCTCCGCCCACAATGCTTATCGTTTGGGGCCTTAAACGAGATCTGAACGACGGCAGACAGCTTGGTTAGAGCCTGTTCTGAGCCTTGCGCTCAGCCTTCCAGCTGGTGAAGCTCTACCAGAAGGTCCAGCAACTTCTCGTGCTGCTCTGCCCCGAGCAAAGAGCGGGTGTGTTCCGCCAGCTCCAACATTTCCGCCAGATTTGCGTCGATAATTTGCAACCCGTTCTCGCTGATTTCGACAATCTGTCGGCGGCGGTCTTTGGTATCCGGCCGCCTCATGATCAGCTTGCTGTCTTCTAGCTTTTTCAGAATGCGCGTCAGGCTGGGCAACAAGAGGCAGGCGCGCTCGGCGATCTGAGTAGGCTCCTGAGGTCCTTCTTCCTGCAAAACGCGTAGAACGCGCCATTGTTGCTCGGTGACGCCAGCATCCGTTAGCACACCACGAATAGGCCCCATCACCCTTTCCCGAGCGCGCAACAGCGCTATCGGCAATGATCGGGACGTCTGTGGTAAGTTCTTTGACATATGGAATTTTCGCGCAATTCCAAATATTTCGCAATAGAACGTTGGTTGTGGTTGAGTTTCGTTTACTGGACTTTACTTAACTTGTTTAGCATATGATACTGACAAAAAGGCTACCGAGGCGGATAAGATGAAATGGAATGAATTCTCCGATTGGGGCAAGAAGGTTGCCGAGTGGACGCAAGACTATCACCTGACGGTGGGCGACAAGCCCGTGCGCGCCCGGACCGAGCCGGGCGATATCCTGAACGCTCTGCCCGCGCATCCCCCTGAGCAGGGCGAGCCGATCGAGGACATCTTTCATGATTTCGAACAAATCGTGATGCCCGGCATTACCCATTGGCAACACCCTCGGTTCTTCGCCTACTTCAATTCGAACGCCTCGGCCCCGTCTGTACTGGCCGAGTTCCTGGCCAGCGCCATCGCACCGCAGTGTATGCTGTGGCAGACCTCGCCCGCCGCAACCGAGATGGAAACACGAATGATGGACTGGCTGCGCGAAGCGCTGGACCTGCCCAAAGGTTTTGCCGGGGTCATTCAGGATTCGGCGTCATCTGCGACATTGGCGGCTGTGCTGACCATGCGCGAGAAGGCGATGAACTGGCAGGGCAACACGCAGGGGCTGTTCGGTCAAAAGCCACTGCGCGTTTATTGCTCTTCCGAGGTTCATACCTCAATCGACCGCGCCATCTGGGTTGCGGGGATTGGACAGGACAATCTGGTGCGCATCCCCGTGCAAGGTGATTGGCGTGGAATGAACCCCGAGGCGCTTGAAGCAGCGATTCAATCAGATTTAGAGTCTGGCTTCCACCCGGCGGGCGTGATCCTTTGTGTTGGAGGGACCGGAACCGGGGCAACTGATCCAGTGGATCGCTGCCTTGCGATCGCACAGAAATACGGCCTTTATACCCATGTCGATGCAGCCTGGGCGGGGTCGGCGATGATCTGCCCCGAATATCGTCACTACTGGCCGGGGATCGATCAGGCCGACAGCATTGTATTCAATCCCCATAAGTGGCTGGGCGTGCAATTCGATTGCTGTGCGCATTTCCTGAAAAACCCCGATGATCTGGTCCGCACGCTTGCGATCAGCCCGGAATATCTGAAAACACACGGCAAGGACGGGATTATAAACTACTCAGAATGGTCGGTGCCCTTAGGACGTCGGTTCCGCGCGCTGAAACTGTGGTTCGTCATCCGTACCTATGGGCTGGAGGGGTTGCGCGAACGGCTGCGGAATCACGTCAATTGGTCGCGCGCGCTGCATGACCGTTTAGCAGCAGAACCGGATTTTCGGATCGTGACGCCTCCAATGTGGTCTCTTTGGACCTTCCGATACGAGCCGGATGGGGCCGACGATCTGGATGATCTGAACCTGCGGCTGGTGAATGCAATCAATGATGATGGGCGGATCTACCTGACACAAACCCGCGTGGATGGCGATCTGGTCATCCGCTTTCAGGCCGGTCAGTTTGAAACCAAAGAACAGGACGTGATGATGGCCTATGACGTGATCACAGAAATCGCTCGAGGGCTTTAGGCCCTCATTGACGCTGCAGCCTGCGCGTATCCCCCCGAGGCCCCGTCAACAAAGTGCACATGGTCGTCGCGCATGGCCGAGGGAACAAAGCAGGTCATCATCGCCTCTTGCTGGGCGTGCATGCCATATCTGATTTTGCCTTTTGTTTGCGCGTCTTCCAGCATCTGAGTGAGCTTTTCCAACGTGCTCGAGTCACAATCCAGCGTCATTTTCAGACCGTCATCAAACTTTCGGAAATCAGCGTTGCGACTGACCATCTCTTTGTAATGCTTGGGTTCGAATTGACCCAGGCGCATCCCGGTTTTGAACAACAAGCCGATCAACATATTCCCGATCATCAAGCGTGTTTTCTGCATCAGAAGATTCCGACCCGCGCGTGAGACATGGGCATCGATATCGACGCCGGGCGGAGGGAAACTCATCGGAGGTCCTTTGGCCGGAACCGGGTGACCAGCGCGTTCTAGCCCTTCGGCGACGGACAGGATGGATTGAGTCAGGGCGGCGAATTCAGCCTCATTAGACTCTGATGTAGGCTGAATAACCAGTGAAACGATCTGACCAACCCTCGCTGGACTGTTGGACCAACGACAAGATAGGCCGGTCAGATCGGGCTGCGCGTCAGGTCCGGCTGGTTGCACAACAAGCTGCCCGGATTTCATCTGAGCCTCGGCCCAGGCCAGTCCCCCGCCGGTAAACATCGCATAGTCAACGCCGGTGGAAGGCGCAAAGCGAGCAACACGCAGATCACGTCCAGCGGCGCGGATGTCGGCCACCGAAACCAGCGCCGCGCGCAGAGTGATGGCGAATTCCGTTTCCGCCCAACTTTGCAATGTTGCCAGCGTATCCCGCGCGATCTCGGCATCCTCACCCGATACGGCGAATCCAGCACCATCACCACCGAAGACATACGGAAATATGCGCCCACCCAGCGCATTGATCATGCCTGAAATCACGGCCGCCCCCACCATGTTGACGGTCTTGTACCGGCCCCGCGCGATTTCACCGGTCGAATCTACGATATCGGCGACGCCCAGAACCCATGTCTCTGGCAAAGGTGTGAACTGCGCGGGGTCACTGAGGCTGAGGAAATTGTCCGAAATGGGGACGGAGTCATAAAATACAGAGTCTGAGAGGGTCATAACACACTCGGGAAATCCTAAATCTTCCGTGATGATAGCTCAATTGTGAAGAATGTCCGCCCCAATCGATTCAATCATGGCACTTGTGCCGATCAACGCGGCGTGCCAAGCATCGGGGCGGGGCAGCTAGACAATAGGTCAAGAAATGCAGGCAGGTTTGGTGATCTTGTGTCTGGCCTATGTACTCAGCCAGTTTTTCCGCGCTTTTCTGGCAGTTTTGACTACCGATCTGGGACGCGATATCGGCGCAACACCCGAAGACCTCGCCTTTGCTTCAGGTCTTTGGTTTCTAATCTTTGCGGCGATGCAGATTCCGGTGGGCTGGGCACTGGACCGCGTCGGTCCTCGGCGCAGTTCTGCGGTGCTGCTGCTGATCGGCGGGGCTGGCGGGGCTGGCCTGTTCGCGGTCGCAACGACCCCGTTCCATGTGGCGCTCGCCATGGCGCTGATCGGGGTAGGATGCTCGCCGGTTCTGATGGCATCCTACTATATCTTTGCACGAGAGTTTCCACCTGCCAAATTCGCCACGCTCGCCGCCGTGATGCTGGGCGTGGGATCTGTCGGCAATCTGGTCGCCTCATACCCCACGGCGCTGGCGGTCGAGCTGATGGGCTGGCGCGCTACGCTGGCCGGTCTGGCGATTATCTCTGCTGCGGTGGCTGCAGGGATCTGGCTGACGGTGCATGACCCTGAAAAGGTAAAAACCGAGCAAAAAGGATCACTTCCGGACCTGCTGAAAGAACCTGCGCTGTGGACCATTCTGCCGCTCATGCTTGTGTCTTATGCGCCATCGGGTGCGATCCGAGGGCTTTGGGCCGGGCCGTATTTGAATGACGTGTTCGGGCTCAGCACCGCTCAGATCGGGACGGCAACGTTGATCATGGGGGCCGCGATGATCACGGGGACCTTCGCCTATGGGCCGCTGGACCGTATCCTGGGCACCCGGAAATGGGTGATCCTGGGCGGTAATACCTTGGGCGTCGCAGCACTGGGCCTGCTGTGCCTGTGGATTGACAGCGGCGTTTGGGTCTCGGTGCTGCTGTTGGCGGTGATCGGCTTTCTGGGCGCCAGTTTTCCGGTGATCATGGCCCATGGCCGGGCCTTCGTGCCGCCGCATCTGGTCGGGCGGGGCGTTACCCTGCTGAACCTTTTTGGCGTTGGCGGCGTTGGTCTGGCGCAATTTGCCACCGGGCGCATCCATGCGGCCAGCGCCGGGATCAGCCCCTCAGCACCTTATACGGCGATCTTCGGCTTTTTCGCGGTCACCCTTGCCATTGGCTGCGTGATCTATCTATTCAGTCGGGACAGCGTGGACTGAAACCGGAGACCGCCCGTGCAGGACATTGAGGTGATTGCACCCAATCTGAAGCATTCCCTGTCGGGCGTGACAACGACGGTGATCCGTCTGCTGCCAATCCAGCAGAAAATGATCGGCATCCGTGCCACCGGTCCCGGCCTGCCGGCAGATTTGCCCCATATCAGACTCTGGAAACTACTGTTTCTGCCCAATCGCAAACGGGTCTGGCATGCACGCCGGAATACCGAGATGTTGATGGGTCTGGTCTTGCGTTCGGTGCTTCGACGCAACTACAAACTGCTATTCACCTCAGCCGCGCAACGTGATCATTCCGGGTTCACCAAGCGGCTGATTTCGAAAATGGACGCGTTGATCGCGACGACGCCTCAGGCCGCTTCCTTTCTGGAGCATCCCGCTACTGTCATCATGCATGGCGTCAACACCGAGCTGTTTCACCCAGCCGAGGACAAAAGCGCCCTGCGCCAAAAACTTGGCCTGCCAGACGGGCTGCTGATCGGGTGTTTTGGCCGTATCCGCCCTCAGAAAGGGGTCGACTTGCTGGTCGATGCCGCCCTGAAGATGCTGCCTAATCACCCCGATGCGCATGTGATCCTTACCGGGCGTACCACCAACGAATTTGAGGCGTTTCAGGCTGAGCAGGAGCAAAAGCTGCAGGACGCCGGGCTGGGCGACCGCGTTCATTTTCTGGGTGAGCGCCCTTGGGATGAGATTGTCGAGACCTATCGCGCGCTCGATCTGTTCGTTGCGCCCGCACGGCACGAAGGGTTCGGCCTTACACCGCTTGAAGCGATGGCCTCGGGCGTGCCCGCCATAGCCAGTCACGGGGTCGGAGCGTTCAGTGCGCAAATCAAGGATGGTGAGACCGGAAGACTGGTCGAGAAAGACAATGCCCCTGCACTGGCCGACGCGCTGGAGGATATGGTGCAGGACCGCGCCGCGCTGGCCGCTGCGGGACTAGCCGCGCGCGCCCATGTCGAGCAGAATTTTCGAATCGAAGGCGAAGCGCAGGCGATTGTCGAGGTTTATCGATCCTTGCTGAAACAACCCTGAACGGTACTGAACTGTGTCAAATCGGTGTGACGGGGTGAAATAAGCCGAAACGCCTCTTTTTTCTTTGCCGCAACGCGGCTATGAACGCGCGTCCTTAACTTTGGAGACATGAAATGGGCTATCGCGTCGTAGTCGTCGGCGCCACGGGTAACGTGGGCCGCGAAATGCTGAACATCCTGGCGGAACGCCAGTTCCCTGTCGATGAACTTGCTGCTCTGGCAAGCCGTCGTTCGCTGGGTACTGAGGTGACATTTGGCGACAAGACGCTCACTACCAAAGATCTGGACACATTCGATTTCACTGGTTGGGACATGGCGCTATTTGCTGTGGGTTCCGAGGCCACAAAGGTTTACGCCCCTAAGGCGGCAGCGGCTGGCTGCGTGGTGATCGATAACAGCTCGCTCTATCGCTATGACCCGGACATTCCGCTGATCGTGCCGGAATGTAACCCCGAGGCGATCCACGACTATAAAAACAAAAACATCATCGCCAACCCCAACTGCTCGACCGCGCAGATGGTCGTCGCGCTGAAGCCTCTGCATGACCGTGCCAAGATCAAGCGCGTGGTTGTGTCGACCTATCAGTCGGTGTCGGGCGCCGGTAAGGAAGGCATGGATGAGCTTTGGGATCAGACCAAGGCCATCTATAATCCCACGACCGAGGTTGAACCGAAGAAATTCCAGAAGCAGATTGCCTTCAACGTCATTCCGCAGATCGACGTCTTCATGGAAGACGGCTCGACCAAGGAAGAGTGGAAGATGGTTGTCGAGACCAAAAAGATCGTCGATCCGTCGATCAAGGTCACCGCAACCTGCGTTCGCGTTCCGGTATTCGTCGGCCACTCCGAGGCCGTGAACATCGAGTTCGAAGAGTTCCTCGACGAAGACGAAGCCCGCGACATCCTGCGCGAAGCACCGGGCATCATGGTGATCGACAAGCGCGAAGCCGGTGGCTACGTCTCGCCCATCGAATGCGCGGGCGACTTCGCCACCTTCATCAGCCGTATCCGTCAGGACTCGACCATCGAGAACGGCCTGAACCTGTGGTGCGTATCCGACAACCTGCGCAAAGGCGCGGCGTTGAACGCTGTTCAAATTGCAGAATTGCTGGGCCGTGAAGTTCTGAAGAAGGGGTAACCTTCGCCAGTTGGTTATGACTCTATTAAACCCCGCTGCACCGCCAGTGGGGTTTATTATTTTGTGGACGGGCAGAGATGGCAATATTGCGGGGCAAAGCCGCCCTGTGCATGCGTTGCCATTGCCTATCCAGCACCAGTTGGTCAGCCACCGATCTGGGACATTGTCGCTTTTACCGCATGGTATCTTTGAGAGTTTGGGGGATGCGTCCCCAGAAAGCGATCACCAGGATCAGGAACTCGTGCGAAGTACAGCGCACCCTTGAGTGGATCATAACCCGCTTTGTAGGCTATTACAGTGCCTAGTCGATCAGCTTCCAATTCAAAGTTCTTTGAATAGCTGCGGCCGCCAACAAAGGCTCCAATGTCTTGTGCTGCGGCAATGTCATTCGGCCCTGACCCCGCAATTGTTGCTAGACCGGCCAAAAGCACCGCACCAGCCGCCGCATTTTGGGCCTGTCGCGCCAAATGCCCTTGAATGTGGTGAGCGGCCTCATGCGCCATAACAAATGCAAGTTCGTCAGTGTTGTCTACATTCCGTATCAGCGCTTGAGTCATTGTGATAACGGGGCGCCCCGACTTGCTTAAACTCTGATACGCGTTTGAGGGTGCTTTTTTGTCTGGATCAATGCGGATCAAAAAATCACAATTCACATTCTTAGTGCGGCGGCGGCATTCTCGTTCTGCCACAGGTTCTATTCGTGAGGCGACCTGACGGAACCTTATTTGTGCCTGTTGTGAACTGACGGGCGCGCTCGCGCGACCGGGGTTTGGAATAGGTGCTGATGGAGGAGTGGTGGTTGAAGCGCATCCCGCTAATGCCAAAACAGCTAACATCAATACCGTTCGCCTCATAAACACACCTTTCCAAATGTTCAGAGCATCAAAATCGAATCTGTGGCTTTCGAGAAACCAACTTGCACATTCGAACCTACGGTCTTCACGATTTGATATTCAATAACAGACGGGTTGTCGGTGGTCGCCCCGATTAAGCTGTCGTCAATATGGTAGGCACTACAAATGGCATTGAAGCGAAGGAGCAAACGATCCACGCCCCGTTCTGTATGGGCTTGAACCGAGTTGTACACCGCATCAGCGGAGGTTATTTGCGCTGCACGATGGCTTGATCCCAGCCTCCTGCGCGGCAAAGGGACTGCTATGAGCGCACGTACATTTCAACAATCGTTTCTGGTATGGCCTCAAAGCAGTCATAAGAGAGATGCCTCCTGCCTGATCCTTCACCCCTGTCCCTCAACCAGCGTCTTCAAATTCTCCAACCCGCGCTCGTAATCTCCGCCGACCCAATTGTCCATCATTAGGCCCATCCAGCGGGACATGGGGTTCATACCAAGGTCGGATACGAATCCCCAGGTAACCTGTGTGCCTGATCCTTCTGGCCGCAACTGGAACGAGGCGGTGGCTGTCCCCATCGGGCCAAAATCCAGTGCGGTTTGCACGGACTGATCCGGGGTGCTCTCGGTGATTTCCTGCGAACCGGTTCCCACCTGCGGGCTGTCCGAGGCCCAGTTCAGCGTGTTTCCGACACCCGCTTCCGGGCCACTATAGCTCAGCTTGGTTTCGGGGTCTCGGGACAGCCAGGGGGACCATTTCTCGGTCTCCTGCATCGAATTCACATAGGGAAAGATCGCCGAGGCTGGTGCATCGATTGTGATGCTGCGGGACACCTCGGCCTGACCAGGCAAAATATATGATACTCCGACAAGCGCCAGAATGATCACCAGTAGGGTGACGAGAATACGTTTAATCAATTTCATGAGCTCGATCCGATTCTGAAAACATCATCGGAAACATATCAAAAAATCGACGTAATTTCAGAGGCCCGATCGTATGGCCCGCAGGATCAGGCCGGTGGCTGGTAAGGCAGCGACGAATGGTGCAGCACGATGCGAAGCACTCCGTCAGCGTCTTTTTTGTAGCCGAAGCTTTTGTCGACTTGCGTGATGTTACCTTGGCTATCCGTCAGAATGACCTTGCCCATCCACATGGCGACATCGCCTTCGACGAAGCTGGCCGATGTCTCACTTGCCATTTCGCGCCAACCCTTGATTCCGAAACCGCCATCAAGCGGAAATTCGGCATCGTGACCGACAAAATAGGCCAGTGCACCGTGGCGAGTCGGGCGAAAGGTTTGATCTCCGGATGCCATAGTTGGTTTGAACAGGACCGGACCCAGATTATAGCCGTATGCCGCATCTAGAACACCCTCGGCAACGGAACGGGCCGCATCGATCCCACCGTCTTCAAAAGCTTTGGAGATCGCAATCAACCCATCGCCCCAGGCGGTACGGGCAGCGGCCAGCTCGTCAGTGGTAATCGGCATGATCCTGTCCTTCTCTGTCCGGTTTCTATGGTACTGGCAGCAAGTGAGCGTCAACGCAAGAGGTGTGACCGGACTCTCGCCCGGTTTTGCCCACAGAATCGCGTGGAAGCCTGAATTCTCAGAAAATTCGACCCATTCTTTTGAACCGGTGCAAGGTTTTGCAAAGTATTTTGCCGCCAATCTCTGACTGTGCCGTGGGGGCATTTCAATTGGGGTGAATGTGGTGGACAAGATTATCACACTGGAACAGAAGGAACCCGTGCGTCTGGACCCGGACCGCCTGAGCAGCCTGTACAATCAGCTTGGCGACACCAACGCGATGGACGTGCTGTGCCGCACGGTTGAAGAACTGGCGTTGCGGCTGTCGAATTGTGAACGGTTTTGGCGGCAACGCGATTGGGCCGGGCTGCGCAAATGCGCAAAATCTCTCGTGGCCATATCCGAGCAAATCGGCATGACAGCACTGGCACGTGTGGCAGGCGATGTAGCTTGTACTGTCGACGCAGGCGATGCGGTGGCGACAGGGGCGACTCTGAGCCGCCTAATCCGGGTGGGTGAGCGATCGCTGACTGCCGTCTGGGACCAGCAAGATCTATCTGTCTGAGAGGGGGTTGCGAGTGCGCCGCAGACAGATAGTCTGGGCGAAAATCCAACCAGCCGAGACACGCATGACCCTGTCCTTCGCCCCTGCCTCCGACCCATCGTTGCCACTACATGTGTTAGAGCAATCAGATTTTGAAAGCTGGCTGACCGATCAGCCGGATCATATCCGAGCTTGGGTTGCGGCCGATGGGTTTTCCGGAGCTCTGGGTCAAACACTTCTGGTGCCCGGCACAGATGGTAATCCGCAGTTTGTCATGGCGGGATATGGCAGCGCGGCAAAACGGGTACGCAAGCGATTTCCGCTAGCCGCTGCCGCAGAATCGCTGCCCAAGGGCACATATCATATCGCCTCGGGCGTTCCCGCAGATGTGCTTGAGGCTGAATGCCTGGGCTGGCTGATGACGGGATATGCCTTTGATCGCTATGCAGCGCAAAGCCCGGCTAACGCCACGCTGATCGCGCCCGAGGGCGTAGATGCCCGGCGGATCGAAATCATGGCCAATGCCGAGGCATTGACACGGGATCTGGTCAACACACCCGCTTCGGACATGGGCCCGGTGCAATTACAACACGCGGTTGAGGCACTGGCACGGGAACACGGCGCAGACATCTCGGTCATCACAGGCGATGCGTTGCTGGAACAGAATTTTCCGATGATCCACGCGGTGGGGCGTGCTGCCGAACAGGCCCCGCGTCTGATCGAGATGAACTGGGGCGATCAAGGGCCAAAACTAACATTAGTTGGGAAAGGGGTCTGTTTCGATACCGGCGGCCTGAATCTGAAACCCGGTGCTTCGATGGGGTTGATGAAAAAAGATATGGGCGGAGCGGCCAATGTGCTGGGTCTGGCCCGTATGATCATGGCGCTGGATCTGAAAGTGCAATTACGGGTCCTGATCCCGGCGGTCGAAAACGCAGTAGCGGGCAATGCTTTCCGCCCCGGCGACATCCTGACGGCGCGTAATGGGCTAACGGTTGAGATCAACAACACTGATGCCGAGGGTCGGTTGGTGCTGGCCGATGCCCTTGCTCTGGCGCATGAAGGGGCGCCAAACCTGCTCATCTCGATGGCCACTTTGACTGGCGCGGCCCGGGTTGCATTGGGCGCTGATCTGGCCCCGTTTTATACCGATGACGACAAAGCCGCCGACGTGCTGGCGCGTGCTGGCCGGGCTGCCGCTGATCCGGTCTGGCGTATGCCTTTTCATGACCCCTATGAAGCGATGATCGAACCCGGCATCGCTAACCTCGACAATGCGCCTTCTGGTGGATTTGCAGGCTCTATCACCGCGGCACTGTTCCTGCGCCGGTTCGCTGCCGAAAGTCGCTATATGCATTTTGACATCTATTCGTGGCAACGCAGTAAGGAACCCGGTCGCAGCAAGGGTGGTTTGGGCCAAGGCCCGCGTGCCCTCCTGGGGGCTTTGCCAGAGATCCTTGGCCTATGACTCAGGCGCGCATCATTCAACCGGTCATAGACCTGCTGCGCCACCCTGACGGTCCGCGCGACCGACAATTGTTGTTTGGCGACACGGTCACTGTTTTGGACGACCAAAACGGCTGGAGCAAGATCTCAGCCAGCAAGGACGGCTATACCGGATGGGTGGCGACGGACCATCTGGGACCAATTGAGCCACAGACTCACTGGATCGTCGCCGCTTCGACCCATGCCTATGAGAAGCCCGATATAAAAAGCCGCGATCTGACCTCGCTGAGCTTTGGCAGTAAAATCAGGGCTCTGTCTGAGGAGGGCGGGTTTCTGGAAACGCCAATCGGGTTCATTCCGGGGGTGCATGCCGTGCCCGCCTATTCCCTGCTGACCGATCCCGTTACCGCGGCCGAACTTTTTCTCGGCACCCCTTATCTTTGGGGTGGTAACAGTCGATTCGGGCTGGATTGCTCGGGCCTCGTACAGCTCGCACTGCTCGCCTGCGGCGTTCCTTGTCCCGGAGACAGCGGCGATCAGGAACGCGAAGTTGGTGGATCGGTGCCCGAGGGCGATCCCGCACGGCGCGGAGACTTGCTGTTCTGGAAAGGCCATGTTGCCTGGGTTGCCGCCGAAAACCTTCTACTTCACGCCAACGCCTATCACATGGCCGTTGCGCTCGAACCGATGGATCAGGCGATTGCCCGGATCGCCGCCCAGGGCGACGGGCCGGTTACAGCGCATAAAAGGCTCTAATCCAGGTCAACCGCACGGATAAGCTTGCGTTCCAGAACCCTCAGAACCGCGCGCAGATCGTGCCCGCGCTTCAAAATACGCCCATCCATGCCGACCACGGAATACATGCCCTGACGTAGCCGCAGGCGCGGGTGCTTCTCGACCCTGTAGATGGGATGTTCCGCCGTGCGCCGAAAAATCGAAAATACCGCCATATCCCGCAGGTTCGAGATTCCGTAGTCGCGCCATTCACCGGCAGCGACCATTCGGCCATAAACAGACAGGATTTGAGACATCTCGCGCCGGTCAAACGCGACCGGCATCTGGGCAGAGCCGGACCCGAACCGGCTGGGAGGCTGCATGTTCATATGACAAGCCTTGCCGGAAATCGCCGTCGAATCAAGCCCACTAGCATCAAGGTGTTGTATTTTTGGATCGCCCGCCCGCTATCTGCGCCCAACCTGACGGCAAATTAGGATCACCGGCAGCAACCCGACAGCCAGAATAACCAGCGACGGAACCGCTGCACCTTCAAGCCTCTCATCCGAGGCCAGACGATAGGCCTGCACTGCTAGAGTGTCGAAGTTAAAAGGCCGCATGATCAGGGTCGCGGGCAGCTCTTTCATCACATCCACAAAGACAATCAACAGTGCCGTTAGCAGCGAAGGCGTAAGGATCGGCAGATGCACCCGGCGCAGCGTTCCTAACGGGGTTTGACCCAGTGACCGCGCCGCGGCATCCATATTGGCGTGAACGGTACTCTGCCCACCCTCATACGCGCTGAGCGCGGCGGCCAAAAAGCGCACCATATAGGCCGCGATCAACAACCAGATAGATCCCGTGACCAACAGTCCGGTCGAGATACCAAAGGTTTGGCGCATCCACGCATCCAGTGCGTTGTCGAATCCCGCAAAGGGGACGATCAGCCCCACGGCAATCACGCCACCCGGCACCGCATAGCCCAACCGCGCCACATAAGCCGCCATTGCGGCCCCGCGTCCGGGGCGCAGGCGTTGGAAGAATCCTATCGAAATCGCCGCGCTGACGGTGATAACCGCCGCAGTCCCCGCCAGTGTCAGCGAGTTCTGTATGAACCCGATATATCGGCGCGACAGCAGGTACTGCTCGGATTCCAAACCCATCTGCACCAGGATAACCACAGGCAGAAGGAATCCGAACAGGACGGGAATTGCGCATAGCAGAAATGCCGCAAGTGATTGCCATCCCTTGAGTTGCGCCGCTGGCAGACCTGCGTGGCGCTTGCCTGCCTGATAGTATTTGGCTTTGCCGCGCTGTGTCCGCTCGGCCACGGCCATGACAAGCGCAAAACCCAACAGACAAAGGGCGAGTTGCGCCGCAGCAGCGCGATCAGCCATGGAAAACCAGCTTGTGTAGATGCCAGTGGCAAATGTCTGCACTCCGAAATAGGCGACTGTGCCGAAATCGGCGATGGTTTCCATAACCGCCAGCAAGACGCCCCCCGCAATCGCCGGGCGTGCCATCGGCAGGGATACGCGCCAAAAGGCATGCCAGGGGCCATTGCCCAGCGCCCGGGCCGCCAGAAAGGCCGTGGCGCTTTGCTGCAGAAATGCCGCGCGCGCCAGCAAATAGACATAGGGATACAACACCAGGATCAACATCACCGCCGCGCCCTCGGTCGAGCGAATCTCGGGGAACCAATAGTCGCGCGGGCCCCAGCCGGTCACATCCCGCAGCGTGGTCTGAACGATTCCGGGGTGATCCAGAATGAAGGTATAGGCATAGGCCAGCACATAAGCCGGAAAGGCCAGCGGCAGGACCAGAGCGATTTCCAGCCACCGCACTCCGGGAAAGCGGGTCATCGTGACCAGCCACGCAGCGCCGACGCCAATCGAAAACGTCCCTGCTGCGACCAGCACCACCAGGATCACCGTGGTCAGCGCATAGCCAGGCAAAACAGTCTCTAACAAATGGGAAATTGTGTCGGTGCCACCGGTCACCGCCGCCAGAACAACCGCCACCATTGGCAACAGACAGGCGGCTGCCACGACATAGGCAATGCCGCCCACAAAGCGTGTGCCTAGTGCGCCGCGATTATGCGTTCCGTGTTCTGAATATTCGACTTCGGCCATGGCGTCTGACTGAGAATCCCGTAGGGTCTGCCTTTAATCGACTAAAACTCTAAGAAACACCAGTGGGCGGACTAACAAAAACTGCGGCAATGTTCGCCGCAGATCCCTATTCATAAACGCGCTGATCCTCGATCACCAAGCCATCTTTTGGTAATGAGCCCGGCGCCACAACTTCAATCGCGCCTTTCAGTTTCAGGACTTCGACCACCGATTTTGCATAGGCACCATCGTTCTCGCAGGGGCTTTCGATCTGAACGGTCATGGTATCCATCTCGCCCTGTCGCGCCGCAATGACACGCGCCTTGACGATTTCATCATGCTTGTCGACCAGCGCGGCCACCTGTTCGGGGCGGACGAACATGCCCTTGATCTTGGTGGTCTGATCGGCGCGACCCATCCAGCCTTTGATACGCATATTTGTGCGCCCGCACGGAGACTCTCCGGGCATGATCGCCGACAGATCACCGGTGGCAAAACGGATCAACGGGTAATCGGGGTTCAGCGTGGTCACAACCACCTCACCTACTTCACCAGGTGCAACCGGGGTTCCTGTGCCGGGGGTGACGATCTCAACGATCACGTGTTCGTCGATGATCATACCCTCCATCGCAGGGCTTTCATAAGCTATGTTGCCCAGATCAGCGGTCGCGTAGCATTGCAGGCAGACGATGTCCCGATCGGCGTAATCTTGTCGTAGGCTTGGAAACAGCGCCCCGCCACCCACAACGGCCTTGGAAAATTTCAGCGCGACGCCCATGGCTTCGGCTTTATCCAGAATGACTTTCAGATAGTCAGGCGTTCCTGCATATGCGGTGCAACCCACATCGCGCGCAGCGGTCACCTGCAACTCGGTCTGACCTGTACCTGCAGGCAGGACCGACGCGCCAACGGCCTGCGCGCCGCTTTCAAAGATCATGCCCGCGGGGGTGAGGTGATAGCCAAAACAGTTCTGAACGATATCGCCCGGACCAACCCCGGCTGCATTCAGGAACCGGCCCATGCGCCACCAGTCGTGATCAGTGCTGCCGGGTTCATAGATTGGCCCCGGAGATTGAAAGACATGCTGGAAATTCCGCGCCGGTTTGACGGTGAACCCTCCAAACGGAGGCCGGGTGCCCTGCGCCTTTGTCAGATCAGATTTTCGCAGAACCGGCAGTTGTGCCAGCGCCTGCATGTCTGTCACTGTGCCGGCGTCCACGTTGGACAGGATGCCGGCATATCCGGGTGCTTTTTGCGCGCGGGCAATCTGTTCTGGCAAGGCGCGCGCGTGATCAGCGGTGCGCTCGTCAGCGGATCGGGTTTCAAGCTTATCAAAATAGGTCATTGAAATATCCTCCACCCGCTTACAGCCATCTCTTGCGGCGGCGGTATGAGCGCACGTCTCGAAAGCTCTTGCGGCCTTCGTCAGACATGCCGAGATAAAATTCCTTTACGTCCGGGTTTTCGCGCAATTCAGCGGCGGGGCCGTCCATCACCACGCGGCCAGATTCCAGAATATAACCGTAATGAGCAAACCTTAGAGCCACATTTGTATTCTGTTCAGCCAGCAGGAAGGACACGCCTTCCTTCTCGTTCAGGTCCCTTACGATGCCAAAAATCTCTTCGACAAGTTGCGGAGCCAGACCCATTGAGGGTTCATCAAGAAGGATGGTTTCGGGCCGTGACATCAGAGCTCTGCCCATAGCAACCATCTGCTGCTCACCGCCCGAAGTATAACCGGCCTGACTACGACGGCGTTCCTTCAAGCGTGGGAAGTAATTGTAAACCAATTCAAGGTCCTGCTGGATCGCGGCAGACCCGTCCTTCCGGGTATAGGCACCGGTCAGCAGATTTTCCTCGACTGTGAGGTGTTCGAAACAGTGGCGGCCTTCCATGACTTGAATGACGCCCTTCTCCACCAAGGCAGCCGGGTCGCTTTCATGCACGCCCTCGCCGCGATATTTAATCGAGCCTTTGGTGACCTCGCCCCGTTCCGAATGCAGCAAGTTCGACACGGCCTTCAATGTGGTTGTCTTGCCCGCACCATTGCCACCCAGTAGGGCTGTGATGCCGCCCTTGGGCACAGTCAGGCTGACGCCTTTCAGCACGAGGATCACATGGTTGTAGATCACCTCGATATTGTTGACCTCAAGCAGGGTTTCCGCCTGCACGTCAGTGGTTTGTGCCGCATCCAGCATCAGCGCGTGTCCTCATGCCTTGTGTTTGGTTCAGGGCGGCGGCATACCGCCACCCCAGATGTCAAAGCGCCTTAGCCGCAGCGCCCTTCAATGTTGTTTTCCGCAGCATAGGCTGCAGAATCCTCGGCGATCAGCGCCCCGATAACTTCAGTGTCAGTCGGTTTGAAATCCGAGATGACATTCCATTCCTGGGCGTTTGCGTCCCATTGAGTGACCGCAAC
The DNA here is from genome assembly GCF_019904295.1 of Ruegeria sp. SCSIO 43209. NCBI lineage: Bacteria > Pseudomonadati > Pseudomonadota > Alphaproteobacteria > Rhodobacterales > Roseobacteraceae > Ruegeria > Ruegeria sp. SCSIO 43209. The sequence continues at coordinate 3,230,044 of NZ_CP065359.1, forward strand.
CAAACCCGGACCACCATGGTTTTCGCAGCTCACATCAAATGTGGGGCCAAACCCGCTCATCCCCAGCTCGGCCATGCGTTCGTCGGTGATACTCAGCGCTTCCATTCCGTCGCGCATCATGGCAGGCGTGATGTCTGCAACGCCGTGGATTTCCTGGGCTTTCCGAATGGCCTCGGCGGCAAGCATCGCCGAGTAAACAGCTCGGTTATACTGAACTGTTCCAACCTTATCGCCCGCGCCAGCGGCCTTGTCGGCATCGTGAACATATTTCTTGATGTCCTCGAAGACAGGAAAGCCGTCCCCAGTCGCCGTGAAGGCCAGCGCTTTGTAACCGTTTGAAGCTTCGCCAGACGGCAACACGTCCGGCTCTGCTCCGGACCACCAGACACCGATGAAATTCTCCATCGGGAAGCGGATATTGGCTGCTTCCTGAATGGCGACCTGGTTCATCACACCCCAGCCCCAGAGAACCACGTAGTCCGGCCGATCGCGGCGAATTTGCAGCCACTGAGACTTCTGTTCCTGACCGGGTGAATCGACGGGCAGCAAGGAAAGCTCAAATCCATGCTTCTTGGACAGTTCCTCAAGCGTGCGTATCGGCTCTTTGCCATAGGCCGAGTTGTGATAGACCAACGCCACTTTTTTGCCGCTGATGTCACCGCCGTTTTCTTCAAGTATGTGGTTCACCGCACCCGACGCACCGTTCCAGTAGTTCGCAGGGTAGTTAAAGACCCATTTGAATACGTCACCGTTCGCTGCCGAGGTTCGCCCGTAACCCACGGTCTGCAGTGGAATGCCATCGGCGGAAACCTTTGGAATCAACTGATAGGTAATACCTGTCGAAAGCGGCTGATATACCAGCGAGCCTTCATTTTTGGTGGACTCGTAGCATTCAACGCCCTTTTCCGTCGTATAGCCGGTCTCACATTCGATCAGACGTATCGGCACGCCACCGATGCCGCCATCCCGTTCATTCAGCATGGTAAAATAATCCGCATACCCATCCGCAAACGGAATACCACCTGCTGCAAAGGGCCCGGTGCGATAGCTGAGTGATGGAATCACCAGATCCGCCAGTGCGGGGCCTGAGGCCATCAGCGCACCCAGCGCCAGGGTTGCCAGTTTCTTGTTCATCGGGTGTCTCCTCCCTTGGTTGGTCCGATGTTGGGTTCCGGGCTTTCCACCCGTCTTTTCGTTGGGCCTGCCGCTAGTGCGGGAACGGCCAGAGTCTGAGTTTTTCTTTCGCCACGCGCCACAGCTGCGCCAGCCCGTGTGGTTCAAGGATCAGGAACATGATGATCAGCGCGCCCACGATCACCAGCTGCAAATGCGCCACGATATCCGTGGGCCAGCCCAGCACATCGACGCCGACCACTTTCAGGACAACCGGCAGCAACACGAGGAAGGCAGCGCCGGCAAAGGACCCAAAAATAGACCCTAATCCGCCAATTATGACCATGAACAGCACCAGGAATGATTTCTGGATGCCGAACACTTCTCCAACCTCGACTGCGCCCAGATAGACCGCAAAGAACAGCGCGCCGGCCACGCCCACGAAGAACGAACTGACAGCAAAGGCGGTCAGCTTGGCCTTGAGCGGGTTCACCCCGATGATCTCGGCCGCGATGTCCATGTCGCGGATTGCCATCCAGGTACGACCAGTGGTGCCGCGGGTCAGGTTACGCGCGATGATGGCACAGACGGTCAGGAAGATCAGGCAGAACAGATAAGTCGCCCATGCCGGAGCATTCGGGCCAGTGATAATGATGCCGAACACATCGCGTTCCGGCGCATTGATCTGGCCAGAGGCCGAGTAGTTGTAGAACCACGGCACCCGGTTAAACAGCCACACAAGAAAGAACTGCGCCGCCAGCGTAGCGACTGCTAGATAGAATCCCTTGATCCGCAGAGATGGCAGACCAAACAAAACACCAACAATCGCAGTGATCCCTCCAGCAAGGATCACATGGATGAACATGCTGACATCCGGAAAAGCCGTCATCAACTTGTAACAGGCATAGGCCCCCACAGCCATGAACCCGCCGGTGCCCAGCGACACCTGCCCGCAATAGCCCACCAAAATGTTCAGCCCGATCGCAGCGATGGCATAGATCAGGAATGGCAGAAGCAGCGCATTGGCCCAATAATCGTTGATGATGAACGGAATTATTCCAAACGCCACCGCCAGAACGACATAGTACCGATACCGGTCAAACTTGATCGGGAAAGTCTGGCTGTCGGCGATATATGAGGTTTTGAAATCCCCGGCCTCACGATAGAACATATCTTACTTTCCCCATTCTTCCTGCGCCCGATTGCGGGCAGCGGCGTCCAGTTGATTGGACCCTTTGGCATATCCGGTGGCCTCGGAAGCGCGCACCAGTTTCATGTAAGCCAGGATGCCCATGACCAGCCCGGCAAAGGCCAGAATTACAGCGATCACAAGTTGGCCCTCGGTCAGATCGCTCGATGTCAGGGCGATGTAGCCGAAAGCCCAAAACCCCGCCCATGCGATCACGTTGATGATAGCAATCAGCTTGGTCACGCCCTACACCCTCTCGATGATCTTCTCGCCGAACAGGCCCTGAGGTCGGAACACGAGGAATATCAGCGCCAATACATAGGCAAACCAGTTCTCAGTCGCACCGCCAACCATTGGGCCGATGGCGAACTCGAACAGTTTCTCACCCACACCGATGATCAGGCCACCGACGATGGCTCCGGGGATCGAGGTGAACCCGCCTAGCATCAGCACCGGCAGCGCCTTCAGCGCGATCAGCGACAGCGAGAACTGAACGCCCGATTTGGTGCCCCACATGATGCCCGCGACCAGCGCCACAAACCCGGCGACCGACCAGACCATGATCCAGATGAAGTTCAGCGAAATCCCGACCGATAGCGCCGCCTGATGGTCATCCGCCACCGCACGCATCGCCCGACCCTGCTTGGTGTACTGGCTGAACGCGACCAGAGCCGCCACCAGAAGTGCTGCGATGATCGTGGCCACGATGTCCAGATTGTCGATGAAGAAACCGTAGTCGAAGATATTAAAGGTCGTCTCGTCAATCCACAGGTTGATACCCTGCGGCAAACCCACATCCAGCGTCTTGATCTCGGACCCCCACATCAGGTCGGCGACGCCCTCAAGGAAATAGGCCAGACCGATGGTCGCCATGAACAGGATGATCGGTTCTTGCCCGACCAGATGGCGCATGACGAACCGTTGCACACACCAGGCCAGCAACACCATCACGGCCATGGTCAGGACAATCGCCAGCAAAGCGGGCACATTCCAACCAAAATTATAGACATGCGTGCCGAAAGTCGCGTTGATCAGATGCGCAAAAGGCACCTGCCCGTTCATGATTCCGACCAGCGTCATCGCCGCAAACAGGGCCATAACCCCTTGGGCATAATTGAAAATCCCCGACGCCTTGTAGATCAACACAAAGCCCAGCGCGACCAGCGCATACAGCACCCCAGCCATCAGACCGTTGAGGATGACCTCCATCGCGAAGATTAATTGTTCAGGCATGCCAGCCCCTCCCCAATTTTGCCCGGACCTCAGTCATGGCTGACCCCCAAATAGGCATCAATGACTTCTTGGTTGTTGCGCACCTCATCCGGGGTGCCGTCACCAATCTTTTTGCCGTAATCCATCACAACCACACGGTCGCTCAGATCCATTACCACGCCCATATCGTGCTCGATCAGCGCAATCGTGGTGCCAAACTCGTCATTCACGTCGAGGATAAAGCGGCTCATGTCCTCTTTCTCTTCGACGTTCATCCCGGCCATCGGCTCATCCAGCAGCAGCAGTTTCGGTTCCGCCGCCAGCGCGCGCGCCAGTTCGACGCGTTTCTTCAACCCGTAAGGCAGGCGGGACACCGGCGTTTTGCGGATGTGCTGAATCTCAAGGAAATCAATGATCTTCTCGACCGCCTCGCGGTTCTCGGTCTCTTCTGCCTCGGCCTTGCCCTTCCACAGCGCTTGCTGAAGAATATTGGTCTTCATAAAACCCAAACGCCCGGTCATCACATTATCCAACACGCTCATGCCTTCGAACAGAGCGATGTTTTGAAACGTCCGCGCGATCCCCTGCTGCGCCACCTCAAACGGCCGCATCGGAGGGCGCTTGGAGCCGTGAAACCAGACCTCACCTTCTTGCGGAACATAAAAGCCCGAGATCACATTCAGCATCGAGGACTTACCCGCCCCGTTTGGCCCGATGATTGCCCGGATCTCACCCTCACGGATGTCAAACGAGATATCCTTGATGGCCACCACGCCGCCAAAGCGCAGGGTGATGTTCTTCATCTCCATCACCACACCGCCGATCTTGCGGCCGTCTTCGGTGACATATCCTTCGGAGTTATCCAGCATCAGAACCTCCCTGACACAAAAACGGGACGGCGGGCGGGGCGATGACCGCAGGTTGAGCGGCGCGCGTCAGCCCACTCATTCCGCCGCCACCTTGTGCTGCGCGACCGGAACCACTGGCGCATCGACAATTTCCAACGTCGCAGAAATCGATCCCTTACGACCATCTTCATAGGTCACTTCAGTCGTGGTCGAAACGCTCGACGACCCGTCATACAACGCCGCTATAATGTCGCTGAATTTGTCCTCGACAAACCCACGCCGCACCTTGCGGGTCCGGGTCATCTCGCCATCATCCGCATCCAGTTCCTTATGCAGAACCACGAAACGATGCACCTGACAGCCCGACAGCATTTCATCCGCCGCAACCGACTTGTTCACCTCTTCCACATGGCTCCGAATCGTCTCTAACACACGGGGATGACCCGCTAGCTCCTGATAGGACGCGTAGGCCACATTGTTACGTTCGGCCCAGTTTCCGACAGCTGTCAGGTCAATATTGATGAAGGCTACGCAGCGATCCTTGCTGTTACCGAACAGCACGACCTCAAGAATGTCAGGATAGAACTTCAGCTTGTTCTCGACGTATTTCGGCGCAAACATCGAGCCATCGGCCATCTTGCCCACGTCTTTGGCGCGATCGATGATCCGCAGATGGCCCGAGTTCTCCTCGATGAACCCGGCATCCCCAGTGGCGACCCAGCCTTCGGCATCTTTGGTCGAAGCTGTGGAGTCCGGGTTGTTGTAATATTCAACAAACACCCCGGGCGAGCGATAGTGGATCTCACCCTTATCGTCGATTTTCAGCTCAACATCCGGTGCGGGGACGCCGACCGTATCGGCCCGTACTTCGCCATCCGGCTGCACGGTGATGAACACGGTCGCTTCGGTCTGACCGTAAAGCTGCTTCAGGTTGATGCCCAAAGAGCGATAGAAATCAAAGATTTCCGGCCCGATCGCTTCACCCGCCGTATAGCCCACACGGAACCGGCCATAGCCAAGCGTATCTTTCAGCGGGCCATAGACCAGCAGATTGCCCAACGCATATTTCAACTTGTCGCCAAAGCCCACCGGCTTGCCGTCCAGCAGCAATCCACCAACCCTCTTGGCATGGGCCATGAAATAATGGAACATGCGCTGCTTCAGCTTGCCCGCATCCTCCATCCGGATCATCACGTTGGTCAGCTGGGTCTCGAACACCCGCGGCGGGGCAAAGAAATAGGTCGGCCCGATCTCGCGCAGGTCGGTCATCATCGTGTCTGCGCTTTCCGGGCAATTCACACAGAAACCGCACCAATAGGCCTGACCGATGGAGAATATGAAATCCCCAACCCACGCCATTGGCAGGTAGGACAGGATATCCTCATTTCGGGTCAGATGATCGAACTCTGCGGAATTCTTGGCGCTTTCAATAACATTCCGGTTCGACAGCACCACGCCTTTGGGCTTGCCCGTGGTGCCCGAGGTATAGAGCATCACGCAGGTATCGTCATAGGTGATCGCCGCAATGCGCTTGTCCAGTTCCGCATCAAACCGCGCGTGCCCCGCACTGCCTTCGGCCATGATGTCCTCAAGCGCGTTCATCTGCGAGTGGTCATACTTCCGCATCCCGCGCTTGTCGGTATAAAGTATGTGTTTGACCTGATGGAGATTTTCCTGAATCTCGATGACTTTGTCGACCTGCTCCTGATCACCGCAGACGACATATTTCGCACCGCAATGTTCCAGCACATAGGCCATCTCTTCGGCGACCGAATCCTGATACAGAGGCACCGGCACCGCGCCTACCATCTGTGCGGCAACCATCGACCAGTAATGGGCGGGACGGTTCCGACCAATCACAGCAATATGGTCACCCTTTTCAACGCCAAGTTCTAGAAACCCAAGCGCGATGGCACGGATTTCTTTGGCGGCTTCCGCCCAGGTCCAGCATTGCCAGATCCCGAATTCCTTTTCCCGATAGGCCGGGGCATCCCCGAACTGGGTCACATTGCGGTGTAATAGCGCCGGAAGAGAGTCCATCCCTTCAGCGCCCGACTGCGTCTGAGCCAATCTTTTTCTCCTCCCCATCCGACCCCTCCCCGGGCCGAAAATGGCGGGTTCGGGATGGTGCCCGAACGCCAATGCCCCGATAAGGGACGTCGTAACGATCAGCGTCAAGTTTTGCCTGATGTTTTCTCAATTCTTACGAATTGTAACAGGGGCGGAGGAGTGAAGTTCCGAGTTGTACAAGATGTAAAAATCGTTGAACTGGATAAACCAGCGCTTCCAAAAGCGAATACAACCTCCGCGTTTCTTTGGGCAATGCGTGAGTTCGTGATAGAATTGATAATGCATAGAGCTCAGCAGATCATATTTGTGGCCATCGCGATTTTTGTGATCGCTGGTAGCGGGAGTCGACCGATTTCAGCCGATGAGTTACAGGATTGCCCCGGCCATATTGGTGAACTTGACTTACCCATTGAGTGCATGTGCACAAAAGAGGCGCAACGGATACGGCCGTTCAATGTACAGGGATGCGAAGTGTACGCTTGGTGGAGCAACATTTGTATGGCCGCGGTGCATGCGGGAATTGCTACGCCTGAGGGCGGGCCAGTCCGGATCGAACAAAGGGAACCTCAAGCAGAATACGTCGGTTGCCTTCGTAACGATATGTTCAGCAATGACATGCACCACAGTGATTTGCCAAGCTTTGTCGTTTTGCCAGTTGAGTCAGATTAGAGTCTTTTTTAAGGGCTTATAGCCAATCCCGCAAAATCGGGATCAACGGCACATCTGCCGCAGGCATCGGGTAGTTCCTCAGATCATTCGCCCGCACCCATTTCAGCGCCTGTCCTTCTTTCGATTGCGGTATCCCCTCCCATTTGCGGCAGGCATACAGCGGCATCAGCAGGTGGAAATCGTCATAGCTGTGGCTGGCAAAGGTCAGCGGCGCGAGGCACGAGGCCCAGGTGTCGATGCCCAGTTCCTCGTGCAATTCGCGGATCAGGGCGGCCTCGGGGGTTTCTCCGGGTTCGATCTTGCCGCCGGGGAATTCCCAGAGACCGGCCATGGATTTACCTTCGGGGCGTTGAGCCAGTAGGACGCGGCCCTCGATGTCGATCAGAGCCACGGCAGACACTAACACTGTCTTCACGAGCGATAATCCGCGTTGATTTCGATATAGCCGTGGGTCAGATCGCAGGTCCAGACGGTGGAAGCGCCCTGACCCAGTCCCAGATCGACTGCGATCACCAAATCCTGACCTTTCATATAGGCCGCAGCGTCTTCCTCGCGGTAGTCGGGGCTGACCCAGCCTTTTTCAGCCACAAGGATGTCTCCGAACGATATGCTCAAAAGGTCGCGGTCTGCAGCAGCACCGGATTTGCCGATGGCCATGACGATGCGGCCCCAATTCGGGTCCTCGCCCGCGATGGCGGTTTTGACCAGCGGGGAGTTGGCGATAGCCAGCCCGTGGGTTTTGGCATCAGCATCCGTGGCGGCGCCGGTCACACGAATTTCGACGAATTTCGTGGCCCCTTCGCCGTCGCGGACCACTTGCTGCGCAAGGTCCAACATCACTGTTTCCAGTGCTTGCGCGAAGGCGGCATTGCCGGTGGCATCGACGCCCGATGCCCCGGTGGCGCAAAGCAAGAGGCTGTCGGATGTCGAGGTATCGCTATCCACGGTGATGCAGTTGAAGGTCCGGTCAGTCTGCGCGCTCAGCATCGCCTGCAGCGCTGATTGCTCGATCTGAGCATCGGTGAAGATATAGACCAGCATCGTCGCCATATCGGGCGCGATCATGCCGGAACCCTTCGCAATCCCCGCAATAGAGACTGTTTGGCCGCCAATATCGACCTGCGCCGACGACCCCTTCGGGAAGGTGTCGGTGGTCATGATCGCGCGCGCCGCGTCCTCAATCGCGTGACGGCTGAGGCCCGCCTTCAACGCCTCAAGCTGTGCAACGATGCGGTCATGGGGCAGCGGCTCGCCGATGACACCGGTCGACGAGGTAAAAACCCGATCTACCGCAACTCCGGTAGCTTTGGAGACGGCTTGCGTCACCTCGGCCACTGAGGTCTGCCCGTAATGGCCGGTAAACGCATTGGCGTTGCCCGAATTCACAAGGATCGCTGCAGGCGCGTCGCCGGGCCCGCCGATCTTGTCCTGACAATCCAGAACGGGGGCCGCACGGGTGGCCGAGCGGGTGAACACCCCCGCCACCGAAGTGCCCGGATCAAGAACGGCCAGCATCACATCGGTGCGGCCTTGATATCGGACACCAGCCTCGACAGTGGCGAAGCGCACACCGTCGATCGCGGGCAATTCGGGGAAGGCCGCCGGGGCCAGCGGTGAAACCTTGGTTATCGTGGCCACGGGGTTACTCCTGCAGCAGCTCCAGCTGGCGCATGACCTCGGGGCCGGCGCCCTCGAGCTCGGGACGCTCGATCTGCGCTTGCTCCGTCAACTCGTCAATCTTGGCCTGAATTGCTTCTTGCCGAATGGTCTGAGCCAATTCATCGCGCACGACCGCCAATTCGGGGGCCTCGGTCTTGCGCTTGTCGTTCAGCGTGACCACGTGCCAACCGAACTGGGTTTGCACCGGATCCGAGACCTGACCCTTTTCAAGGCCAAGCACGGCACCTTCAAACTCGGGCACCATCTGGCCTTTGCCGAACCAGCCCAGCGCACCGCCATTGGGGCCAGAGGGTCCTGTGGATTTTTCTTTCGCTAGCTCAGCGAAATCTGCACCTTCTTCCAGTTGGGCTTTGACAGCTTTGGCTTCGTCCTCGGATTCGACCAGAATGTGGCTGGCATTGAACTCGTCTTCGCCCTGAAACTCGGCGAATTGCGTGTCATAGGCGGCCTGTATGGCCTCATCAGTGACACTGGCGGCTGTCAGCGCTTCGACGGTTTGCACGGCGCGCAGGGACCGGGTTTCGTTTTCCAGTCGAAGGGCGTTGAGTGTATTCAGCTCTTCCTGTTCAAGGCTCAGAAGGTGCTGCTGGACAAGTTGCTCGAGGATGAAATCATATAGCACCTCATCTTCAAGCTGCTGATACTGCGCCGGCAGCGCCGAGGCGGTGGCGATGACGTGACCCAATGTGATCTCGTCGCCGTTCACGCGGGCAACCACGGTGTTGGCATCCGGTGCGTCCTGGGCGGCCAGCGGCAACGCCATCACGGCAGCAAGCGCAAGCGATGGCAGAAAAGTGAGGCCTTTGGGCATGGAATTATCCTATTTCTTTGCCGCGACAGGGCGCAGCGTTGACACTGTGGAACCTGCCCCTTACATCGCTTTGAAGCCTTGGACAGGGCCGCCTTTCACCCCCCGTATCTAGGGGCTGCGCGCAAGGTGGGCAAGCCTGTCGCAACCAAGAAAAAAACAGATCCGCTGGAGTGAACATGCTGGGACTCGGAACGCTCGCCAAAAAGGTGTTCGGAACACCGAACGACCGCAAGATCAAGGCGGCCCGCCCGCTGGTCGAAAAGATCAATGCGCTGGAGCCGGAGTTCGAGATCCTGACCGACGATGGCCTGATCGAGAAAACCGCTGAGCTGCGCAAACGAGCGCTGGACGGTGAAAAGCTGGATGACTTGCTGCCGGAAGCATTTGCCAATGTCCGCGAAGGGGCCAAGCGCGCCCTAGGTCTTCGGGCCTTTGATGTGCAGTTGATGGGTGGTTTGTTCCTGCACCAGGGCAACATCTCGGAAATGAAAACGGGTGAAGGCAAAACCCTGGTCGCCACCTTCCCCGCCTATCTGAATGCACTGACCGGCAAGGGCGTACATGTGGTCACGGTGAACGAATACCTGGCCAAGCGCGACTCGGAATGGATGGGCAAGGTGTTTGCGTCCGTTGGCATGACGACCGGTGTGATCTGGTCGGGCCAACCGGATGCCGAGAAGATGGCGGCGTACAAGTGTGACATCACCTATGCCACAAATAATGAGTTGGGCTTCGACTATCTGCGCGACAACATGAAGGCCGATCTGGAACAGGTCTATCAGAAGCACCACAATTTCGCGATCGTCGACGAAGTCGACTCGATCCTGATTGATGAGGCGCGGACACCGCTGATCATCTCGGGGCCGGCACAAGACCGATCGGACCTTTATACTGCCATCGATACCGTGATCCCGACGCTGCAGGACGATCATTACTCGCTCGATGAAAAAAGCCGCAGCGTGACGTTCACCGATGAAGGCAACGAGTTTTTGGAGCAGCAACTGCTTTCAGCGGGTCTGCTGCCCGAGGGGCATTCGCTGTACGACCCCGAAAGCACCACTGTAGTGCATCACGTCAATCAGGGCCTGCGCGCGCATAAACTGTTCCAACGTGACAAGGACTATATCGTTCGGGATGGCAATGTGGTGCTAATCGACGAATTCACCGGTCGGATGATGCCGGGCCGCCGCTTGTCGGAGGGTCTGCACCAAGCCATCGAAGCCAAGGAAGGCGTACAGATTCAGCCCGAGAATGTGACGCTGGCCAGCGTGACATTCCAGAACTATTTCCGCCTCTATGACAAGCTGTCCGGCATGACCGGCACTGCGCTGACCGAGGCGGAAGAATTTCAGGAAATCTATGGTCTGGGTGTGGTCGAGGTTCCGACCAACAAACCAATCGCGCGTGAGGACAAAGACGACCAGGTCTACCGCACGACAGCCGAAAAATACGGTGCCATTATTGAACAGGTCAAAAAGGCCGGTGAAAAAGGTCAGCCGGTTCTTGTCGGTACCACGTCGATCGAAAAGTCCGAAGTGATCAGCCAGATGCTGGACAAAGAGGGAATCGAGCACAACGTTCTGAACGCCCGCCAGCATGAACAGGAAGCGCAGATCGTGGCAGATGCCGGCCGTCTGGGTGCGGTGACCATCGCCACCAACATGGCGGGCCGCGGCACCGATATTCAGCTGGGCGGCAATGTCGAGATGAAGGTGCTGCAGGCGCTGGCGGAAAACCCCGAGGCTGACCCGGCCGAATTGCGTGCGGCAGAAGAAGCCAAGCACGCAGAAGAAAAGGAAAAGGTGCTGCAGGCCGGTGGTCTTTACGTAATGGCGTCCGAACGTCATGAAAGCCGCCGGATCGACAACCAGCTACGCGGGCGTTCGGGACGCCAAGGTGACCCGGGCCGCACCGTGTTCTACCTGAGCCTGGAAGATGACCTGATGCGCATCTTCGGTTCGGAACGTTTGGACAAGGTCCTGACCACGCTGGGCATGAAAGAGGGCGAGGCAATCATTCACCCCTGGGTGAACAAATCGCTGGAACGGGCGCAATCCAAAGTCGAAGGTCGCAACTTTGACATGCGCAAAAACGTTCTGAAATTCGACGACGTGATGAACGATCAGCGGAAAGTCGTGTTCAGCCAGCGGCGTGAAATCATGTCAGCGGATGATCTGTCGGATGTCGTGTCCGATATGCGTGAGCAGGTGATCGACGATATGATCGACGAATTCATGCCGCCAAAATCATATGCAGATCAATGGGATACAGAAGGTCTGCACGGAGCGGTCAAAGAGAAGCTGACCATCGATGCGCCGGTTCAGGACTGGGCCGCCGAGGAAGGCGTAGATGACGAGCAAATCCGCGAACGTCTGATCAAAGCCGCCGATGAAATGATGGCGCAGAAGGCCGTGGCGTTTGGCCCGGAAAACATGCGCAACATCGAAAAGCAGGTTCTGCTGCAGACTATCGATGGCAAATGGCGCGAACATCTTTTGACGCTGGAACATCTGCGCTCGGTCGTGGGTTTCCGTGGCTATGCACAGCGCGATCCGCTGAACGAATACAAGAACGAAAGCTTCCAGCTGTTCGAAGGGATGCTTGATTCCTTGCGCGAAACCGTCACTCAGCAATTGTCGCGCGTGCGCCCGCTGAGCGAAGAAGAACAGAAGGAAATGCTCGCGCAGATGGCAGCACAACAGGCACAGGCGCAGAAAGCTGTGGATCAAGCTGCCGGGAATGCTGAGGCGATCGCCGAAGCCGAAGCGTCTGGTGACAGTCGTCCGGGTTTTGTCGAGGATGATCCTTCGACTTGGGGTAACCCGTCACGCAATGATCCTTGCCCTTGTGGCTCGGGGAAAAAATTCAAACATTGCCACGGCAGGTTGACTTAACGTCACCTGCTTTCCACCACAATGAGTCCGCCTCACGGCCACATATTGGCCTTGATTGGGAAGCAAATTGCGACTCGCTCCTTCAACTGGGGAGGGTGTCTTGTTTGTCATTAAGAACTACGTGACCACGGGCGGAACCGTTGCCTGCGCTCTGGCCATTGGATATTTGATGCAAAGCGGATCGGCGCAGCAACCCAATGCTGAGCCGAGCGGTGAACGCGTCGCTTCGATCTCGGAACAGGACTCGGACCTGACCGGACTGGAAAGCGTTGTCCTGACCTCTTCTTCCCCGACAGAAACGCGTCCCAAGGATCTATCTCAATCCATACGCTCAGCGCCAGAAACCAGCCGTTTGCCTTCGAATTGCGATATGAGCGCGCGCGCCATGGCTGTGCCCGGCGCCAACGTACGGCTGCGGGTCAAGGCCCCCTGCCACGCCAATGAGACCATTGAGGTTCATCACAACGGGCTGGTTTTCAGCACCGAGACCGATGCGCTTGGCGGCTTGAACCTGACCATCCCGGCGCTGTCGGAATACGCTATTTTCCTGATCTCGCTGCCGGATGAGAAAGGCACCGTTGCGACGACGCATGTGCCCGAGATCAACAGCTTCAACCGGGTTGCCTTGCAGTGGCAGGGCGAAACCGATCTGCAGCTTCATGCGCTGGAATTCGGCGCAGGTTACGGGGAAGAAGGCCACGTGTGGTCAGGGTCCCAGACCGGCGGCGCGGGCTCGGTGATCCATCTGGGTCAGGGCGGTTCGGACGTCGCGCGCAACATCGAGGTTTATTCATACCCCATTGAGACCGCAACCGAGGCCGGTAGTATCACTCTGTCGGTTGAAACTGAGGTCACCGAAGCAAATTGCGGCAAGCCCCTAAGCGTGCAATCATTGGAATGGCGCGCGGAACGGCTACGCTCACGCGACCTGTCGCTGGATATGCCCGGTTGTGAGGCAGCTGGCGATTTTCTGGTGTTGAATAATCTGTTCTCAGACCTGACAATCGCTGCCAAATAAGCAGCAGGCAGATTTACGGTTTCCAATGAGCATTCTTCGTGCGGCGTTCGCCGCGCTTTTTGCCTTATCCTTGGCACAAAGCGTATTCGCGCAGGACATCACTTTGACCTCGCATGACGGCAAGGTAGAAGTGGTCGGCACCCTTCTTGGTTACGACGGTGAATTCTACCGTGTCGATACGCAATTCGGAGAGCTAACGGTCGATGGATCGGGGGTCACCTGCGACGGCCCAGCTTGCCCCAACCTGACGGATTTTGTGGCCGAAGTTCGTTTCTCTGGCTCATCAGTGATCGCCGAGACACTGCTGCCCGCGCTTGCACAGGGCTTTGCCATCGAGGAAGGGTTAACCCTGTCACAGCCCGAGGGCACCGGAGACCTGCGGGTCTACGCCCTGAATCAGCCTGATCGGCAGGCGCCTTTGGCGAGGTTCATATTTCGTGCAACGGATACGGCTGACGGCTTTATCGATCTGGTTGAGAACACCGCAGATGTCGTGTTGGCGCAGCGGGAAATTCGATCAGACGAACTGGAGTTGACCAAAGCCGCTGGGCTCGGAGATCTGACGCAAACCCGCCGATCGCGTGTCTTGGCTCTGGATGCGATCGTTCCGATTGTGTCGGGCGACAATCCCGTGCGTCAGATTTCGCTTGCTGATCTGGTGATGGTCTTTACCGCCGAGGTCACAAATTGGAGCGATCTCGGCGGTCCCGATGCGCCGATCTCTCTGCATCTGCCACAGGTCGGTTCCGGGCTGGATCAGGCGGTCGAGGATTTGCTGCTTGCACCTGCCAACGCTCATATGACCGCTCAGATCGCACGGCATGACCGCAACAGCGATCTGGTGCGCGCGGTCTCGAACGACCCGTTCGCGCTCGGCGTCGCCAGCCTTGCAGAGGCCGGGACTGTGCGCGCCCTGCCTCTGACCGGTGGGTGCGGACATACCCTGTCGGCAACACGGCAATCGGTCAAGACCGAAGATTATCCGCTGACCTCACCCATGTTTTTCTATTTGCCACAAAGACGATTGCCCAAAGTCGCGCGACAGTTTTTGGCCTATACCCAAAGCAGCGCCGCACAGATGGTCATCCGGCAAGCCGGATTTGTCGATCAATCCCTTGAAACAATCCAGGTTGGGCTGCAAGGCGATCGGCTGGCCAATGCGATCAGCACCGGTGGAGCTGAGGTCGGGTTGGAAGAGTTGCAGCGCATGATCGAAACCCTCCGTCCACTTTCGCGGCTATCTTTGTCCTTTCGGTTCGAACCGGGGTCGTCGCGACCCGATGCTCAGTCCCGGTCAAACATCTTGAACCTTGCGCAAGCTTTGGAAAGCGGAACGTTGGAGGCGCGTCAATTGATCTTTGTTGGGTTTAGTGACGGCGAGGGCGCGGCGGTCGCCAATTCACGTATTGCCCTGCAGCGAGCCAAAACCGTCCGAAACGCAGTGCTGGCATCGGTCGAAACCAGCCTCCCCGACAGCATCGAAATCAGTGTCGAGGGCTTTGGCGAGGCCATGCCGATGGCCTGCGACGACACCGAATGGGGCCGCAAGGTGAATCGTCGGGTCGAAGTTTGGATCCGATAACCCTTACAAATAGCCTTGCGAGCGGAAACTCAGTTCAGCCGATTTCCCGATGATCAGGTGATCATGCAAAGTCAGCCCAAGGGCGGAACACGCATCCTGAATCCGGTTGGTCATATCGATATCCGACTGCGACGGCGTCGGATCACCGGATGGATGATTGTGGACCAGGATCAGAGCCGAGGCATTGAGTTCCAACGCCCGCTTCGCGACCTCTCGCGGATAGACCGGCACATGATCCACCGTGCCTTTGGCCTGCTCTTCATCCGCAATCAGCACATTCTTGCGATCTAGATAAAACACACGAAACTGCTCGATCTCGCGGTGCGCCATCGTGGTGTGACAATAGTCCAGAAGCGCATCCCATCCCGAGATCACATGCCGTTGCATCACCCGGGCACGCGCCATGCGATGGGCACAGGCCTCAAGGATTTTCAGATCGGTAATCACCGTGTCCCCAACGCCTTTGATCTGACGCAGCCGTTCCTCGGGTGCAGTCAACACACGATTGAAATCACCAAACTCTTCCATCAGTGCCCGAGCCAGCGGTTTCACATCCTGACGCGGGATGGATCGGAACAGAGCAAGTTCCAGCAGTTCATAATCCGGCATCGCTGCTGATCCGCCAGACATGAACCTTTCGCGCAGCCGCTTGCGATGGTCTTTGATGTAGGAGGGTAACCGACCAACGGGCAGCGGCTGCGCCGGTGCTTCATCCGTATCGAACAGCATGGGGGCTTCGGCAAAGGCGTCTTGGGTCATAACACCACTCTGACGCAGAATCGGTTTCCGAAAAGTTAACGCGCCCTATCCCGGCCTGCCGGATCGGCAGCACACGGATCCCCTGTTTCATCTGGCCATAAATATCTCGGGGGGGTCGCCCAAAGGGCGATGGGGGCAGAGCCCCCCTGCTCAACCGTTTAACCCTTCATGCCATCCCAGAAGGACTTTACAGAAGAGAAAAAGCTTTTAGATTCCGGGTGGTTATCTTCACCCAAATCGTCAAACTCACGCAGAAGTTCTTTCTGACGACTGGTCAGATTGACCGGAGTTTCCACGGCAAGTTCGATGAACATATCCCCGATGCCTCCGCCGCGCAGGGCGGGCATGCCTTTGCTACGCAGGCGCATCTGGCGGCCCGACTGGCTGCCGGCAGGAATCTGAACACGACCGCGACCACCGTCGATGGTCGGCACCTCGATCGAACCGCCAAGTGCTGCCTTGGCCATGCTGACTGGCACACGGCAATAGAGGTTCACGCTGTCACGTTCGAACAGCTTGTGCTCGGAAACTTCGACAAAAATATAGAGGTCACCGGGAGGACCACCACGCATTCCAGCCTCACCCTCACCGGCCAGACGAATCCGGGTGCCGGTCTCGACACCGGCAGGGATGTTCACGGACAATGCGCGATCTTTTTCAACGCGCCCCGCACCTTGGCACGACTTACAAGGGTTCTTAATGATCTGACCCAAACCAGAGCAGGTCGGGCAAGTGCGCTCAACCGTGAAAAAGCCCTGTTGCGCGCGAACCTTGCCCATGCCGGAACAAGTCGGACATGCGGTAGGTTCAACACCACCTTCGGCACCAGTTCCCTCGCAAGAGGAACAGGCCACAGCCGTAGGAACGTTTATGGTTTTCTGCAGGCCTGCATAAGCCTCTTCCAACGTGACCCGCAGGTTATAGCGCAGGTCTGAACCGCGTGCGGCGCGACGGCCCCCGCCTGCCCCACGCTGGCCACCCATGAAGTCGCCGAACAGATCGTCGAACACGTCAGAGAACGCGCTGGAGAAATCGCCCTGACCGAAGCCGCCACCGGGACGGCCACCGCCACCGCCCATGCCGTTTTCAAACGCGGCGTGACCAAAGCGGTCATAAGCGGCTTTCTTGTCAGCATCGCGCAGAACATCGTAAGCCTCGTTGGCCTCTTTGAACTGCGCTTCGGCATCGGGGTTGTCCTTGTTGCGATCGGGATGCAGCTGTTTGGCTTTCGAGCGAAAGCCTTTTTTGATCTCATCCGCAGAAGCGCCCTTGGACACGCCGAGCACTTCGTAATAGTCGCGTTTGGACATCAGTATTTCCTTCTGCCTCAACGTAATCGGGCCGGCCCGGCAACCGGACCGGCCCAAATTGGCCCGGTTACCCGTTAGTTACGCTTGTCGTCGTCCAGATCTTCGAACTCGGCGTCGACAATGTCATCGTCACCCGGCGCGGCATCTGCGGCCGCGGGCTCATCTTCGCCCTCTTCCGCCTGTGCCTTATAGATCGCCTCACCCAGTTTCATGGCCGCTTCGGTCACGTTCTGGATGCCCGACTTGATCTTGTCGGCATTGTCCGTCTCCAGCTCATCCTTGAGCGCGGCAACAGCCAGTTCGATCGCTTCGACGGTCGACGGGTCGACCTTGTCGCCATGTTCCTCGATCGATTTCTCGGTCGCGTGGACAAGGCTTTCGGCCTGGTTCTTGGCTTCGACCAGCTCTTTGCGGGCCTTGTCTGCCTCGGCGTTTTCCTCGGCATCCTTGACCATCTTGTCGATATCTTCGTCCGACAGACCGCCCGAGGCCTGAATGGTGATCTTCTGCTCTTTGCCAGTGCCTTTGTCCTTGGCCGAAACCGAGACAATGCCGTTGGCGTCGATGTCAAAAGTCACCTCGATCTGAGGCATGCCGCGCGGTGCGGGCGGGATCTCTTCCAGATTGAACTGACCCAGGATCTTGTTGTCCGCAGCCATTTCGCGCTCACCCTGGAAACAGCGGATGGTCACGGCGTTCTGGTTGTCCTCGGCGGTCGAGAAGACCTGAGACTTCTTGGTCGGAATCGTGGTGTTGCGGTCGATCAGGCGGGTGAACACGCCACCCAACGTTTCGATGCCCAGCGACAGCGGGGTCACGTCCAGCAGAACCACGTCTTTGACGTCGCCCTGCAGAACACCGGCCTGAATGGCGGCACCCATAGCAACAACTTCGTCCGGGTTCACACCCTTGTGCGGCTCCTTACCGAAGAACTTGGTGACCTCTTCGATCACTTTCGGCATGCGAGTCATACCACCGACCAGAACAACCTCATCCACGTCGCCAGCCGACAGGCCCGCGTCTTTCAGAGCAGCCTGGCAAGGCTTCATCGACTTCTTGATCAGGTCGCCAACCAGCGATTCCAGCTTGGCACGGGTCAGTTTCATGACCATGTGCAGCGGCTGACCGTTTGCACCCATCGAGATGAACGGCTGGTTGATTTCGGTCTGCGAGGTCGAGGACAGCTCGATCTTGGCTTTTTCAGCGGCTTCTTTCAGACGTTGCAGGGCCATCTTGTCTTGCGACAGGTCGACACCGTGTTCTTTTTTGAACTCGTCCGCCAGGTAATTGACGATGCGCATGTCAAAGTCTTCACCACCCAGGAAGGTGTCGCCGTTGGTCGACTTAACCTCGAACAGGCCGTCGTCGATTTCCAAAATGGTCACGTCGAAGGTACCACCACCAAGGTCATAAACCGCGATGGTTTGGGTTTCTTCCTTGTCCAGACCATAGGCCAGCGCAGCAGCTGTCGGCTCGTTGATGATCCGCAGCACTTCCAGACCGGCGATTTTACCAGCGTCTTTGGTAGCCTGACGCTGTGCGTCGTTGAAGTATGCCGGAACGGTGATAACCGCTTGCGTGACTTCCTCACCCAGATAGCTCTCGGCGGTTTCCTTCATCTTACCCAGAGTGAAGGCCGAGATCTGGCTTGGGGAGTATTTCTCACCGCGGGCTTCAACCCACGCGTCGCCATTGCCGCCATCGACGATGGCGTACGGCACCATTTTCTTATCTTTTTCGACTTCTGCATCATCCACACGACGACCGATCAGACGCTTGACGCCAAAGATGGTGTTGTCGGGGTTGGTGACCGCCTGACGTTTTGCAGGCTGACCGACCAGTCGCTCATCTTCGGTGAAGGCGACGATCGAGGGCGTGGTCCGCGCCCCTTCTGCGTTTTCGATGACCTTCGGCTGAGAGCCGTCCATGATGGCCACACACGAGTTGGTGGTACCGAGGTCAATCCCGATTACTTTTCCCATATTTTCAATCCCTTTCCATTCAAGGCGATGTCCCGAGGGTTGGACCCGTTGCGGCATCCTGCCCCCGATTGATGTGCGCGACAGCACTACACCATCGCGCGTCGAGGCGTATATAAGGGCGAGAACAGGGGCCTGCAAGCGTTCAGAAACGCAGGTTTTCGGGAATCTGTGGCCTTTTTTGGCAAGGTTTTGGCAAGGTTTGGGGATTCTGGAATGGCGCGGCTGTTATTGCGCGGATTTGATATTCGGAAAGGCTATTTGGATGCGGCGGCGCAGTCGCATCTAGTTGACCTGCTTAGGCCGATTCTGAAAGTGGCACCGCTTTATCGGCCCGTGACACCTTCGGGCAAGGAAATGTCAGTGCGCATGACCTCGGCCGGGGCGCTGGGATGGGTCACTGACCGGGCGGGCTATCGGTATCAGGACACGCACCCAAAGGGCATGACATGGCCCGCGATTCCAGATGAGATTTTGACCATCTGGCAGGACCTGACCGGCGCGGATCGCCAGCCCGATTGCTGTCTGATCAACTATTACGGTGAAGGCACCAAGATGGGCCTGCATCAGGACAAGGATGAGGCCGATTTTTCGTGGCCCGTGCTGTCGATTTCATTGGGCGATGACGCGCTGTTCCGTATCGGTAACACCACGCGGGGCGGCAAGACCGAGTCGATCTGGCTGAGCTCGGGCGATTTGGTGATCATGGGCGGCCCGGCACGCTTGACCTATCACGGGGTGGATCGCATCCGGTTCGGGTCATCCAAACTTTTGCCAAAAGGCGGACGCATCAACCTGACATTGAGGGTCGCAACGTGAAGTGCGATCCAATATCCGGGAACAGGTTTTCAGAATACAGCACGCACAGCAAAGATCAGCGTCGCGCATCCCAGCTTTTCGAGACCTGCCTGCGGGTATAGAACTCACCCAGCAGGCCGATCATTGTTAAAACTATTCCGACCCAAAGCGCGTACTCCCAACTGGTGTTCCGGGGAAAATAATTTCGGAACACAAAACCACGACATTGATCGATGATGTGAAACAGTGGGTTCCAGGCAAACAAGGTCAGCATGAACCCACCTAGCGCGTTGCCAACGAACATCTTGCCCGAAAATATCATGTTCAATCGACGGTACACATTTTTTAGGATGCTTACAGTATTGGGAAACCAGGGTTTCAGCGCCAACAACACTAAACCGACAGAGCATCCCGTGAACCAGGCCAGCAAAAGCATCCCAAATGCACCGCCGGGCTCTTGGATCACAAGAGGCGAGACGGCTACGCTGTAGACGAACAGGATGACCAGGATCGAGATAAGCTGCGTATAAAGTATACCGAAGGCAGATGCTGACAACATCACCATCATTGTCATTGGCGAGTGCAGAGTCATCGGATTATTGCCGGATCCAGCCCCGGCGATTGCAGTGACAGACTTGATATGCGTCAGGAACAAAAAAACTCCGGAGAGCAGGAACAAAACCATCTCGCCCCGGATTTTGGCCATGCCAGTCATTCGACCAATTAGCGTCATAAGTATATAAAACGCCGTCACCAGAAGGACGACCTGAACAATGTTGATCAGGATTGCCATCACCGCGTTGGAGTGCTGCGACCGGATATTGCGAACTACTGCATGGAATATCAGCTCGGCGGTGGTGAAAGCCCCGCCCAGCAATGACTGATTTCTCTTGAAGTGAAACACTCGAATACTCTTTCCTGCTATGTCAGCCGCAAATTGGCACGAAATTCTTGCTGTTCCGTATCCATCGCATCATAAGTCCGTGAGATGCCCTGATCAACAAACCACAGGAACGGAGCTTTTTTGTGACTTATGACGCGCTTATTCCCGTCATCCGGCGGCTGGCCTTGCAGGCAGGCGACAAGATCATGCAGATCTACGAAGCGGATGATTTCGACGTCAAGGTCAAGTCAGACTCAAGCCCGGTAACCGAGGCGGACGAGGCGGCGGATGCTTTGATCTCGGCCGGATTGCGCGAGGCTTTTCCAGATATCCTGCTGGTGACCGAGGAACAGGCAGCTTCGCATTCCGAAAAGGGCGAGACCTTTCTGATTGTTGATCCACTGGACGGCACCAAGGAATTCATAAATCGGCGCGGCGATTTTACCGTAAATATCGCTTTGGTCGAAAACGGCGTACCGACGCGTGGCGTGGTCTACGCCCCTGCACGGGGCCGGATGTTCTATACGCAAGCTGACGGGCAATCGGTTGAAGAAATCGGGGATCTGGACAAAGATCAGCCGGGCGCGTTGACGCCAATGTCAGTCTCTAAACCAAACAATTCGGCGCTGATGATCGTTGCATCCAAGTCGCATCGGGATCAGGCGACCGAGGACTACATCAACAAATATCAGGTGCGCGACAGCAAAAGTGCCGGGTCGTCGCTGAAGTTCTGTCTGGTGGCGACGGGAGAGGCCGACCTCTACCCCCGTGTTGGCCGCACCATGGAGTGGGACACCGCTGCGGGCCACGCGGTTCTGGCCGGTGCGGGCGGACATGTGGTGCGCTTTGAAGACCATTCGCCGCTGACCTATGGCAAAGACGGATATGCCAATCCATTTTTCATCGCCTATGCTCCAGGCGTTGAGCTGAAGGAAGCCTGATGTCAGTATTGATAGCCATTCCCGCGCGCTACGCTTCGACCCGCTATCCAGGCAAACCTCTGGTTCCGCTGACCGGGGCAAACGGAACCAGCATGACTCTGATCGAACGATCCTGGCGCGCTGCGATTTCCGTGTCAGGCGTAGATCGCGTGGTTGTAGCAACCGACGATGACCGTATCCGCGAAGCCTCAGAGGGGTTCGGTGCCGAGGTGGTGATGACTTCAGAAACCTGCCGCAACGGTACCGAACGCTGCGCCGAGGCGCACTCGGCTCTGGGTGGCGGTTATGACATCGTCGTCAACCTGCAAGGGGATGCGCCTTTGACCCCGCATTGGTTTGTTGAAGACCTGATCTCGGGTCTGCGCAACGCGCCAGATGCGGGTGTGGCCACCCCCGTGCTGCGCTGTGACGGGGACGCACTGAACGGATTACTGAACGATCGCAAGCAAGGCCGGGTCGGGGGCACTACAGCGGTGTTCGGCAATGACCACAGCGCGCTTTACTTCTCGAAAGAAGTGATCCCTTTCACAGCCGAGACCTATGCCAGCAGTGACCCGACACCGGTATTCCACCACGTCGGAGTTTATGCCTATCGGCCTGACGCTCTGACTGCTTATCCGGGCTGGACTAGCGGTCCGCTGGAGACACTGGAAGGGTTGGAACAGCTGCGCTTCATGGAAAACGGCCGCAAGGTTCTTTGTGTCGAAGTCGAAGCCAAAGGTCGTCAGTTCTGGGAACTGAATAACCCGCAGGACGTGGCCAAGATCGAAGAAATGATGGCCGCTATGGGGCTTGAATGACAAATATTCTGGTTACAGGTGGCGCAGGTTATGTCGGCTCTCATGCCTGCAAGGCACTGACAAGGGCAGGGTATACGCCCGTAACCTATGACAATCTTGTCATCGGATGGCAGGACGCGGTGAAATTCGGCCCTTTCGAGCAGGGCGGCCTGCTGGACCGCGCCCGGCTGGACGAAGTGTTCGCCAAATACCAACCCGCCGCCGTGATACATTTCGCCGCCCTCAGTCAGGTCGGCGAAGCGATGGCTGAGCCCGGAACGTATTGGTCGAACAATGTCACCGGTTCGCTGACACTGATACAAGCGGCTGTGGATGCGGGATGTTTGAACTTTGTGTTCTCGTCGACCTGCGCCACCTATGGCGAACATGACAACGTTGTGCTGGACGAGAGCACGCAACAGCAGCCATTGAATGCCTATGGTGCCTCGAAACGAGCGATCGAGGACATCTTACGTGATTTCCAAGCCGCATATGGCCTGAAGCACGTGATCTTCCGCTATTTCAACGTGGCCGGGGCCGACCCGGATGCCGAAGTTGGAGAGTTTCACCAACCAGAAACCCATCTGGTGCCGCTGATGCTGGACGCCATCGATGGCAAGCGGGGTGGCTTGACTGTATTCGGCACCGATTACGACACACCCGACGGCACCTGCATCCGCGATTATGTACACGTCTGTGATCTGGTCGATGCACATGTACTGGGGCTGAAGTGGCTAGAACAGGGCAAAGAAAGCCGCGTGTTCAATCTGGGCACCGGGTCGGGGTTTTCGGTGATGGAAGTCATCGAGCATTCCAAAGCCGTCACCAACCGTGCGGTACCCTACAGCATCGGCCCGCGCCGAGCCGGGGATTGCACGCGTCTAGTTTCAGGCTCGGTCCGAGCCAAGGAAGAGCTGGGCTGGACACCAAAAAGATCAACGTTAGAGACGATGATCACGGATGCCTGGCGCTGGCATCAGAATGGTAGCTACAACAAGTGAGGCTTGAGGATCAGCCGCTGACCTGGGTGGAGCGTTACAGGCTGCGCCTGAAACGGAAGCGGTTGTTGTGGCGATCCTTTCGCAGCCGTCATCAGCTGAAATCGCTAACTGACAACACGCAAAAGATCACGCCCGGGGCCATTCTTGCCTTTACCACGCTGCGGAATGAGATCAGCCGTCTGCCGTGGTTCTTTCACCATTATCGCACGCTGGGCGTTGATCATTTTCTGATGGTGGATAATGGCAGCGATGACGGCTCAGTCCCGTATTTGCTTGAACAGCCGGATGTGTCGCTGTGGCGGACTACGGCAAGCTATCGCGCGTCTCGGTTCGGGTTGGATTGGCTGACTTGGCTGCAGTGGAAATTTGGGCACGACCACTGGACGTTGATGGTCGACGCCGATGAGTTGCTGATCTACGCCCATCACAACACCCATACGATGCGCGATTTAGCTGCATGGCTGGACGCGCGCGGTCAAACCACGTTTGGGGCGATGATGCTGGACCTCTATCCCAAAGGTCGGTTGGGCAAGCAAAGTTATGATCCGCAATCCGATCCAACCGATTGCCTGAACTGGTTTGACCCCGGCCCCTATCGTGCCCAGCGCCAAAGGCCGATGGGCAACCTTTGGGTTCAGGGAGGCGTACGCGAGCGGGCGTTTTTTGCAGATCAGCCCCAAAAATCACCGACCCTAAACAAGATCCCTCTAACCCGGTGGTCACGACATATGGCCTATGTGAATTCGTGCCATTCCGCGCTGCCCCGGTTCTTGAATTTTGAATATGACGGTCCGGGTGGGCAGACCGCCTCGGGCGTGTTGCTCCACACGAAATTCCTGCCTGAGGTTGTCGACAAATCGCGGATCGAAAAACAGAGGCGGCAACATTTTCACGACCCCGATCGGTTCGGCGCCTATTATGACGGGATCATCAGCGGGCCTGATCTTTGGACTTCTGACTCGGTCAAACTAGGTGATTGGCAACAGTTACAAGACCTTGGGCTCATGAACGCGGGCGGATTTCCTGCCACAGGGGGGAAGTAAACCGGATTTAAACCCGTTGCCTCACAAGGTGCAGAGATGTCATAAAACGTTAATGTCCGGCACCACTCAGGCCTCAGGCGGCCCCGGGCAGACGCGCGTATCAAAAAAGGTTGGGCAGCCGCGTGAGCCTTTTGGATTCCTATCGCATGAGATTGCGGCGCAAGCGCCGCCTGCTGCGTTGCCTACGTCGGCGTCGGGATCTGAAAGCGGTGCAAGATAACACCAACAAGATCAAAGAAAACGACATCTTGTTGATGAGCGTGATGCGGAACGAAAAGATCCGCCTTCCCTATTTCTTAGACTACTATCGAAAGCTTGGCATCAATCACTTCCTGTGCGTGGACAACAACAGCGATGACGGCACCCACGAATACCTGAGCAGCCAGCCGGACGTTTCGCTGTGGTGGACGGATGTAGGTTACAAGAATGCGACCTTTGGTCTGGATTGGTCCAACTACCTGCTGCGCCGCTATGCGCATAAGCACTGGGTTCTGACGGTCGATCCGGATGAATTCTTTATCTATCCTTTTTGCGATACCCGCCCGATCCGCGCCCTGACCGACTGGCTGGACGATACTGGTGTGCGCAGTTTCGGCACCATGCTGATCGATATGTATCCCGAAACCGGAATCATGGATGCGCCCTATCATGAGGGCCAGAACCCCTTTGAAGTCGCGCCTTGGTTCGATTCAGGCAACTTCATGATTACCCGCAACCCGACCTATGGGAATCTGTGGATTCAAGGCGGTGCACGCGCACGGGTTTTCTTTCAGAACAATCCCCTGAAGGCTCCGGCCCTGAACAAGATACCTCTTGTGAAATGGCACCGGCGCTACGCTTATGTCAGCTCAACCCACGCCTTGCTGCCGCGCGGGCTCAATCAGGTCTATGAAGAGCAGGGCGGTGAAAAAACCAGCGGAGCGCTGCTGCATGCAAAGCTGATCAATACGCTTGGGGAAAAAGCTAAAGAAGAGTTGCTGCGCGGACAGCATTATGCTGCGTCGGGCGAGTACAAGGCTTATGCCAAGCAGTTAGAGGATAATCCGGTTTTCTGGAACAAATGGTCCGAGAAATACATCAACTGGCGACAGATTGAGATCCTCGGCCTGATGTCCAAGGGGAACTGGGCATGAGCAGCTTGGGCATCGTAATGCTGGTGCACACCGCGCTGGATCGGGTTGAGCAGGTGGCACGCCATTGGGCCGCCTCGGGCTGTCCTGTGGTCATTCATATAGATCAGAAAGTCGGCGATCCGGCTTATTCCGATTTTGTCGCCGCTTGTTCGGATGAACCGCTGATCCTGTTTTCAAAACGCCATGTCTGTGAATGGGGCGGCTGGGGTATTGTCGCCGCATCACAATCCGCCGCATCACTGATGTTGGAGAGGTTTCCAGATGTCCGGCATGTATATCTGTCTTCAGGCGCGTGTCTGCCGCTGCGTCCGGTCGCTGATCTGATCGACTATCTGGCCGACCGGCCCCGTGTCGATTTCATCGAAAGCGCAACCACGCGCGACGTGAGCTGGACGATCGGCGGGCTGGATCTGGAACGTTTCACCCTGAGGTTCCCCTTCTCATGGCGCAGACAACGAAAACTGTTTGACAATTACGTGCGGTTGCAACGCGCCCTCGGTTTGCGCCGCAGAATTCCCGAAGGCCTTGTACCGCATATGGGCAGCCAATGGTGGTGTCTGACCCGCCAAACCTTGTCGGCCATTCTTCAGGATCCCAAGCGCGCCGAATATGATCGCTATTTCCGCCAGGTCTGGATTCCCGATGAAAGCTATTTTCAGACACTGGCACGGCTCTATTCCACCCATATCGAAAGTCGATCGCTGACCCTGTCGAAGTTCGACTATCAAGGTCGGCCGCACATGTTCTACGACGATCACCTGCAATTGCTGCGCCGGTCCGACTGTTTCGTGGCGCGCAAAGTCTGGCACAGCGCGAACCGGTTGTATCAGACCTTCCTGACCGACCACGAAGGCGCACTGACCCCGGCCGAGCCCAACCCCGGCAAGATCGACCGGGTGTTTTCCAAAGCGGTTGAGCGGCGCGTTCGCGGTCGTGATGGTCTTTATATGCAAAGCCGCTTCCCTCGCGCGGCTACGGAACGCAGCCTGACAGCCTTTCCCTATTCGGTGTTTCAAGGCTTTACCGAGTTGTTCGAGGATTTCGAACCCTGGCTGACAAACGCCATCGGCGGGCGGGTGCATGGGCATCTGTTCGGTCCCGAACGGGCGCAATTTGCCGAAGATGAGACGATCATCAACGGTGCGCTCAGCGATTGCGCCACGCTACGCGACTATAACCCCTCGGCCTTTCTGTCGAACCTCATCTGGAATACACGAGGCGAGCGTCAGTGCTTTCAATTCGGGCCAACGGATATTCAGAAAATCAATGAATTCCTGACGCAAGACCAGAATGCACATATTGCGGTCATCTCGGGGGCCTGGGCGGTTCCATTGTTCCGTTCGAACCTGAATTTTGCCGATATCCGGTGCGAAGCTGCCCGCCTACAACAGATCGAAAGCAAACAGCTCAAGCTGCTGGATGCCGCCCGCGCAAAGACGCGCATTCGAATATGGACGATGGCAGAGTTTGTGGAATCCCCCATGGAACAACTGCAGACCGTTCTGGAAGACATGGGCGCGCCCAAACCCACCCATCTGACCGAGGCACCGACGATGGTGGATCTGACCGGGTTCGGAAAGTTCCTGCAAAACCTCAAGAACCAAGGGATGCATCCCTATCTGATGGGGGATTTCCCTGTGAATGACGTGTTTGGCGCACAGTCCAAATCGTTCAAGAAGCCCTATTTGGTGCAGTAACCTAAAATGACCCGCCGCTTCGATTATTTCATCGTTCTGGCCGATATGCGCACCGGTTCGAACCTGCTTGAATTACAGCTGAACACGCTGGATGGCGTCACGTGTCACGGAGAAGCGTTTAACCCCTATTTCGTCGGCCTGCCAAAACTGGACAGCGTTCTGGGCTTTACCCTGGAAGATCGTGAACGCGACCCGATGGCGCTGATCGACGCCATCCGAAACGCGCCGGGCGAGATGAACGGCTTTCGTTTTTTCAGCGACCACGATGCGCGGGCGCTGCCACCGGCGCTGGATGATCCGCGCTGCGCCAAAATCATTCTGATGCGCAACCCTCTGGATAGCTACATATCGTGGAAAATCGCCTTGGAAACAAAGCAGTGGCGGTTAGTGAACATCAAGCAACGGCGGGAGGCTCAGATCACCTTCGATGCCGAAGAATTCGCCGAACAGCTCGACCAGCGGCAAGCATTTCAACAAACAGTGCTCAAACATCTGCAGACCACCGGGCAAACACCGTTTTACATCGACTATAACGATCTAACAGATTTGGACGTTCTGAACGGCCTTGCCGCGTGGCTTGGCGTCAGCGCACGTCTTAAGGAGCTGAACCAGCATCTCAAACGTCAAAACCCAGCGCCTGCCCTGTCGAAAGTGACCAATCCGGATGATATGGAGCTGGCCCTGTCGCAACGTGACCGCTTCAAGCTACACCATATCCCAAGTTACGAGCCGCACCGCGGGCCGGCTGTTTCGCGCTATGTGGGTGCTGCGCAAACTTCGCTGATGTACCTTCCGGTGCGCGGCGGCCCCGAGGCTGAAGTGGTGCAGTGGATTGCCGATCTGGACGGGGTGTCACAAGCCGACCTGATCACCGGCCGCAATCAAAAACAGACCCGTCAATGGATGCAGGATCATCCCGGTCACCTCAAATTCACGGTGCTGCGCCATCCGCTGGCGCGCGCGCACGCTGTGTTCTGCGACCGTATTCTGCACACAGGCCCCGGCGCATATGTCAGCATTCGCAATATGCTGAGCCGACGGTACAAGGTCCCGCTGCCTGCCAAGGGTGATCTCAGCAATTATACCCGCGATCAGCATTCCGAGGCGTTCGCGGCCTTTTTAGGCATGCTGCGCAGTATTCTGGCGGGTCAAACCCCGATCCGTGTGGATGGGGAATGGTGCGGACAGGCGCAGACGCTGGAAGGCATGGCCGGTTTCACCATGCCCGACCTGATCCTGCGCGAGGATGAGATGGAAACCGCCTTGCCCGACCTTGCCTACAAAGTTGGGCATACAGCCCCGCCAACCCCAAACAGGGCCAAGCCGGACGCGCCGTTTGCACTTGATCAGATTTACGACGCACAGCTTGAAGCGCTGGCGAAGGAAGCATACCAGCGCGACTATACAATATTTGGATTTGGTGACTGGAAACCGCTTTGAACCTTGCTTAGGGGCGCAGGGTAATCACGGTTCCTTCATTCACCATGGCGTAGATCTCTTCGATCTCATCATTCTTGACCGCAATACAACCTGCCGTCCAATCCGGGGTCTTCTTCGCCCGCTTGAACTCGGATCGCAGATTGGGTTGTCCGTGAATGAAGATGTCGCCGCCCGGATCAACACCTGCGGCCTTGGCTTTAGCCAAGTCTTCCGAATTGGGATACGATATACCCAACGATAGATGATACCTGCTGCGCGGATTGCGACGGTCGATCAGATAGGTACCCTCGGGCGTACGGCCATCGCCTTTTTTGTTTTTCGTGCCGGTGGGCGCAAATCCTAGATCGATATCATACTCCCGCAAAATCTGCTCGTTATGGAGCAAATACAGCTTGCGTGCACCTTTGTTGATGACCATCGAGGTCACCTCGGGCCCGCGATAAGAAAGAAATCTGGGTTTGGCTGAGGCACATGCTGAAAGGCTCAGCGTTGCCATTGCGCCCATTCCGAATGCTCGACGATCCATTATTTTCACTGCCTGATGCTCTTTTTTGTCAATTATTATGTCAGATTTTCGCGAAACTTAAATCACTTTTTGCTGTTCGACTGTTCCGTCAGGCGGCGTTCGATCGATTCCAGCCTTTCAAGAACCTCATCACGATAGGCATCGGTCTTGACCTCATCCTCGGCATGGTGCGCGTCCTGCATCGAGTTCACGATGAGACCGACCAGCAAGTTCACCACCGCAAAGGTGGTCACCATGATGAAAGGAACAAAGAAAAGCCAGGCGTAGGGATACACCTCCATCACAGGGCGGACGATGCCCATGGACCAGCTTTCCAGCGTCATGATTTGGAACAGCGTATAGGCCGACAGACCCAGATCGCCGAACCAATCGGGGAATGTGCCCGAGAAAAGTTTGGTTGAGATCACAGCGCCGATGTAAAACAGGATCGCCATCAGCAGGAACACGCTGGCCATGCCCGGCAAGGCTGAGATGAAGCCTTCGACCACTCGGCGCAGGCGCGGCGCGACCGAGATAACGCGCAGGACCCGGAGGATACGCAGTGCCCGCAGAACTGAAAGCGCCCCTGCACTGGGAACTAGGGCCACGCCCACGATCACGAAATCAAACACATTCCAGCCGCTGGTGAAGAACCGGCGCCCTGTGGCGATCAGTTTCATGACGATTTCGATGACGAATATGGAAAGGCACAGCTTGTCCAGCGTCACGATCAGCAGGCCCGCTGCGTCCATCAGCGTAGGCGATGTCTCCATCCCCAGCAGTACCGCGTTGAACAGGATCACACCGGTGATGAATTTCCCGAAAGCCGGTGCTTCGATGATGGGCAGCAGTCGTTGGGCGATCACCATGCGGGCGGTCCTTATCTCAGGGTTATTTGTTCAAAATGAACCGAGCGGCAAGTTCGGTGTGTGACGACCATCGAAATTGGTCAACCACCTGTACCCATTCAAGGGCATATCCGGCGTTAACCAGCATTTTTGCGTCACGGGCAAAGGTGATTGGGTTGCACGAGACATAAACAACCACCGGGCGCATGGCCTGCGCCAGCTCGGCCACCTGCGCCTCGGCCCCAGCACGCGGCGGGTCAAGCACAACGGCGTCGAATTTCTTGAGTTCATCGGGCATGAGCGGGCGGCGGAACAGGTCTCGGGCCTCGGCTGTGACCTGTTTCAAGCCTTGCGCCTTGCGCCAGCCCTGATCCAAGGCCTTCGTCATCTCGGCCTCACCTTCGACTGCATGAACTTCAGCTGTCTGTGCCAGCGGCAGCGAGAATGTCCCGCATCCGGCGAACAGATCGACAATCCGCTTTGCCCCCGACGTAGCATCTGAAACAGCCTGTAATAGAGCCTGTTCTCCGTCTTTTGTGGCTTGTAAAAACGCTCCGGGCGGTGGGGTGACGCCAGCGGTTCCAAAGCGTTGGATCGGAGGCTCACGAATGGCGATAACCTCATCATCCCAACTAAGCCGGGCAAGGCCGTGATGCTCGGTCGCTTGCGCGAGCGCCAGCTCCAACGGTCCATCCAGCGGTTTGCCGCCCTTGACAGCAACATCCAAACCGCCTTCGGACAGGGTCAGCGTTACGGCCAACACACCTTTCCGACTGCCACCCAACAACGCCAAGGCTTCGGCCACCGGGATGGCCGCAATCAAGGTTGGGTGCAGCAAATGGCAATCCGGGATTTCGGTAATCGTGTCAGAAGCGCGACCATGAAACCCGGCCAACGTACCCTTCTTGGTGCGCCGCACGGCGATGGTGGCCCGACGGCGGGATCGTTCAGGCGAAGTGTGAATGGGCCGCATCAGGGCATTGAGCCCCTGCGCGGCCAACGCGTTGCGCACCACCTCAATTTTCCACTCGGCGACAAAATTATCGGTCGCATGTTGCAACTGGCAGCCGCCGCAGGCCTTGTAATGACGGCAGGGTGCCTTGACCCGCTGATCCGAGGGTGTTTCGACGCGAATATCGTTCAGAAACTGACCCAGCAACGTACCGCTGACCACTTCACCCGGCAGAGTGCGTGGCGCATAGATCGGACCATCGGCGATTCCGTCGCCCTGATGTCCAAGGCGGTTTATTGTGTATTGCTGCGTCATGGAGGCCTGATAACTGGGGTTTGAGCGCAACAAAACCCTTTATTCTGCAGCCTCGGCCTGAATGAAGCCGCCCGATTGGCGATGCCAGAACCGGGCGTACAACCCGCCACGCTCCAGCAGAGCCTCATGTGTGCCGCTTTCAACGATATGACCGTGGTCCAGAACAATAATCCGATCCATCTCGCTAAGCGTGGACAGGCGGTGGGCAATAGCCAGCACGGTCTTGCCCTGCATCACCCGGTGCAGTGCCGTCTGAATCGCTGCCTCGACCTCGGAATCCAATGCCGACGTCGCCTCGTCCAGAACCAATATCGGTGCGTCTTTCAGGATAGCGCGAGCCAGAGCGATCCGCTGTCGTTGCCCGCCGCTCAGCTTCACGCCGCGTTCGCCCAGATGCGCGTCATAGCCCTTGCGTCCTTGCGCATCCTCTAGACCGAGTATGAATTCATGCGCCTCGGCTTTGGTCGCGGCCTCTATCAGCTCATCTTCAGTCGCGTCAGGACGACCATAGAGGATGTTCTCGCGCGCCGAACGATTGAACATCGCGGTTTCCTGCGTGACCATCCCAATCTGTTGCCGCAGGCTGTCTTGTGTCACGCGAGAGACATCCTGCCCGTCGATGGCAATAACGCCATGTTCCCCGTCATAGAGCCTTAGCAAAAGTGAAACCAAAGTGGATTTCCCAGCACCTGAGGCCCCGACTATGCCCAACTTTTCACCCGGTGCGGCGGTGAAATTAAGATTAGCAACACCACCGATATCGCGGCCATAGGCAAAGCTGACGTTGTCAAAGGCAATCTCGCCCTCTGAGACCACAAGTGTCGATGCGTTCGGAGCATCCTCGACCCGAACGCGCTTGGTCAGTGTGTGCATTCCGTTTTCAATCTCACCGACATTTGCGTAAAGGCCCATCAGTGTGAAACTGACCCAGCCGGTCATTTGCGAGATGCGTATCGCCACGGCCCCGGCCGCCACGATGTCCCCGGCCGTCGCGATGCCCGCCTGCCACAACCACAGTGTCGCGCCGATCAACAGGACCGGCAGCACCCCCGCCAGAGTCATTAGGATGAACCGGAAACTGGCCGATAGCTTGCCGAATTCCAGCGACCGTTCACGCAGGTCGACCATGGAATTTCGGGCGGTATGATCTTCGAACTCGGAATGGGCAAACAGCTTGACGGTCTTGATGTTGGTGATCGTATCGACCACCTGCCCCGACACCATCGCCCGCGCCCCCGCCCGCGCGGCGGAGCGTACGCGTATGCGTGGAAGATACCAGCGCACCAGCAGGAAATAGACAACAAGCCAGGCAACAAATGGCAGCATCACAAGCGGGTGAATAGACCCTAATAAAAGCAATGAGCCTGCAAGAGAGGCAATAGCGAAGACAATAGCGCTGATTGTTTCGGACACCACTTGCGTCATGGCGTTCGATGTCTGCATCTGTTTTTGGGCGATACGTCCGGCGAAATCGTCATCGAAATAGGTCACAGACTGGCCCAGCGTCCAGCGGTTCAGTTTTGCCAAAACCAACGGCGTGATGTTGGGCATGACGATGTAGTTATTTGCCACCGACGACAGGCCGAACAGTGCGGGGCGTAGAAGCATGAAGAATGCGACAGCACCCAAAATGATCGCGAGATTGCCGCCGGTCAGAAACGTCTCGGGACTGCTGTTGGTGGTCAGATCAATGACGCGGCCCAGGACCCAGGCGGTGCCAGCCTCCATCGCACCCGCGATCGCCGAGAAGGCGGCTGCGACGAACAGCATCGGCCAGGCGCCGGACAAGCTCCAACGGATGAACGCCCCCAGCGTTTGCGGCGGGGGCGTTTCTGTGTCTTTGAACGGTTGGATGAGGTCGGCAATCCTCATTCAGCGGCCTCCGGGTTTAGGAAGCCTCCAGATTGCCGCGCCCAGAACTGAGCGTAAAGCCCTCCTTGCGCCAACAGATCGGAATGACCACCTTGTTCAACGATCCGGCCGCCATCCATCACAAGGATGCGATCCATCTGAGCAATCGTGCTGAGCCGGTGCGCGATGGCGATCACGGTCTTGCCTTGCATCATGCCGTAGAGTGTTTCCTGTATCGAGGCTTCGACTTCGGAATCTAGGGCAGATGTCGCCTCGTCCAATAGCAAAATCGGCGCGTCTTTCAGGATCACCCGCGCCAGCGTTACACGCTGCCGCTGACCGCCCGACAGTTTCACGCCCCGCTCGCCCACATGCGCATCATAGCCAGTGCGGCCCTCCGGGTCTTGCAGATCGAGGATGAACTCATGCGCTTCGGCCTGTTTCGCAGCGGCAATCATCTGTTCTTCGGTCGCATCAGGCCGACCATAGAGGATATTGGCCCGAACCGAGCGGTGCAACAGAGCACTGTCCTGCTGAACCATGCCAATATGGCTGCGCAAACTGTCCTGCGTGACCTTCGAGATATCCTGGCCATCGATCAGGATCGCACCCTTCTCGACGTCGTAAAACCGCAAAAGCAGCTTTACTAGGGTCGATTTTCCGGCACCTGAGCGACCGATCAGGCCGATCTTTTCGCCTGGCCGGATGGTCAAGTTGACGTGATCCAAACCACCGGTTTCCCGTCCATAGTGATGAGACAGATCGCGTATTTCGATCTGGCCATTACCCAGCCGCAAAGGTTTCGCATCAGGTTCGTCCAACAGATCGATGGGCTGCGCGATGGTCTGCATACCCTCGGCAACGATACCCAATTCGCGAAAGAAGCTGGTCAGCGCCCACATGATCCACCCGGTCATGGCATTCAGCCGCAGCGTCAAGGCTGTGGCGGCGGCCACCACACCGACCGTTGCGCTACCTTGCGTCCAAAGCAAGATCGCCCAACCAACGACTCCCACGATCAGCACACCGTTCAATGCAACCAGCGCGGCATCCATAATGGTGAAAATCCGCATCTCGATCTGGAAAGTGCGGCGGGTTTCCGCAATCGCCTCGCGCGCATAGTCCTGTTCCTGAGTGTCATGGGCAAACATCTTGATCGAGTGGATGTTGGTATAGCTATCCACCACCCGGCCCGTCACGGTAGATCTTGCATCCGACGCCGCCTGCGACGCGGGGCCGACCCGCTTGACGGTCCACCGCACCAAGGCCCCATAGAACACCAGCCAAATCAGCAACGGCAGCAACAGGCGCGGATCAGCTGCCATCAGCAAAATGGCCGCGCCGATCATGTAGGCGATCGAGAATGAAATCGCGTCAAAGACCTGAAACACCACCTCGCCCGCAGCGGGTGGGGTCTGAACAACCCGGTTGGCGATGCGGCCGGCAAAGTCATTTTCGAACCAGCCAACCGATTGACGCAACACATGTTTATGGGCCCGCCAACGGATCAGCGTGCCAAAGTTCGGCAGGATCGTGTTGTTGAGCAGTAAGACGTCAACCAGCTGCAGAATCGGACGAATGAACAGGATCAACGCGGCGACCACGATCAGCTCGGTCCCATGCGCCTGCCAGAATTCAGCAGGTGAACTTCCCAGCAGGTCCACAACGCGGCCCATATAGAAGATCAGTCCGACCTCGACCGCAGCAACGATCACGGACATCAGGGCGGCCAGTACGAAAACGCGTTTGAAAGGCTCCGAATAGCCCAGCATGAAAGGCCACAGCCGTGTCGGCGGCCTGTCTACCTGTTCATAGGCAACAAAAGGGTCAATAAGATTTTCGAAGTAGCGAAACATAGAGAGTGCTCCGATTGAGCAAAAAATAGGTCATGCGAAGAAAGATGGCGCCAGAACACCACCCCTACGGGTCAAAGTGTTCCGGGCTTTAGCCGAACCAGATCCCGTAATACATTCGCATTCCTCCCTACATATGAGTCAGGCGCACCCTGCCAAATCAAATCGGGTTTGTCATCCCTTTTTGAGACTTCAAATCAGTCGGCAAGCAATTCTTCGCGGCTAAGCGCGAAATCCGACGCGATCCAACGCGCCTCAAGCTCGGCCAGTTTTGCGCCCAGCGCGGGGCCCGAGAAGGCGGGGATCAAATCCGCCGCCTTGATCGGGAAACTGGCCGC
Source organism: Ruegeria sp. SCSIO 43209 (assembly GCF_019904295.1). Lineage (NCBI taxonomy): Bacteria > Pseudomonadati > Pseudomonadota > Alphaproteobacteria > Rhodobacterales > Roseobacteraceae > Ruegeria > Ruegeria sp. SCSIO 43209. Next base: position 3,265,555 of record NZ_CP065359.1, read on the forward strand.
GGACCCTTTTTGCAAAGCTCGGTTCAGGTCTTCGGACCAAGGCTGTTCAAGAAATGCATGACGCAAAAGTGTCTCGTGCAATCCGCCTTCCGACCCATAGCGATAACCCAATTCTGCGACACTGGTCGTCGCCATCGCTTCGTCGCGCATCCGAGCCAGACGCTGCAGTTGCGCGCGGCTAAGACGCAGGGTTTTGGCCACTTCGGGCGATGCAATCGCGGCCAAACGACGAATCGCTTCGGGCGCTGCATGGGCGTCTTGTTCCAGCTGAATCAGGATCGCCAGCGCCCGGTCATCAGCCCCGGGCAAAAGCTGCGCCAAAACGCCAGTGACGCGCATGGCGGCAACCGACGGCGCGGGGTCAGGCGCTGCGAGCAGTTTAAGCATCTCTGCCCCGACCCGTTCGCGCGAAAGCGTCTCTAACCCGTACAAATTTGCAGCTATTGCATCCAGTGCAGCGGGGTCAAAGCCACCGTCCGCATCCCCGTACCAAGCATGAAACCTGAAATATCTGAGCGATCTCAGGTAGTCTTCTTGGATGCGATCACTGGCCTCCCCGATGAACCGTACGCGACGCGCCTGTAGATCCGGCAAACCGTTCAGCGGGTCAAGGATTGTGCCATCAGGTTGGGCGTAAAGCGCGTTCATGGTGAAATCACGGCGCGCAGCGTCTTCTTCGACCTTGTCGGAAAAGGCGACGACAGCACGCCGACCATCCGTTTCGACGTCACGGCGAAACGTCGTGACCTCGTGCGGGATGCCTTTGCTGACAATCGTCACGGTGCCATGGTCTATACCTGTTGGTATCGGTTTCAGCCCAGCTTTCTGCGCCAGTTCCACGACGTGTTCCGGCTCGGCGTCTGTGGCGATATCAATGTCAGAAACCGGCGCCTGCAGCAGAGCATTGCGCACACAACCACCGACGAATAGCGCCTGCGCCCCGCCGTTGGTCAGGGCGGTGCATACATCCTGCGTGGCTTGGTCGGTTAACCAATCTTCTGTGATCCGCTTCATTCACTCATCCGCGCTGCCAATCCCCGCAGCATCCGTGCCGTCGCACCCCAGATATAATAGGGGCCATAGGGCACAGCATAGTAATACCGTCTTTGTCCACGCCAACGGCGCGACTCGACGACATAATTCTCTGGGTTCAGGACATGCGCAAGCGGAACGAAGAATATCTCATCCACCTCGCCCGGTTCGGCGACTGGTTCAAAACTGGCTTCAAGGATCGCAACAACCGGCGTGACCGAAAAGGACGTCACGGTTTCATGAGTCGGCAGATGACCCAGAATACTGGGTAGTTCTGGCGGAAGACCAATTTCTTCCTGTGCTTCGCGCAAAGCTGTCGCAGTAACGTCGATGTCCCCCTCATCCTGTTTTCCACCCGGAAAGGCGATCTGGCCCGGATGGTGTTTCAACGCCGAAGAGCGTTTGGTCAGGATCAATCGCGGTGCGTCTCCGGTCACAGAAACAGGCACTAACACGCCCGCAGGGCGCAGTTTGCGCCCCGCTGGCAGCACCGTTTCCGGGTTCAGATCAAAGTCACTGGACCCGGACCCATCACGGCTCAGCGCCTCGGTCAGGTCTGTGATCAGATCACGCGCCATCCGGGCCTTCGGCCTCGAACCCGACGGTCGCAGGGTCCAGCACATAGTGCGCACCGCAGAATTGGCAGTCTGCTGTGACGGTGCCTTCGTCCGTGGTCATTGTCGCAATATCCTGCGCCGAATAGATCGACAGGCTTTGGCGCACGCGATCTTCGGAACAAGTGCAACCGAATTTTACCTGCTGTGCATCATAGACGCGAGGCTGTTCCTCGTGAAACAGACGCACCAGAAGGTCGGTTGGCGCAACGGATGGCCCGATCATCTCCAGATCATCCACGGTGTCGAGCAGGATGTTGACGCGATCCCAGTTCTCGCCCTCTTCACCATCCACCAAATCCGAGGCAGACAGGATCTCTCCGCTGCCCTCCCCGGAAGCGGCAAAGGGCGAGGCTTTGGGCATGTGCTGCAGCATGATCCCGCCAGCGCGCCAGTGTTCACCGACGCCGGGTTCGGTCGATTTGCCGAAGCTCAGCGAAAACCGGGTCGGCAGCTGTTCGGACTGCGCGAAATAGGCTTCCGCACACGCGCTCAGTGATCCCCCGGCCAGTGGGGTGATGCCCTGATAAGGCTGTGTACCTTCACCTTGGTCAATCATGATGGCGAAGTACCCGTCACCCACCTGATCGAAAGGGGCTGCATCGGTCAGCCGGTCGCGGTCAAAGCTCGCATAGGCGCGGATCTGCGCGGGTTCACCTTCGACCTGTGGCGCATAATAATCGGTTGCGATCATCCGCACTGCGCCCTTGGATTGCACCTGCAGAGACAGCTTCCAGCGCAGCGATACCGTTTGCCCTATCAATGCAGTCAGCAGGGCCATCTCGGCCACCAGCGCCTCGACCACCTCCGGGTAGTCGTGCTGTTTCAAGATGCCGCCCAACACGCCGTCCAGCCGGGCCACGCGGCCTCGCATGTCGGGTATATCGAGTTGAAAGGGCAGGACGGTATCGTCCCACGCGATTTTGGTTCCAATAGACATGGGGTTTCCTTAAGCGCCACAGGTTGGCATACCGCCACCATATAGGTTGAACAGTTTGGGTTGAAAGGGGCCTTACATGATCAGACGGTTCGGTGAAAGCCCCGAGGCAGAGCGAAAATACACCCGGCGGGTCGGCGTTTATGCCCTATTGCCACAAGGCAACCGATTGCTGCTGACCTGTCAGCTGGAACCCGGACCGGATCTGCAGCTGCCGGGCGGCGGCATCGATCCGGGGGAATCACCGATTACAGCGCTTCACCGTGAGGTTTACGAAGAAACCGGCTGGCTGATCGCCGCGCCTCGGAGAGTGGGTGCGTTTCGTCGATATACCTACATGCCGGAATACGATCTGTGGGCCGAGAAGGTCTGCCTGATTTACCGCGCCCACCCGGTCAGACGCCTAGGCCCTCCGACCGAAGACCTTCACGAGGCCATTTGGATGGAGACCGCAGATGCCGTTCAACTGTTGGGCAACGAGGGCGACGCCCATTTCGCCCAGCGCCACCTGCATGGGCTTTAAGGTCCGTTATATTCAAAAAACACTGCAGAGACATCATCCGCAATTCCGCTGTCCGGTGACATCACCTGTGTGAGACGCCAGAACATGTCATCCAGGAATTCCGGTCCACCGTGATCGGCGGCGCATTCAACAGCCATCGCCTTCAACCCGTCATCATCCAGCAAACTGCCGTCGGCGAGCTGGCATTCGGTGAACCCGTCCGAATGCAAGAGCAGCTTGTCGCCCGGTTGCATATAGGTTTCCGTCTGCTGAAACTGCGCCTCAGGCAGCAGGCCAATGGGCAATCCGCCTTCGCCCAGAAACTCGGTTTTACTATCACGGCGCAACAACAGCGGATGCGGGTGTCCGGCCTGCACCATTTTCAGATGTCCGTTGCGCAGATCGATGATGGCATAGACCATGGTGAAATACTCTTCGATCCCGGCATCGGCGATCAGACGCGAGTTGAGCAGCGACGCGACCTCTTCGGGTGGCAGAAGGGCGTAGAATTTGTTGAACCGACGCTCCATCGCAATGTTCTGGTCGAAATGCGTGCTGGACAGATACCCGCCCAGCCGTGCCGTCATCATCGCAGAGGTGATCCCGTGGCCGGAGACATCGATGCTGTAAAACCCCAGCCGATTGACACCGGGCGAAAACATCCCCACCAGGTCACCACCGATATGACCACAGGGTTTCAGAAGCAGGCTGACCTGTGAGTTGCCAAAGGTCCCCTTCAATTCAGGCACCAGCGAATCCTGAATTTTGCGCGCCTGCATCAGATCTTTATCGATCGCATCATGGGCAAGCTTCAGTTCGTTCAGCGCTGTTTCGATCAACTGGTTTTTTCGGGACAATTCGCGTTGCATGTCAAGAATACGCGCCCCGGCCGATATGCGCGCACGCAGCTCATCAGCCTCAAGCGGCTTGATCAGAAAATCGTCTGCCCCAGCATCCAGACCGCGCGCGACCTCCTGCTTTTCGCTTTTTGAGGTCAGAAGAATGAAATAGCTATATTGCTCACTGTCCAGCTCTCGGAAGGCCCGACAGAACTCAAGCCCGCCCATACCTGGCATGACCCAGTCGCTTAGAACAAGATCAGGTGGGTCCGAGGTGCAAAGCTCTATCGCGGCTTCACCACTGTCGGCTTCAAGAACCTCGAATCCCCACTTTTTTAGCGAGGCCACCAGAATGCGCCGCTGCAGACGGCTGTCGTCCACAACAAGAACCTTGCGGATCGCGCCAAAATCCAGCTCGACCCGGGCCTCTACTTGACTGGCATCCGGCACCATGAAGTCCCTGTACTTGCTCAACTCTCCAGTTGTCGCAACGCTATGCCTCTCAGCTTAACATCCTATGAAAAACCAAATGGCCGCGATTTAACCCCATCTTTACCCGTGACGGTCTAACAATATGCAACCGCAAGAGGATGGCATGATTCAGTGGTCCAGAGTCAGACAATTACGTGATGAAGTCGGCGCAGACGAGTTCACCGAGGTTGTCGAAATCTTTTTGGACGAGGTTCAGGAAGTTATCACTAAGCTACGCGATGACACTACCCGCTCCGAGATCGAACAGAACCTTCATTTCCTGAAGGGCAGCGCGCTGAGTCTTGGCTTTGATAGTTTCTCGAAACTGTGCCAGGACGGTGAGCGACGCGCAGCCGCAGGTGAAAGCGCCGCCGTTGATTTGCTGGCGATTATCGCGGCCTACGACGAGTCGAAAAAACTGTTTCAGGCCGGTCTGGCCGAAAACCTGCGCTAGATCACAAACTGTGCCAGCGTCTCGTCTTCGGTGATATCCGTATAAGTAAACCCGGCTTCATCCAGATGCGCAAACAGGCGCATGAAATTCTCGGGCTTTCGGGTTTCGATTCCGATCAGGACCGAGCCAAAGTTGCGCGCCGATTTCTTCATGTATTCGAACCGTGCGATATCATCCTCAGGGCCGAGGATGCCGAGGAATTCTTTCAGGGCACCGGGGCGCTGCGGTAGGCGCAGGATGAAATATTTCTTCACCCCGGAATAGCGCTGCGCACGTTCTTTGACCTCTGGTAAACGCTCGAAATCGAAGTTCCCGCCCGAGGTGACACAGACCACCGTCTTGCCACGCACAAAGCTTTGCACGTCACCCACAGCCTCAACCGCCAACGCACCGGCAGGTTCCAGAACGATGCCCTCGACATTCAGCATCTCGATCATGGTGGTACAGATGCGGTCTTCGGACAAAGTCAGCACATCCGACAGATGCCGCGATTTCAGCAATTCAAACGGTTTCTCACCAATCCGGCCTACTGCTGCGCCATCGACAAATGTATCCACATGATCCAGCGCCACCGGGTGCCCCGCTGCCAGCGCCGCGCGCAAACACGCCCCGCCGGCCGGTTCCACGAACAGGCAATGCGCCCGGTCCCCGAACCAGGTCGCCACCCCCGAAGACATACCGCCGCCGCCAACCGGCAGAATTACATGATTGGGCACTTGGCCCAATTGCTCTTCGATCTCAACCGCCAAAGAGGCCTGCCCCTCAATCACATCCGCATCATCGAACGGAGACAGGAAATACCCGCCCTGTTCTGCGCACCAGCTTTGCGCCGCAGCCAGCGTGTCATCGAAATAGTCACCGATCAGGTGAACCTCGATATTGTCGCCGCCGAAAATGCGCGTCTTCTGGATCTTCTGCTGCGGCGTGGTCACCGGCATGAAGATCACACCCCGCACACCCAGATGCTTACACATATAGGCCACGCCCTGCGCATGGTTGCCAGCGCTGGCGCAGACGAAAAGGTCCTGCCCCTGCTGCTTGCGCATCGCATTGAACGCACCGCGGATTTTATACGACCGCACCGGGCTGAGGTCTTCGCGCTTGAGCCAGATATCCGCGCCGTAACGGTCGGACAGATGGGCGTTCCGCTGCAACGGAGTTGCCGGAAACACTGAGCGCATTGCCTTTTCGGCAGCGCGGGCGCGGGTCGTGAAATCAGTCATGTTGGATTCCCTGCCCCATCATCGTCGAAAGGGCAAGGAATACATATGTGTACGGGCTTAGGCCAGCTCGCGCTTTTCGATGAACACACCATAGATCGTCGTCAGGATACTGACATTGATCAGTGGGACGATCAGCATGCTCGCAAACAAGACAATCAAGACACCGATGATCGGGACGAAAAGCAGCAAAGACGCCAGTAGCTGAAGCAATATTTGGAAGAGGATGGATAAGACGACCAGAAGTGCGATGGCTCCGCTTGCGCCCGAGGTTGCTTGCCACGCTTCAGACAGCTTTATTGGTTTTCCGATCGCTGCGCCGGGTAAAATCGGGGAGGCCCGATAGAATCCGATCGTGAGAATGATGATCAAACCCAGCCAAACCAGAATTCCCAGCGCCACAGAGGATTGCGCCATCATGCCCATGATCAGCGCTCCCGGTATCATGATGATAAGAGCGATTAGGCCGAGCATCAGAAGGCGTCCGAAATAGGCGAGCACACGGTCGAACCTGAAAGGCGGAACCAAACCGCTTGGATATTCCTCAAGTAGAACAAAACGGTGCCACGACACGACAATCCACAGCATGACCCCAAAGACAACGGCCATAAGGCAGAGCAGAAATCCGGTGAAGGACGCGGCCGTTACGCCTTCAGGGAAGCCATTGGTTTCACTGTTGAATTCTTCGAAAGGGATGCCAAACAGGAAGAACAGGCCGATGGCTAAAAAGCCGCCAATGAGCGCCGGTACGACTGAAATCTGTAGCGCCTGCGTCAGGTTCCTAAGAACCATCCTCACCGAATGCACGAAAATCTCTAATCCCAGCATAAATACCGCCCTCTCAACCAATCCTTGTTCTCTATCCGCCCGTTTCACCCCAATTCCCGGGCTGCGTCAATCCACACAGCTTGCCCCCACGCCCAAAACCCGTTAGGGGCCAGTCGTTCTACGCATAAAGGGAAGTCAGATGTCCGCGCCCAAGAAAGTTGTTCTGGCCTATTCCGGTGGCCTTGATACCTCGATCATTCTGAAATGGCTGCAGACCGAGTATGGTTGTGAGGTCGTGACCTTCACCGCCGATCTGGGTCAGGGCGAGGAGCTGGAACCCGCCCGCAAGAAAGCCGAGCTGCTGGGGATCAAACCCGAGAACATCTATATCGAAGATATTCGCGAGGAATTCGTTCGCGACTTTGTCTTCCCGATGTTCCGCGCCAACGCACAGTACGAAGGGCTGTACCTACTGGGCACCTCGATCGCACGGCCTCTGATCTCGAAACGTCTGGTCGAGATCGCCGAAGCGACCGGTGCTGACGCTGTGGCCCACGGCGCGACTGGCAAGGGCAACGATCAGGTTCGTTTTGAACTGGCTGCTTACGCACTGAATCCCGAAATCAAGGTGATCGCGCCGTGGCGTGAGTGGGACCTGACCAGCCGTACCAAGCTGTTGGAATTTGCCGAGGCGAACCAGATCCCGATCGCCAAGGACAAGCGTGGTGAGGCCCCGTTCTCGGTCGATGCCAACCTGCTGCACACCTCGTCCGAGGGTAAGGTTCTGGAAGACCCCGCCGATATGGCACCCGACTATGTCTATCAGCGCACCGTCCACCCCGAGGATGCGCCGAACGAGCCGGAGTTTATCGAGATCGGTTTTGAAAAAGGCGACGCGGTCAGCATCAATGGCGAGGCGATGAGCCCCGCGACCATCCTGACCAAGCTGAACGAATATGGCGGCAAGCACGGCATTGGCCGTCTCGATCTGGTCGAAGGCCGGTTCGTGGGCATGAAATCGCGCGGTATTTACGAAACCCCCGGCGGCACCATCCTGCTGGAAGCGCATCGTGGGATCGAGTCCATCACCATGGACCGCGGCGCGATGCATCTGAAGGACCAGCTGATGCCGCAATATGCCGAGCTGATCTATAACGGCTTCTGGTACAGCCCCGAGCGTGAGATGCTGCAGGCAGCCATCGACAAGTCGCAAGAGCATGTCACCGGCACCGTTCGCGTGAAACTGTACAAAGGTCTTGCCTCAACCGTGGGCCGCTGGTCGGATCATTCGCTGTACTCCGAGGCGCACGTGACCTTTGAGGAAGACGCTGGTGCATATGATCAGAAAGATGCGGCAGGCTTCATCCAGTTGAACGCACTGCGCCTGAAGCTTCTGGCCGCGCGTGACAAACGGCTGAGCAAGTAAGCGTTCAGAATTTTAGATCTGGCCCCGGTGTCTGATCAGGCACCGGGGTTTTTCTTTGCCGGGTTTCCGTCGGGTCGGGCTTGCCCGGATCAGGCGATTGTCTTTACGCATACGTCAATCAGGGAAGGACGGATAATGCTGCAAGACATCGCCGACGGAATTCAAAAGGGTTTGAACGGCAAAAACTTTGACGGATCGCTTAAGTTCGATTGTGGTGATGAGGGTGTGATCGTTCTGGCGGAGAATACTGCCTCAACCCAGGATCGGGACACAGACTGCACCATCCGCATCTCGCGCGAGAACCTCTCTAAGTTGCTGACCGGTAAGCTGAACCCAATGACCGGGGTTGCGCTGGGCAAGCTGAAAATCTCGGGCAACATGGGTGTTGCGATGAAGCTGGGGCAGCTGCTGGGCTGATAAACTCGTCTCACCAGCGCGTGACAAATCATGTCAGCGCATTGCAAGCGCAAAAATCTGCGGGCAGCTTGGTTTCGGAAGGAGACCTGCCATGACCCGGATCACTTACCTTGATTGCCTGAAACCTTCACTTCTGTTTGTGCTGATCTTGTTGGCAGCAATGCTGCGCGCTTTACCTGCTCCGGCCGCTGGCACTGAAACGCTAACAGTCGCCGGTGGCTGTTTCTGGTGCGTGGAATCCGATTTCGAGTCCGTGCCCGGCGTGATCGGCGCGGTCTCGGGCTATACCGGTGGCAAGACGGATAGTCCCACCTATGATCAGGTCTCGAAAGGCGGAACAGGGCATTACGAGGCGGTCCAGATCACCTTCGATTCCGCCCGCGTTTCCCGTGCAACCTTGCTGAACATGTTCTTCCGCTCAGTCGATCCCACGGATGCGGGTGGCCAGTTCTGCGATCGCGGCGACAGCTATCGCACAGCAATTTTCGTCTCTAACAAAGGGGAAAAGGCGCAGGCACAGCAAGCCAAGACCAGCGCACAAAACGCGCTGGGGCAGACTGTGGTCACGCCGATCCTGCAAGCCGGAACGTTTTATCCAGCCGAGGCGTATCACCAGGATTATTACAAGGGTAGCAAGCTGGTACTGACCCGCTTTGGCCCCAAGCGCCAAAAGAACGCCTATAAGGCCTACCGCGAAGCCTGCGGTCGCGATGCGCGGGTCAAACAATTGTGGGGCAACGAAGCGCCCTTTGCAGGGTCCTAGTCAAACTGCGCTTCGCGCACCTCTTTCAGATCAGGAATGACATCTGCAGTGCCGTGCCGCGTGACCATCAGGGCCGCGGCGCGGTTTGCTTGGGCAATCGCCTGCGCCATCGGCATACCCCGGTCCATTCCAGCCAACACATAGCCGGTGAATGTGTCACCTGCCCCGGTGGTATCCACAGCGTTGACCTTATGGGCCTGAAACGCTTGGGGTCGATGATCTTGCTGATAATAGCGCGCACCTTTTGAGCCAAAGGTGACGATCACATGTTCGACCGGCAGGTCTGAAGGGGCGAGACCCGTTGCATCCTGCAATTGCTCGGCCTCGACTTCGTTGAGGATCAGAAAATCCAAATACGGTAGAACCGCTTGAACTGCGTCTGCCTGAAATGGGGCGGCGGCGTAACAGACGGTCAGCCCCATTTCACAACCTAGTTTAGCGGCCTCAATCTGCGCATTGGTTTCGTTCTGCATCACCAGCAGATCACCTGAAACAGCCGAGGACAACGCCTGCCCAAGTTGGTCGTTCGAGATGGCATGGTTAGCGCCTTGATACAGAATGATCAGGTTTTCACCCTGCGCATCTACTGCGATGATGGCGTGACCGGTCGGCACATCCACCTCGGCAATATGCCGCGTGTCCACGCCATATTCGGTCAGCCGGTCCCGTGCCCAAAGGCCATCCGAGCCCACCGCGCCGATATGGGATACCCGCGATCCGGCTCGTGCAGACGCCACAGACATGTTGGCGCCCTTGCCACCCAGAAACCTCTGTAGCCCGCTGGCCGCCAGAGTCTCACCCGCTTCGGGCAAATGCGGCAGGGCATAGACCATATCCGCGTTGATTGAGCCAAGGTTCCAGATTGTCATGATTTACCCGATATCGCAGGAGGCCAGGATGGCCATGTTCAGAATGTCATTTGCGGTCGAGACCGTCGAACAGATCTGGATCGGCTTGTCGACGCCGGACAGGATCGGGCCGATCACGGTGGCGCCGCCCATTTCCTGCATCAGTTTGGTCGAAATCGAGGCCGAGTGTCGTGCAGGAACAATCAGGATATTGGCTGGTCCAGTCAGTCGTTGGAACGGATAGGCTTCCTGCTGATCCACATTCAGGGCCACATCAACCGTCATCTCGCCCTCGTACTCGAAATCGACGCCGCGCTCGTCCAGCACTGCCGGGGCGCGGTGCATCTTCTCAGCACGTTCAGACACCGGGTAACCGAAGGTCGAGAAACTGACAAAGGCCGCCCGGGGCTCTAGCCCCATGTGGCGCGCCACGGCTGCGGCGCGCTCAGCGATATTGGCCAGATCGTTCTCATCCGGCCATTCATGCACCAAAGTGTCGCCAATCAGAACAATCCGTCCCTTGTGCAGCAAGGCGGTAACCCCAGCCGCACCATGGGCGGCATCGGCATCAAACACATGGTTGATGCGGTCCAAAACATGGGCCGACTTGCGCGTTGCCCCGGTCACCAGACCATCCGCATGACCATGCGCCAGCATCAGAGACGAAAACACATGTCGATCCCGTGCAGCGAGGCGGTGAATATCTTTGTGATCAAAGCCCTTACGCTGCAGGCGCTGATACAGAAAATCCTTATAGGCCTCGAGATGCGCGGTATTGGCGGCGTTCACCACATCAATTTCACGCACCGCGTCCCCAAGACCAGCGGCTTCGAGCTTTTCCTTTACGTCGTCTGGCCGGCCCACAACCAGAGCCTTACCAAAGCCCGAGCGTTGGTACATTACGGCCGCGCGCAATACGCGCGGATCGTCACCCTCGGCAAAGATCATCCGGCTTTGCGCCTGACGCGCCCGCGCATTCAAGCCGCGCAGGATGCTGGCCGTCGGGTCCATGCGGGATTTCAGGCTCAGCTCATAAGCGTCCATATCGATGATCGGACGTCGCGCCGCGCCGGTATCCATACCAGCCTTGGCAACCGCAGGCGGGATACGGTGGATCAGGCGCGGATCAAAAGGCGTTGGAATGATGTAGTCGCGCCCAAAAGTCAGCGACTTGCCATAGGCCATGGCAACCTCATCCGGAACATCTTCACGTGCCAATCGCGCCAGAGCGTGGGCGCAGGCGATTTTCATCTCGTCATTGATCGCACGGGCATGAATATCCAGCGCACCGCGGAACAGGTAAGGAAAACCCAGAACGTTATTCACCTGATTCGGATAATCGCTACGGCCCGTCGCGACGATCGCATCAACGCGCACCTCGTGCGCCTCTTCCGGGGTGATTTCCGGGTCAGGGTTCGCCATGGCGAAAATCACCGGATTGTCAGCCATGCTGGCGACCATGTCTTGTGTCACCGCCCCTTTGACCGATACGCCCAGAAATACATCCGCATCCTTCATGGCCTCTTCCAAATTGCGAAGATCAGTCGTGATGGCATGGGCCGACTTCCACTGGTTCATGCCCTCGGTCCGGCCCTGATAAATCACGCCCTTGGTGTCGCAGACGATGCAATTCTCGTGCCGTGCACCCATGGCCTTGAGCAGTTCGATACAGGCAATTCCTGCAGCGCCTGCCCCGTTCAGGACGATTTTTACATCTTCGATCTTCTTCCCCGAGATATGCAACGCGTTAAGCAGGCCCGCCGCACAAATCACTGCTGTGCCATGCTGATCATCGTGGAAGACCGGGATATCCATCTCTTCCTTCAAGCGTTGTTCGATGATGAAACATTCGGGTGCTTTGATATCTTCCAGATTGATACCGCCAAAGGTCGGACCCATCAGGCGCACAGCGCGACAGAACTCGTCAGGGTCTTCGGTATCCAGCTCGATATCGATCGAGTTCACATCAGCGAACCGCTTGAACAGGACCGATTTGCCTTCCATCACCGGTTTTGAGCCCAGCGCACCCAGATTTCCAAGGCCCAGAACGGCGGTACCGTTCGAGATCACGGCAACCAGATTGCCTTTGTTTGTATAGTCATACGCCGTCTCTGGTGCTTCAGCGATGGCTTCACAGGGAACCGCAACGCCAGGGCTGTAAGCTAGCGAAAGATCGCGCTGCGTGGTCATGGGTACGGTGGCCTGCACCTCCCACTTGCCGGGGGTCGGGTCGAGGTGAAAGGCCAGCGCCTCTTCTTTGGTGATCTTCGCTTTGGGCATCTTACAGGTCGTTTCCATGACTTTGGGGCTTTTGCCTCATAACGCAGGCGGGGCCGCGCCTCAACGAGAATGAGTTTTCACCTTTTACTGAAGATGCGGGATTTGTAAGGTCGCGCCCGGAACACGCCAGAAGGGGGCCGAATTTGTCCACAGTCACGCCGATGATGGCGCAGTACCTTGAGATCAAAGAGGCTCATGCAGATGCCCTGCTGTTTTATCGCATGGGTGACTTCTACGAGATGTTCTTCGGGGATGCGGTGAACGCGGCTGAGGCGTTGGATATCGCGCTGACCAAGCGCGGCAAACACAATGGCGACGATATCCCGATGTGCGGCGTGCCGGTGCATTCTGCCGAGGGCTACTTGCTGACCTTGATCCGCAAAGGATTCCGCGTCGCGGTCTGCGAGCAGATGGAAAGCCCGGCGGAAGCCAAGAAAAGAGGCTCTAAATCGGTGGTAAAGCGCGGTGTTGTGCGTCTGGTGACGCCCGGCACACTGACCGAAGATGCCCTGCTAGAGGCGCGGCGGCACAACTTTCTGGCCGCCTATGCCGAGGTTCGGGACGAAGCCGCACTGGCCTGGGCCGATATCTCAACCGGTGCGTTTCACGTGATGCCGCTGACGTCAATCCGGTTGAGCCCTGAACTCGCTCGGCTGGCCCCATCTGAGCTGATCGTGGCCGATGGGTCCGAGGAAAAGCTGCATGAAACCGTCATGGACCTTGGCATATCGCTTACGCCTGTCGGACGCGCCAGTTTTGACAGCGCTGCAGCCGAGAAACGCATCTGCGGGTTGTTTCACGTCGGCGCTCTGGATGCATTCGGGAACTTCGGGCGTGCCGAGGTTTCGGCCATGGGCGCGCTGATCGATTATCTGGAGATCACACAAAAGGGCAAACTGCCACTACTGCAAACTCCCCTGAAGGAATCCGAGGATCGCGTGGTTCAGATCGACGCCGCAGCGCGACGCAATCTGGAACTGACCCGGTCGCTGTCTGGTGGGCGCGCCGGGTCGCTGCTGTCCGTGGTCGACAGAACAGTAACGCCAGGTGGCGCAAGACTTCTGGAACAGCGACTGTCCAGCCCCTCGCGTAATCTGGATGTGATCCACGCCCGACTCGACGCGGTATCTTTCGCGGTCGAAGATAGCCTGATCGCCTCAGATCTGCGCGAAGCTTTGCGAAAAACACCTGATCTGGATCGTGCCCTGTCCCGGCTTTCGCTGGACCGGGGCGGCCCGCGTGATCTGGCCGCTATCCGCAATGGATTGGAACAAGCCGCAACAATCGCCGAAACCTGTGCCTCACAGGATCTGCCTGTTCTGCTGGCCACTGCCGTCCAGAACCTTGTCGGATTTGACGATCTGTTGGCTTTGCTGGACGAAGCATTGGTTGCTGATCCACCCTTGCTGGCCCGCGATGGCGGCTTTATCGCCCCCGGGTTTGATACCGAATTGGACGAAGCGCGCACCTTGCGTGACGAAGGCCGTTCGGTCATCGCAGGTTTCCAACAGAAATACGCCGAGCATACCGGCATCACGTCACTGAAGATCAAACACAACAATGTGCTTGGCTACTTCATCGAGACCACGGCAACCCATGCCGAGAAAATGTTGAACCCGCCATTTAGCGAGACTTATATCCACCGCCAAACCACCGCCAATCAGGTGCGCTTCACCACAGTGGAGCTGTCCGAGATCGAAACAAAGATTCTGAATGCCGGAAATCTCGCGTTAGAGATCGAAAAACGGCTCTATCAAAGGCTTTCTGGGGCTATTCTGGATATTGCCGCACGGCTAAATCAGGCCGCGCGCGGACTGGCTGAGTTGGATTTGACCACTGCACTCGCCGATCTGGCTCGCGGCGAAAGCTGGTGCCGTCCAAAGGTCGACGGGTCACGCGCATTCGACATCAAAGGAGGCCGTCACCCGGTGGTCGAGCATGCCCTGAGGCAGCAAAGCGGCGATGCTTTCATCGCCAACGACTGCGATCTGAGCGCCGATGCAGGCGCTGCAATTTGGTTGCTCACCGGTCCCAACATGGCCGGTAAATCAACCTTCCTGCGCCAGAATGCGCTGATCGCCCTACTGGCGCAGATGGGCAGCTATGTTCCGGCGGAACGGGCGCAAATCGGATTAGTCAGTCAATTGTTCAGCCGCGTCGGAGCGTCAGACGATCTGGCGCGGGGCCGCTCGACCTTTATGGTCGAAATGGTCGAAACCGCAGCTATTCTGAATCAGGCCGACGACCGCGCGCTCGTAATCCTTGATGAGATCGGCCGAGGCACCGCGACCTACGACGGCCTTTCCATTGCCTGGGCCACATTGGAACACCTACACGCGGCAAACCAATGCCGCGCATTGTTCGCCACCCACTACCACGAATTAACTGCACTCGCTGGAAGTCTGAACGGTGTAGAAAACGCGACCGTTGCAGTCAAAGAATGGGAGGGTGAAGTCATCTTTCTGCATGAGGTACATAAAGGCGCTGCCGATCGGTCTTACGGCGTCCAGGTTGCACAATTGGCTGGCTTGCCCACCTCGGTCGTGGACCGCGCCCGTATCGTGTTGGATCAATTAGAAAAAACCGAACGTGAAGGCGGTAAGCAGAAAGCACTGATCGACGATCTGCCCCTGTTTTCAGCTGCGCCGCCGCCTCCCCCTGCGCCAAAAACCTCGCCCGTTGCTGATATGCTGGAAACCATCCTTCCAGATGAACTCAGCCCCCGCGAAGCCTTGGACTTGATCTACAAACTGAAAGAGGCGGCCAGATCCTGACCGCCTCGAACCCGGTTGACCCAGGAACTGTTCAGCTTGCGGGCGTTGACGACACCCCAACCTGCGCCGGACGCAACAACCTGTCGTGCAGCATGAAGCCTTCTGCCGACACCTGAATGATGTCGCCGGCTTTGGTTCCGGGCACCGGGGCCTCGAACATCGCCTCATGTACATTCGGGTCGAACCTGTCCCCGACCTGTGGCGTAATCACCTCAATCCCATGCTTCTGGAACACATCCTTCAGCGCGCGCATGGTCAACTCGACACCTTCCAGCAAGCCGGCGGCAACCTCTTTCTGCTCATCCGTCGCGGCCTCAAGCGCGCGTTTCATATTGTCGTAAACCGGAAGCATGTCGCGGGCCAGTTTTGACCCGCCATATTGTTCCGCATCCCGACGCGCCTTGTCGCCACGCTTGCGCGCATTTTCGGCATCGGCCAGCGCACGCATGAACTTGTCTTTGTAATCATCGCGCTCAGCACGCAGTTGATCGACCTCAAGCGCCTCATCGCTGATCTCAGCAAAATCTTCGGCAAACTCTTCCGCCTCGGCGGACATGATGTCGTCCAGAAAATCTTCGTTCTTGGGCTCTGCCATCTCTTACCCTCTAGCTCCGGTCGGAAATCAGCTTGCCGACCAGTTGCGCCGTATAATCCACGATTGGTACGATTCGCCCGTAATTCAGACGTGTGGGTCCAATGACCCCAACCGCACCGATTATCTTACGATCAGCGTTCATATATGGAGACACCACCAAAGAGGAACCCGAAAGTGAGAAAAGTTTGTTCTCAGAGCCAATAAAAATGCGCACACCTTCGCCTTCTTCGGTCAATTCAAGGAATTCGGCGATATCGCGTTTGCGTTCAAGGTCGTCAAACAGGGTGCGGATTCGATCAAGTTCTTCTGCCTGACCCGGCTCATTTAACAGATTCGCCCGCCCGCGCACGATCAGCCGGGCCGAGTCGCCGCCGTCCCCGTCCCAAGCGGCAATGCCGCTCTCGACCATCTCACGCGCCAGAACATCGATTTCCTGTTTCCGCGCATCGATCTGCGACAGCATCTGCCGCCGCACTTCGCCAAGCGTACGTCCTTCGATCAGTGCATTCAGGAAATTGGCTGCCTCGCGCATCGAACTGGGTGTTTGGCCAGGCGGAGGTGTAAACAGCCGGTTTTCTACCTGCCCGTCTGAAAACACCAGAACCACCAAGGCCCGGTCATGCCCAAGCGAGACGAACTCGATATGCTTGATCTCGGCCTCATGCTTTGGCGTCAGAACCAGCGAAGCCCCTTGTGTCACGTGTGATAGCGCCGCGCCGACGCGATCGAGCATACCACCCACATCGCCTGCGTTAGAGCCTAGTGTTTCGTCCAGCTTCTGCCGATCATCCGCACCCAGATCGCCCATTTCCAGCAATCCGTCAACGAACATGCGCAGCCCCTGCTGTGTTGGAATTCGACCAGCGCTGACATGCGGACTGTCGAGCAAACCCAGAAATTCAAGATCCTGCATCACATTGCGTACGGTCGCAGCACTGACTTTCTCGGACAATGTGCGCGTCAGAGTCCGGCTGCCCACGGGTTCGCCGCTTTCCAGATAGCTTTCGACAATCAACCGGAACACCTCACGCGACCGGTCATTCATCTCGTCCAGAATTTTGCTTGCTTCGCTCATCGGCGGCCCTCTGCTGGATCGTCATTAAATCGCAGGCAAATGAAAGGTCAATCGGGCTTGCATCGTAACGCCGCAGGACGGTATCCCCAACCCAGCAGATAAAGGATTTCTCATGCGACCCTCAGGACGTGATCTAAACGAAATGCGCGCCGTTTCAATTGAAACGGGGTTCACCAAACATGCCGAAGGCTCTTGCCTGATCAAGATGGGCGACACCCATGTGCTATGCACCGCCACAATCGAGGATCGCGTGCCACCGTTCATCAAAGGCTCGGGCCTGGGTTGGGTCACCGCTGAATATGGCATGCTGCCCCGTGCGACCAATACGCGGATGCGGCGCGAGGCTGCCAGCGGCAAGCAAGGCGGACGCACCGTGGAAATCCAGCGCCTTATCGGCCGCGCCTTGCGCGCCGGTGTGGACCGGGTTGCCTTGGGAGAACGGCAGATCACTGTTGACTGCGATGTCATTCAAGCCGACGGCGGCACCCGCTGTGCCTCGATCACTGGCGGTTGGATAGCGCTGCGTCTGGCCGTGAACAAGCTGATGAAAACAGGCGATGTGATCTCTGACCCTTTATTAGACCCTGTTGCCGCCGTTTCATGCGGAATTTATGCCGGTCAGCCCGTGCTAGATCTGGACTATCCCGAAGATAGCGAAGCTGGCGTTGACGGCAATTTCATCATGACCGGCTCGGGCAAGCTGATCGAAGTGCAGATGAGCGCCGAAGGATCCGTTTTCAGCCGCGCGCAAATGGATCAACTGATGGACCTGGCCGAGAAAGGCGTGGGTGAACTTGCTGCTGCCCAGAAAGCTGCAACCGCATGACTCGCAGGTTCGAAGGTCATCGACTGCTGGTCGCCACCCACAACAAAGGCAAGCTCGAGGAGATGGCGCATCTGCTTGAGCCCTTTGGCGTAACGGTTGTCGGCGCGGGCGAAATGAACCTGCCCGAACCGGAAGAGACCGAGGACACTTTCGTCGGTAACGCCCGGATCAAGGCCCACGCAGCTGCAAAGGCGACCGGCCTACCTGCCTTGTCGGACGATTCCGGGATCACCATCGATGCATTGGATGGCGCACCCGGTGTTTACACCGCCGATTGGGCCGAAACCGGCAGTGGCCGCGATTTCCTGATGGCGATGACTCGCGCCCATAATGAGCTAGAGGCGAAAGACGCCCCCCACCCGCGTATGGCCCAGTTTCGCTGCACCCTGGTTCTGGCCTGGCCCGACGGGCATGACGAAGTGTTCGAAGGCATCGCGCCCGGTCACCTGACTTGGCCGATCCGCGGCAAGGACGGGTTCGGCTATGACCCGATGTTTGTCCCTGAGGGGCACGACATTACCTTTGCCGAAATGGATCGCTGGGAAAAGAACAAGATCAGCCATCGCGGGCGCGCGGTGGAGATGTTCGTGAAAGGCTGCTTTGGCGGATGATTGGCGAAACGGGGGCTTTGGCCTTTATGTGCATTGGCCCTTTTGCGAGGCCAAGTGCCCCTATTGCGATTTCAACAGCCACGTTTCCAAGAATATTAATCAAAAACAATGGTTTGAGTGTTATCTCAGCGAACTAAGCCGCTCGGCCATCGAAACTCCTGACCGGGTTTTGAACACAATCTTCTTTGGCGGCGGAACTCCATCACTGATGGCGCCTGAGACCGTCGCCACCATCATCGACAAGGCCCGCGCCCTTTGGCGATCGGCCAACGATATGGAAATCACGCTTGAGGCCAATCCAGGCTCGGTCGAGGCCGGACGGTTCGCGGCCTATCATGATGCGGGCGTGAACCGCATCTCGATGGGTGTTCAGGCCTTGAACGACGATGACCTGCGTCGTCTGGGGCGCATTCACACGGTTGCCGAGGCTCGCGCTGCCTTCGATATCGCGCGCTCTTGCTTTGACCGTGTGAGCTTTGATCTGATCTATGCCCGCCAGCATCAAACTCTGGACGCCTGGCGTGCTGAGCTGACCGAGGCGCTATCGATGGCAGTTGATCACCTGTCGCTATACCAACTGACCATTGAGGAAGGCACAGCCTTTGGTGATCGCTATGCCCTGGGCAAGCTGCGCGGTTTGCCCGAGGATGACAACGCTGCGGATATGTATCTGGCGACGCAGGAAATCTGCGAAGCGCATGGGCTGCCTGCCTATGAGATCTCAAACCACGCCCGGCCCGGAGCGGAATCACGGCATAACCTCATCTATTGGCGCTATGGTGACTACATCGGTATTGGACCCGGCGCACACGGTCGGATCACCCTGGATCGCCGGAAATTCGCGACGGAAACTCATCTTTCACCAAACAAATGGCTGACGGCTGCCTCCAATGGGCACGGCGAAAGCAATCGGTTCGAGCTTAGCCAACGTGAACAAGCCTCAGAATACCTTATGATGTGTCTACGTTTGGTCGAGGGCCTAAATATAGACAGATACACTCTGCTTGCAGGTGAAGAGCTTTCGCATGACAAACTTGATTCACTGATCGATCTGGGCATGCTAACCCTTGATCGCAATCAATTGCGCGCCACTTCAAACGGGCGCGCCGTGCTCAATGCGGTAATCCGAGAGCTGTTGGAGTAACAGATGCAATTTCTCTGGGCCGGATTGGGGTTGTTATGCGTTGCGCTTGCCATGATCGGAGTCGCTCTGCCGCTGCTGCCGACGGTGCCATTTCTTCTGTTGGCCGCGTTCTTTTTTGCCCGCTCATCGTCACGGCTACATAACTGGTTGCTGAGCCATCGAACCTTTGGTCCTATGATCATCGATTGGCAAAGCTCTGGCGCGATCAGACCCGGTGCAAAAAAGGCGGCCACCCTTTCGGTTGCCGCCGTATTTGGCTTATCGGTTCTGCTGTCGGTTCCTTCTCACGTCCTGATCATTCAGGCCATTGTGCTCAGCGCTGTGATGCTCTTTATCTGGACCCGACCTAACGGCTGAGCTTTGCGCACAGGTCATCCAACTGATCCAGGTTCTCATAAGCCATCACAACCTGCCCGGATTCAGATCCGGCCTTATGGTTGATCGTCACCTTCATCGCCAGAATCGCAGACAAATCCTTTTCAAGCGCTCGGGTGTCTGCGTCCTTCCCAGCATTCAGGTTTCTGGATTTCGGAGCCGGCTTATCCGCTCCACCTTGCTGCTTTTTCACTAGTGCCTCGGTCGCACGCACCGAAAGGCCCTCACGAACCACCTGTTTCGCCAGCTCCGATGGGTTTTCTGCCGTGATCAATGCCCTTGCATGACCGGCGGATAATTTTCCTTCTATTACAAGGGATTGCACGTCCAATGGGAGTGACAAAAGACGCAGCAGATTAGCGATATGGCTTCTGCTTTTACCAAGCGCTTCGGCCAGCTTTTCTTGCGTGTGACCAAAGCGATCCATCAATTGCTTAAAGCCTGCCGCCTCTTCCACCGCGTTCAGATCTGCGCGCTGAATGTTCTCGATAATCGCGACCTCAAGCACTTCGGTGTCATCAAATTCGCGAACAATAACTGGAATATCATGCAGTTGCGCCATCTGCGCAGCACGCCAGCGCCGTTCACCCGCAACGATTTCGTATTGGCCGCCATCGATGCTGCGGACAATCAGCGGCTGGATAATACCCTTTTCCTTGACCGAGGCCGCAAGCTCATCCAATTGCTCTTGCGCGAAACGGCGGCGCGGCTGATCTGGGTTCGCCTGCAGTTTTTCGATCGGTACCGTGAGATCCGGACGGCGGGGTTCAGATACAATCCGACCGTCAGCTTCTGGTGCGACATCAGCCATCAACGCAGATAGCCCGCGACCTAATCCTCGGGGTTTTCCTTTCCTGGCATTCATGTTGCCCTCCTCACGGCCACTTAAATGGCTACCTTGTTGTTCTTGTGCATAACCTCTCGGGCCAAATGCCGGTACGCCATCGCCCCAAGCGAACCCGAATCATATTGCAGCACAGGAAGCGCGTAAGATGGTGCCTCGCTGACCCGCACATTTCTGGGTATCTTGGTTTTAAATACCATCTCACCCAGATTGTCACGCGCATCCTTTTCGACCTGACGGGACAAGTTGTTGCGGTTGTCATACATCGTTAACACAACACCTTCGATTCTGAGGTCAGGATTAGCGGTCTGACGAACCTCGCGAATGGTCAACATCAATTGTGACAGCCCTTCCAGCGCAAAGAACTCACTTTGCAATGGAACAAGGACGGAATGCGCTGCTACCATTGCGTTTACCGTGAGCAGGTTCAAGGACGGCGGACAATCAATCAGCACAAAGTCCAGATTGAAGGCATCAATTGCAGTCTGTCGAAGCGCGTCATGCAGCAAATAACTGCGCTTTTCATTCGAGATCAGCTCAATATCTGCTGAGCTGAGATCTACGGTCGCCGGAACCACAAAAAGATTACCGATCTCGGTCTCCTGCACCACAGCTTCCAATGGTGCATCGTCGAGAAGAAGATCATATGTCGTCCAGTCGCGATCTTCGACCCCTAGACCCGTAGAGGCATTTCCCTGAGGATCGAGATCGACCACAAGAACCTTGCATCCGGCCTCGGCCAATCCGGCTGCCAGATTGATCGCTGTAGTGGTTTTCCCGACCCCGCCCTTTTGATTAGCAACCGCGATAATCCGAGGCCCAGCAGGACGAGACAGATCAACCACGTGCAACTCCTTTGATTTTCAGGATAACGGCTTGGGGTTCTGTTGAACTCTTAATGGGTTCAGCCTCGAATTTCCATTCTTTGCGCGCATCTTCCAGCTCTTTTTTCCAGGTTGCGCCTTTTGGCAACAACGCTGTACCGTTTTTACTTAAATGCCTGTCACAAAATGACATTAGAGTGGTCAGATCAGCCAGAGCCCGAGCTGAAAGCACGTCCGCATGCAAGGGATCAATGGCTTCAATTCGACGAGAGATCACGGAACAATTGGCGCCACTCTCTCTGGTCACACTTCGAAGAAATGCGGATTTACGTTGGTCGCTTTCGACTAATGTGAAACGCGTTTCAGGCGCAGATTCAATTGCCATGATGGCGCAGACCATGCCAGGAAAGCCGCCTCCGCTGCCTAAATCCACCCAATGATCTACCCGATCTGCGTTCTGAAAAACTTGAATGGAGTCTTTGATATGGCGAATCCAAATCTCTTCAAGACTATTTCTTGAAACCAGATTGATTTTTGGGTTCCATTTTTCAAGCAGAGATACATAGATCACCAGGCGTTCGAATGTTTCACGTGAAACATCCAGAGCCTCCGCAGAAGCGACGTTCTGATAAATCATGCTTTTCTGGCTTTCACATCGCGCCTGAGCTTCGCCAGGACGAGAGTTAAAGCCGCAGGCGTGACACCTTCTACCCGACTCGCCTGCGCAATATTCGCAGGCTTCGCCTGCGATAGCTTTTGCTTCATTTCATTCGACAGACCATCAAGCGCAAAATAATTGAAATCCCGAGGAATTTCATGCGCCTCATCGCGCTTCATTGCTTCGACATCCCGTTGTTGGCGCGCAATATAGTTTGCATACAACGCATCGCGCTCGACCTGACGGCGAATTTCATCGTCTGTATTCTGTAGATCGGGTTCGAGCAAAACCATGTCTTCAAACGATACTTCTGGAAAAGCAAGAACCGCCATTCCATCACGCCGGTTTCCGTCTTGATTTATGCTGATACCAGCTTCGCGAATTTGCTTTGGCGTATATGTGGTCTCTGTCAGTTTATTCTTTGCTTTTTCAAGCTTTTCTGATTTCTCAGCAAAAACCTTGCGGCGGAGTTCACCCACACAGCCCAGCTGCTCGCCAATCGGAGTCAGTCTTTGATCTGCGTTGTCAGCACGAAGTGATAGGCGAAACTCTGCACGGGATGTGAACATCCGATAAGGCTCGGCAACGCCTCGTGTTGTCAAATCGTCAATCATTACGCCAATATAACTGTCTGAGCGTGTAAAATGTATTGGCGCACGCCCCTGTGTTTCCAGAGCTGCATTCAAACCTGCAACGAGGCCTTGCGCGGCCGCTTCCTCATATCCTGTGGTCCCATTGATCTGTCCTGCAAGATATAGACCAGGAACATCGGGCACAGACAAAGACGCAGATAGAACGCGCGGGTCAACGTAGTCGTATTCAATCGCGTATCCGGGTTGTAGGATTACCGCGTTTTCCAATCCTACGATGGATTGGACATATTCGACTTGTACATCTTCGGGCAAAGACGTTGAAATCCCGTTTGGGTACACCGTATGATCCCGCACGCCTTCTGGTTCCAGAAATATCTGGTGTGACTCTTTTTCCGCAAATCGGACGATTTTGTCTTCGATTGAAGGGCAATATCTGGGACCAACACCATCAATTTGACCTCCATACATTGCTGATCGCGATAGATTTTTCTCGATTATTCCGTGCGTCTGAGCATTGGTATGAGTTATTCCACAGGCGATTTGCGGCGCCGTCACCGCTTGGGACATGAATGAAAACAGTGTTGGCTCTGCATCGCCATCCTGTCGTTCAAGTATATCCCAATTTATGGTTCGTCCGTCCAACCTCGGTGGCGTACCTGTTTTCAGCCGTGCCGTCGGTAATTCAAAAGCGTCAAGGCGCTCAGCCAACCTAACCGATGGACGATCCCCCATGCGTCCACCTGGCCTTGTAACGTCTCCTATGTGAATTACACCGCGCAGAAATGTACCCGACGTCAGAACAACTGTCTGAGCTGGGACCTCGGAACCGTCGGCTAGTTTGACACCGATTACGTAGTCACCATCCATTAGGAAATCGACCACTTCCCCAGTGATCACCGACAAATTGTCTTGTTTTTTCGTTTCTTCCTTCATCGCGGTCCGATAAAGCGCACGGTCCGCTTGCGCCCTTGGGCCTTGAACAGCTGGTCCTTTACGTCGGTTCAATAGACGAAACTGAATGCCGGCACGATCCGCCACACGACCCATGACCCCGTCCATTGCATCGATTTCACGGACCAGATGACCTTTCCCTAGCCCTCCGATCGCAGGATTGCAGGACATGACACCAATGTCCTTTTCGGACAAAGTAACCAGCGCCGTGTTCGCACCCATCCGTGCTGCCGCATGGGCAGCTTCGGTACCGGCATGTCCAGCGCCAATGACTACAACATCAAATCTCGAATGTTTCACGTGAAACACTCCCTATTTTCCCAGACAGAAACTTGCGAAGATTTCATCCAAAAGGGTTTCGACATCAATCCTGCCAACCAAAGATTCAAGCGACCGAATTGCCGTTCTCAACTCTTCAGCAGCTATATCATACATGTCCGGACCTGATTCCAGAACATCTCGCGCAGCCGCAAGTGCGTCCGATGCTTTAGTCATCGCAATACGGTGACGTTCCCGCGTTGCAATACCATGGCTAGCTGTTCGAACAGTCAGTACACGCGATATGTTGTCTATCAACTGGTCAATCCCGTGCCCGGTTTTCCCCGATATACCACCGGAAAAGGGCTCACGCAGGTCAGATTTTGGCAGAACATGAATGTCATCTGCCTGCATCGGTACACCTAGCTGATCAGGCTCATCCGACAGAAATACTCGTAGATCGGCCGCCTCTGCCCGTTTGCGCGCCAGTTCAATTCCCAGGTTTTCAACGTGATCATCGGTTTGCCTCAAACCGGCCGTGTCTAGCAGCGTGACAGGCAATCCGTCCAAGTCCATACGAACTTCAATCACATCACGGGTTGTCCCGGCATATTCCGAGGTAATAGCGGCTTCCCGACCTGCCAACGCGTTCAGCAAGGTCGATTTCCCTGCGTTCGGAAGGCCAACAATGGCGACCTCAAAGCCGGTGCGAATGCGTTCTGCGATCCGAACGCCTTTCGCTTCTTGCCTCAGCTCCTCCATAACACCAGAGATTAACGTTCGAACCTCCGGGGTTACGTCGATCGGCACCTCTTCATCAGCAAAATCAATCACGGCTTCCAACAGGGAAGCCGCGCGGATCAGATCACGCCGCCAACTTTCTGCCAATGTGCCCAAAGCACCAGCCAAAATCGTCTGTGCTTGTTTCCGTTGTGCTTCGGTTTCTGCATCAATCAGATCAGCAAGACCTTCGACCTGCGCCAGATCCATCTTGCCGTTTTCCAGTGCACGACGCGTGAACTCACCAGGTTCGGCCAGCCGAAGATCGTCCATATCCGAAAGAGAGGTCAGCACTGCGTTGACTGACGCCATACTTCCGTGAATCTGAAGCTCGGCCACGTCTTCGCCGGTAAAGCTGGACGGGGCCTGAAACGTCAGAACCAAGCCCTCATCCAACCGCGATCCATCCGACGCGCTGAGTGTTCGAACTCTCATTCCACGCCTTGGCAGGCCACCGCCAGACAACTCATTGGCGGAGGCATATGCCTGCGGACCAGAAAGCCTGATCACAGCCACGCCTGCTTTGCCCTGGGCGCTGGCCAGGGCGAATATCGTATCCATTGATAGCCCCCGCGTCAGTGCCAGAACCTTGTCAGGTGTTCATTGAATCGAAGAACTCGCCGTTCGTCTTGGTTTGTTTCAACTTCGACAACAGGAACTCGATTGCATCTGTTGTGCCCATCGGATTGAGGATGCGGCGCAGAACGAATGTCTTGGCCAGATCGCCCTTGTCGACCAGCAGATCCTCTTTCCGGGTGCCGGATTTGAGGATGTCGATTGCCGGGAACACGCGTTTGTCTGCGATCTTACGATCCAGAACGATTTCCGAGTTACCGGTGCCTTTGAATTCTTCGAAGATCACTTCGTCCATGCGGCTGCCGGTATCGATCAGGGCGGTGGCGATGATGGTCAGCGAACCACCTTCTTCGATGTTCCGCGCAGCACCAAAGAAGCGCTTGGGCCGTTGCAGGGCATTTGCATCCACACCACCGGTCAGAACTTTACCCGAGGATGGCACCACGGTGTTAAACGCCCTACCAAGTCTTGTGATTGAGTCGAGAAGAATAACAACATCTCGTTTATGCTCAACCAAACGCTTGGCTTTTTCGATCACCATCTCGGATACGGCCACGTGGCGGGTCGCGGGCTCATCGAAGGTTGAAGACACAACTTCACCCTTCACCGAGCGTTGCATGTCAGTCACCTCTTCCGGGCGTTCGTCGATCAGCAGGACGATCAGATAACACTCCGGGTGGTTCTGTTCGATGGAATGCGCGATGTTCTGCAGGATCACCGTCTTACCAGTCCGCGGAGGCGCCACGATCAGCGATCGCTGACCTTTACCAATCGGCGAAACCAAATCGATCACGCGAGCAGACTTGTCCTTGATGGTCGGATCTTCGATTTCCATCTTCAGACGCTCATCCGGATACAGAGGCGTCAGGTTGTCGAACAGAATCTTGTGTTTGGCCTTGTCCGGATTTTCAAAGTTGATCTTGGTGACATTTGTCAGCGCAAAGTAACGCTCGTTTTCATCGGGCGCTTTGATCTCACCTTCAACCGTATCTCCAGTGCGCAGCGAATGCTTGCGGATCATGTCAGGCGAAACATAGATGTCATCCGGTCCGGGTAGATAGTTCGCCTCGGGCGAGCGCAGAAACCCGAACCCGTCTTGTAGAACCTCCAGCACGCCGTCGCCACCGATGGTCCAGCCCTCATCCGCACGTTCGCGCAGAATCTGAAACATCATCTCGCCCTTGCGCATGGTTGAGGCGTTTTCGACCTCAAGCTCCTCGGCCATGGCCAGAAGGTCTTTGGGGCTTTTGGCCTTCAGATCGGCCAGATTCAGGGATTCAGTTGTCATGATGATACGAACCTCGGCCGCTTGGATCGCGGCACCAGAGTGGAATTTCAGAACGGAAGATACCTCGCCCGGACGGGCGCGTTACGCGTTAGATAAGCGCTTACCTAAGAAGAGTCAAACAGGCCCTCAGAACTTCACAACGACCGCTAGAACGATAACAACCATTAAAACGGTCGGAACCTCATTCATCATGCGGTACTGCCGCCCAGTCAGCTTATTTCGCCCCTCAGCAAAGTCCTTACGCCGAGCCATAAGCCAATGGTGAAACCATGTCATGCCGATCACTGCTGCGCCTTTGACCCAGGGCCAGTTCCAGTCCCACCCGACAATACCAGGTGTGAAAACCATGATCAGCCCGCAAATCCAGGCCACGACCATTGCGGGGCGCATGATCACACGCAGCAGCTTTTCTTCCATTTCAAAGAAAATCTGTTGCGCACCCTCTACGGCTTGCGCCTTTTCAACGTGATACACGAACAATCTGGGCAGATAGAATAAACCAGCCATCCATGAAATCACGGCCATGATGTGCAGCGATTTCACCCAAGGGTATATTGCGAAAAGAATATCGGTCATTGGGTATTCCGGGCTTACCTGAACCCCTCCTAATAAAAAAAATAAGAAAGAAAAAGGATGATGGTTTTGTAGGGAGGTCAAATTCGGTGGATTACTTTTTTGTCCTGCCTTTTTCCCCAGGTGGAAAAAGTGAAGCACATCGGCGCAGAATCTGTTGATCAAGAAAAAAAATGATTAATAACAATAAATTATGAGATAAAAGCTCGGGCTGAATTGTGGATAACCATTGGAACAATCCGGGACGGGATGCTTATCCGAGTATTCCAACTTATCCTTGTCCCGTCTGGACAGGATCCGGGCGACTCGGGGAAGTCTTGCGCCAAATTCCCGGGGTTGCGTGTCAACCGGAAAGCCATACAAACCATTCGAGACTACTCATTGATTTGCACACGGGGTTTTCCACATGACTGTCCCCATAGTCCTTGCCTCAGGGTCCGTGATCCGCGCGCAGTTGCTCAGAAACGCAGGCGTCCCGTTTTCGGTTCAGATCGCGCGGGTGGATGAAGACACAGCCAAACGCGCCCTGATGGCTGAGGGAGCTTCGCCCCGTGATGTTGCCGATGCGCTTGCCGAAATGAAAGCACGTAAGATCAGTGACAAAGTGCGCGGCGCTATGGTTCTGGGTTGCGATCAGGTTCTGGATTTCGAAGGTCAGATGCTGTCGAAGCCGGAAACACCCGAAAAAGCACTGGCGCAGCTTAAAGCAATGCGCGGCAAGCGACATATGTTGCTGTCGGCGGCGGTGATCTATCAGGATGGTGAGCCCATCTGGCGGCAAGTCGGTCAGGTGCGTTTGCGGATGCGGGCCAGCTCGGATGCTTATTTACGTGATTACGTGGCGCGGAACTGGGATAGTATTCGGCACGCAGTGGGGGCTTATAAACTGGAAGAAGAAGGCGTGCGCCTGTTTGCTACCATTGACGGCGACTATTTTAATGTTTTGGGTATGCCCCTGTTAGAGTTGCTCAATTTTCTGGCCGTAAAGGGAGTAATCGATCAATGACGGAGCATCGCGTTCCTCTGGCCGGCGTGATTGGGCAACCCATTGCACATTCCCGCTCGCCAAAACTGCACGGGCATTGGCTGAAAACCTATGGATTGGTGGGGCACTACATCCCAATGGATGTCGCCCCGGCCGATCTGGAAACCGTTCTGCGGACACTACCCAAGGCTGGGTTTGTTGGGGCCAACGTGACCGTACCGCATAAAGAGGCTGCTTTGCGGTTGGCGGATCATGTCTCGGACCGTGCCTCAGTCATCGGGGCGGCAAATACGCTTGTATTCCGCGAGGATGGTTCAATTCACGCGGATAATACGGATGGCTACGGGTTCATGGCTAATCTTCGCAGCGGTGCGCCCGATTGGAACCCGCAGGATGGGCCTGCGGTTGTATTTGGTGCGGGCGGTGCTGCGCGGGCGGTGCTTCAAGCGCTGGCAGAAGCCGGAGTGCCTGAAATCCTGTTGACCAACCGCACCCGCACCCGTGCGGATCATTTGAAGGAAGAGTTCGGCCAACGGATTACGGTCGTTGACTGGGTGCAGGCAGGAAATGTGATCGAAGACGCAGAACTAGTCGTGAACACCACGTCTTTGGGTATGCAAGGGCAGCCAGAGTTACGCGTTCCACTGGATGGATTGCAACCCGGCGCTGTTGTCACCGATCTGGTATACGCGCCGCTTCAAACGCATCTGTTAAAACAGGCGGAAGAGGTTGGATGTACAACGGTCGACGGGCTGGGAATGTTGCTGCATCAAGCTGTTCCCGGGTTTGAACGCTGGTTCGGTGTTCGCCCCGAAGTGGACGCTGAAACCCGCGCGGCGGCCTTGGCATGAATTTTGCGCTGGGGCTCACCGGATCAATCGGGATGGGCAAGAGCACGACCGCTCAGATGTTTGCAGATGAAGGCTGTGCGCTTTGGGATGCGGATGCTGCGGTGCATCGGCTCTATGCAAAGGGCGGCGCTGCGGTTGAGCCCATGCGGATTACGTTTCCCACCGCCATTGCCGAGGATGCGGTCAGCCGGGATGCATTGAAGCAAATCATTGCGGATAATCCTGACGCGCTAAAAACAATAGAAAAAATCGTACACCCTCTGGTAGCGGCGGATCGCGCCTCATTTCGTTCTTCGTCGTCCGCCGATATCTTGGTATTCGACATTCCGCTGTTGTTTGAAACCGGTGGTGATGCGGCGATGGATGCTGTTGCTTGTGTTTCAATCTCTGCTGAAGAACAAAAAAGACGGGTCATGGCGCGCGGCACGATGAATGAGGCGCAGTTTGAGCAGATTCGCTCCAAGCAAATGCCAAACGAAGAGAAATGCGCGCGGTCGGATTTCGTGATTGTCACGGATACTCTGGACCATGCTCGCGCGCAGGTGCAGGATATCGTCAGGCAGATACGGGCAGGGTTGGCAGATGCGTGAGATTGTACTCGATACCGAGACCACAGGGTTTGATCCCGAAAGCGGCGACCGGATCGTCGAGATCGGCGCGGTTGAGCTGTGGAACCACGTTGCCACAGGAGAAACTTATCACGTCTACATCAACCCCGAGCGTTCTATGCCGGAAGAGGCATTTGGTGTGCATGGCATCGGCCCCGACCTGCTGGAAAACCCGCGCCCGCCGGAAAAGGGCGAAGTGACGCTGAAGGACAAACCTGTCTTTGCCAAGGTTGGGCAAGGGTTTCGTGAATTCGTGGGTGACGCCAAGCTGGTGATCCACAACGCCTCGTTCGACATGAAGTTTCTGAACGCCGAACTGGGCTGGATGGGGGTGTCGCTGATCCCGATGGATCAGGCAATCGACACGCTGGCCATTGCGCGTAAGCGGTTTCCTGGATCACCCGCTTCGTTGGATGCGTTGTGCCGCCGGTTTGGCATCGATAACTCAAACAGGGTGCTGCACGGCGCGCTGCTTGACTCGGAAATTCTGGCCGAAGTGTATCTGGAGCTGATCGGAGGCCGTCAGCCCGACTTTGGATTGTCAACGTCGGCAAGCGCAGCGTCTGGCGGTGGTGAGGAATGGCGCCCGACAGCGCGACCCGATGCCCTGCCATCCCGGATCACCGAGGATGAGCGCGCAGCACATCAGAAATTTGTTGAAAAGCTGGGCGAGAACGCCCTGTGGACCCGCGCCTGACCCGAACCAGACGCGGACCAAAACCTTAGGCGTCGGTTTTTTGCTCTTGTGCGGCCGCCTGACGGCGCGCCAGTTCGTTGCGATAGAGCGCCACGAAATCAATGTTATCCAGGTTGACCGGCGGGTAGCCACCGTCGCGTGTGATATCGCTGACGATGCGGCGCAGGAACGGGAACAGCATGCGCGGGCATTCGATCATCAGGAACGGATGCATTTGATCTTCGGGCACACCTTCCACGTGGAACAGGCCGCAATAGTCGATTTCGCACAGGAACAGGACGTCTTCTAGGCCCTTGGCCTTGGATGTCAGTTTTAGCTTGATCGAGACTTCATACTGGTGCTCGGTCGTGCGTTTCTTTGCGTCCAGATTGACCTGAACTGAAATCTCGGGCTGTACGTCGCCTGAGACGCCTTTTTGCGCCATGACGTTTTCAAAGGACATGTCGCGAATGAACTGTCCCAGAACGCGCATCTGGATCTGAGGGGCTGCCTGTGCGGCGGTGTTTTCTGCAGGGCTTTCGTCAGCCATGAAACTTCTCCGGAATTGAAATTCGGCACTGCTTAGCAATTTGGGCCGGATAGCTCAATGCTGGTGCGGGCCTTCCACCCACTTCGACGGCTTTCCGGAGTTCTGGCGAGGGCGAACCTCGGTGAATTCGCCATCTATCACATCGTCCTGATCAAACGGGTTTGGCCCCGACCTGAATTGTGCGCCGGTGCCCATTTGAAAATGTGTGATGGTCGCCTTGGACTTGAGATAGCGGAACACTGCGACCCGGATGCCGGGAACAAGCAGCGCAAAACCAATGGCATCGGTGAAAAACCCTGGTGTCAGCAGCAAAACACCAGACAGCAAGATCATCGCCCCATGGGCCAGCGGTTCGGTTGGGTCGTCCAATTCGGCAAAGGATCGCTGCAAATTCGCCAGCGCCATGCGACCTTGTGTCCGCACCAGAACCGT
The DNA here is from genome assembly GCF_019904295.1 of Ruegeria sp. SCSIO 43209. Lineage (NCBI taxonomy): Bacteria > Pseudomonadati > Pseudomonadota > Alphaproteobacteria > Rhodobacterales > Roseobacteraceae > Ruegeria > Ruegeria sp. SCSIO 43209. The sequence continues at coordinate 3,296,973 of NZ_CP065359.1, forward strand.
GCCCAGAACGGCGGTCAGAACCACGATTGCAAGCGTCGGCCAAAGCCCGATCAGACCGCCAACCTGGATAAACAGGGCGATCTCGATGATCGGAACCAATAAAAAAGCCAAGAACAAGTACATTTGCGGTATCCTTTAGCATGGTCCGGGCTGTGGACTTGGCCCCGACTGTCACCTACATAGTGGCAGAGGGCAGCGTATACAAAGCCCGGGTTCTGAAAAGAGGACGAAATGAACTCACCCCTGATCCAGCTTCTGGTGCTGGCCGGAATTGCCATTTTCCTGATCCTGCGCTTGAAAAGCGTGTTGGGTACACGCGAAGGTTTTGAGAAACCGCCCCTTCAGCAACAGCCTGATACCAATGGCGCGCGCCGTGATTTCGAAGTGATTGAAGGCGGGCCAGATCACGACATCACCGACCATGTGGCCGAAGACAGTGAACAGGCGCAAACATTGGCCGCAATGAAGCGGGTCGAACCCAGTTTTTCTGTCAGCGAATTTGTTCAGGGCGCGCGCGGCGCCTATGAGATGATCGTGATGGGCTTTGAAAAGGGCAATCTGGACGAAATCCAGCCGTTCCTGTCCGAAGAAGTATTCGACAGTTTTGTATCGGTTGTTGCGGATCGTGAAGACAAAGGTCTGACCATCGAAGCCGAATTCATCGGGGTGCGTGAAACCACTCTGGTCGATGCGACCTTCGATAAGGATACCAATCAGGCCGAGATCACCATGCGCTTTATCGGTGAGCTGACGTCGGTCGTGCGCGATCGCGGCGGGGATATTGTCGAAGGCAACCCGAACACCGTCAAACGCCAAAAGGACAGCTGGACCTTTGCCCGTGTCATGGGCGCGGACGATCCGAACTGGCTGCTTGTTGCCACGGACGCATGATTGCAGCGCTCCGGTCGCTATTTCTGGGGGTCGTCATGACCACTGCCAGCGCCGCCGGAGCCGAGGCGACGCGATCCATCCTGTCATTCGATGACCTCGATGGCTGGGCCGCCGACGATCACGGGGCGGCCCTTTCGGTTTTTCTGAACACCTGTGGTGATCTGGACGATCCTGATTGGCAGGCGCTGTGTGGCGTGGCTCAGAGTTATGAACCTGGCGCGGCGCGGGCTTTTTTCGAGCTGTTCTTTCGCCCTGTTCTGGTCGAAGACGGCGATGATGCCCTGTTCACCGGATATTTTGAACCTGAACTGGATGGGTCGAAAACCCCAACTGATAAATACCGCTATCCACTCTACCGGATGCCGCCCGAGGCGCGAGAGGCGGGCAAGTGGCTCAGTCGCCGTGACCTGCTGACCGGTGACGCCCTGACAGGTCGGGGCCTTGAGATAGCGTGGGTCGATGACCCTGTTGAGTTGTTCTTTCTGCAAATTCAAGGCTCGGGCCGGATACGTCTGCCCGATGGCGGTGCATTGCGGGTTGGATATGGCGGTGCGAATGGGCATCCCTATCGCTCGATCGGCGCGGAACTGGTCCGACGGGGTGCGCTGGGCGCGCACCAGGTCAGCGCGCAGATGATCCGGACCTGGGTACGCAAAAACCCTGAAGCCGGGGCTGAGCTGTTACTACACAACCCTTCTTATGTTTTCTTCCGAGAGGTGACGCGTGTTGCGCCCGAGTTCGGACCGTTAGGCGCCATGAACCGCTCAGTGACCACGATGCGCAGTATCGCGGCAGATCCGGCTTATACACCTTTGGGCGCGCCAGTTTGGGTAGAAAAGGATGGCAAAAACCCGCTGCGCCGATTGATGATCGCACAAGACACCGGATCGGCGATCAAGGGTGCGCAACGTGCCGACATTTTCTTTGGCACAGGGGATGATGCCGGGCAGGCCGCCGGTCGCTTGAAGGATCCCGGCCGTATGGTTGTGCTGTTGCCGATCCAGAGGGCCTACGCCCTGTTACCGGATGAGTTCTGATGACCCGGCGCAAACTAACTGCGGATGAGATCGATTTGTGGCGCAAGGTCGCCAAACAGGCTGAGCGTTTGCACCCCGAACTGCCTCAGACTGTGCACCCCACTACCTTGCCCAAGCCCAAACCGACCAAAACGCCCAAGGCGCGGATAGAAGCCTTTGAACTGGGTCAGACTGCGCCAACCAAACCGTCACGGAATAACCTGAAGCCATCGATCACCGAAGGTTTACGGACAAATCCGGTGCAGATGGACACCAAGTCTTTTGGTCGCATGAAACGCGGCAAGCTCAAGCCCGAAGGCAAGCTGGACCTGCACGGGATGCGCATGAGCGCAGCCCATCCCGCATTGGTTCGGTTCGTCCTGACCGCACAGGCACAGGGCAAACGGCTGGTGCTTGTCATAACCGGCAAGGGCAAGGACCGGGACGAACCGGGACCCATTCCAACGCCGCGTGGGGTCTTGCGCAATCAGGTGCCCCACTGGTTATCTATTCCACCACTTGCACAAGCAGTGCTGCAGGTAACACCCGCACATATCAGCCATGGCGGTGATGGCGCCTATTACGTCTACCTCAGGCGCGTCCGTTAGTCGGATCGCTGATTCTAGCTGGCCCACATGAACCGGATTCGCACGCGTACCCTGCCCTTACCCCTACTGGTTTATTGTTTCTGCAGGTCCCGCAACCCCGGTGATAAACTGCCGGCGCAATGAAACTTCGTAGCCTTGTCCAAGGCTTGCGAGCTTGTGCTTAACAACACAACCAGAACGGTATGGCAGACAATCGCCGATCCCATCTGATTGCATTGACCCAGCGGTTTCCGATTGCTTACCCTACGTAAAGCACCCCTGTGGCGCTGATATTTTTATGACGAATTTATGGTGGCCGAATGTTAGGCTCCACTGCCATTTCCCGACCTCAAAGGTCGGAAGCATCCGCCATTTCAGGTGACAATGGCGCCAACAAAGATGTGCTGTCGCTTAATCTGCCGAAAGGCGGTGGCGCGATTTCTGGTATTGGTGAAAAGATTACCTCGAACCCGGTGACCGGGTCTGCGTCCTTGACGATTCCGGTTCCTGTCAGCCCTGGGCGTGGTGGTTTCACACCAGAGTTGCAACTGAGCTATGAGGCTGGCACCAGCAGCGGCATATTCGGCTTTGGATGGTCACTTTCGCTGCCCGAGATCACACGCAAAACGGAAAAAGGCCTGCCCCAATACGACGATGCCGCCGGATCGGATGTCTTCCTGATTTCGGGGTCTGAAGATCTGGTGCCGCTGCTCGATTCTCAGGGGGCACAATGGGAGGATCGCGGGCGGTTTCCAGGTGTGACCATCCACAGGTTCCGCCCACGGATCGAAAGCACTTTTGCCCGCATTGAGCGTTGGACAGACGAGGCGACGGGTATTGCGCATTGGCGTGTCACGTCGCGCGAAAACGTCACTTCGATCTATGGCGCGTCAGGCCTATCAAGGGTGGCAGACCCGAACGACCCCGCCCGTGTATTTCGCTGGTTGTTGTCCGAGACCTTTGACGACAAAGGCAACGCCATCCGATACGAGCATGTCGCCGAAGACGCAGTTGGAATCGATCAGGCGCAGGCGCACGAAGCCAATCGGTCCCGCACAACCGAGCGGTACCTGAAACGCATCCGCTACGGCAATCGAGTCTCTCGTTTGGTTGATCCGGATGTGAATGCAGGTGGATGGCTGTTCACGGTCGTATTCGATTATGGCGAAGACCACCTGTTGCCAATCGCACCTGATCCCAACGTGGCGACGGATGCACAGCATGAGCTTGTCCATGCATCCGCTGATCCCGGCCGAAATTGGCAAGTGCGCCCGGACCCCACATCAAGCTACCGCGCGGGCTTTGAGGTTCGGCGCTATCGCCGCTGCCATCGAATTCTGACCTTTCATGATATCCCCGACTTGCCGACGGGCGAACCGGGCTATCGCGGTCTCGTGAAGGCAACTGAGTTTTCCTATGACGATTTCACGCCTCCCGGTGCTGACACTGATGACGAGCGTCAGCACCCCGGCAGTACGCGCTATGGCTCATTCCTCATGGCGGTCGCGCAGTCGGGCTTCGCTCTGGACGATACTGTTGCACCGCGCGATGTGAACGGAGCCACGTTCCTTGCCTATCGGCGTCAGGCGATTCCGCCCGTGGAATTCACATATAGCCGGGCCGAGGTGAACGATATTGTGCACCGCCTTGACCGCGGGCAGACCGAAGGTGCTCCGGCCGGACTTACCGATCCGGCAAACTGGGTTGATTTGGACGGTGACGGTGTTGGTGGAATTCTGACCTCGACCCCGGGTGCCTGGCATTACACTCGCAACCTTGGGCCAATGAACGGCACGGCGCGCTTTGCGGCCCCCGTGCTGGTTGCCGAGCGGCCTGTATTTGCTGAGTCAGGCCAATGGATGGACCTTGCTGGGGATGGTCGCCCGGATCTGGTGGTAATGGACCGGACAACCCCGGGGTTCCATGAGCGCGACGCGCAATCAGGTTGGTCCGACTTCCGCGCGTTTGAATATTGGCCACATGTAGATGCGTCCAATGACAGCATGAAGATGGTTGACCTGACAGGCGATGGCCTTGCAGACATTCTTCTGACCGAGGACACCGCTTTTGTCTGGCACCCCTCTGAAGGCGAGGCCGGGTTTGGCCCCGCGCGCAGGCAAGCGCAGCCATGGAACGACACTGACGGACCCCGACTTGTGTTTTCCGATCCTGAGGCTGCAATTTTTCTGGCGGATATGTCCGGCGACGGATTGTCTGATCTGGTTCGTATCCGCTGTGGTGAAGTCGCCTATTGGCCCAATTGCGGATATGGGCGTTTCGGCACCAAAGTGGCGATGGACGACGCGCCACAATTTGATCGCCCCGAAATGTTCGACCGCAGCCGCCTGCGCCTGACGGATATCGACGGCTCGGGCACCACCGACATTGTCTATCTGGGTGCAGAAGGTATCGACCTCTATTTCAACATGTCTGGCAACCGGCTTGCACCGCGCCGACGCCTAGGGAATGTGCCGCCGCTTGATACCGAAACTTCGGTCGATCTGCTCGATCTATTTGGAACGGGCACCGCCTGTCTTGTGTGGTCCTCTACTTTGTCCCGCGACGCAGGTCAGCCTCTGCGTTACGTCGATCTGATGGGCGGACAAAAACCGCACCTCATGACCCGATATGTCAACAATTTCGGTGGCGAGACCGAATTGCGCTATGCCTCGTCGTCGCGGTTTTACCTGCAGGACCTTTATGAAGGCCGCCCTTGGGCCACGCGCCTGCCGTTCCCGGTGCAGGTGGTTGATCGCATCGTCACACATGATCGTGTGGCGCAAACCCGGTTCGTATCTCGCTTTGCCTTTCACCATGGTCATTTCGACGGGGTCGAGCGCGAGTTTCGCGGGTTCGGCATGGTCGAACAATGGGACACCGAGGAATTTGCGACGCTCTCGTCAGATGCGCTGGGGCCACTGGCATCAAACGAAGACCCGGCATCTCATGTTCCGCCCGTACTGACCAGAACATGGTTTCATACCGGCGTGTATCTCGACCAAGGTAGTCTGCCCGATGTCTTGGCTGGTCTTCTTGATGGGCAGGATCGTGGGGAATACTGGCGCGCACCCGCTTGGCGTGACGACGATGTTGAAGCGCGACGGCGGCTTTTGCCCGACACGGTGTTGCCACCCGGATTGACAACCGAAGAAACACGCGAGGCTGCGCGCGCGCTTCGCGGCACGGTGCTTCGGCGTGAAACCTATGCGCTCGATGGCAGGGCGAAGCCCGGCTATCCCAACGGTCACCCCTATCAGGTGGTCGAGCAAACGCGGACTGTGCATCTTCTGCAATCCCGTGGACCCAACCGTCATGCCGTGTTTCTGACCCATGCCCGGGAAAGTCTAACCGCGCATTATGAGCGGATCCCCGATGACCCACGCCTTCAGCATCAGGTCATACTGGAGGTTGACCCGTTTGCGACTGAACTGCGCCGCGTCGATGTCATGTATGGCCGGCAAACACCTGATCCGACGCTGACGCCTGAAGATCAGGCGCGTCAGGCGCAGTTACATGCGGTATTACACACGCGGCGCGTCACGGACCTGATCGCGACAGATCAAACCTACCGCGCCCCGGTGTCATGTGAAGAACAAAGCTTTGAGCTTACCGGCTTAAGCCCAGCGCCGGGTACGCGTTTGTCCTTTGATGAGATCGAGACAGAGGCGAACGCTGCAGCCGATCTTGCTTATGAAGCTACCCCAACCGCGGGTCAGGTGCAGCGTCGTCTGATCGAACACCGCCGTCAGTACTTCAGGGATGATACGCTGACCGGCCCACTGCCGCTTGGCCAGATGGGCAGTTTGGGGCTTCTCCATCAAAGCTTCCAACTGGCCTTCACGCCGGGTCTTGTCACGCAGGTTTATGGAGGCCGCGTTGGTGCGGCCGAGATGGCGCAGGCGGGATACACCGAGATTGACGGCGACGGCCAGTGGTGGCGCCCATCGGACCGTCAGCTTTTGTCGCCCTCAAGCGGTGATACGCCCGCGCAAGAGCTGGCATTTGCACGTCAACATTTTTTTCGACCACATCGCCTGCGGGACCCGTTCCATCAGCCTGCGACACATACGGAAACAACAGCCCGCTATGACGCTTTCGACCTGCTGATCGAGGAAACGCAGGACGCATTGGGCAATCGCATGTCGGCAGGGGTACGCTCGACCGGTCCAGCTGGCGCAATCACCGAACGCCGACAGGATTATCGCGTTTTGCAAGCCTCGGTATTGACCGATGAGAACGGCAATCGCAGCGAGGTGGTCTTTGACGCCTATGGCCGCGTGACCGGCATGGCCCGAATGGGCAAGGTCGATGGGCCCGACGAAGGTGACAGGCTGGATGGCTTTGATCCGACACTGGTGCCTGCAGCACGCACCCAAGTGCTGAACGATCCGCGTGGACCTGAAGCTCTGGCAGCACTTGGACGCGCGACAATGCGTTATGTTTATGATCCCTGGGCCTATTATCACTCTCGTGGGGATCCTGTCCCATCACCCGTCATCGGTCTTTCCCTGCATCGAGAGGTTCACGACAGTGATCTTTTGCCGGGTCAAGCCACCCCGTTCCTGGCCGAAATTACCTTTACAGATGGGATGGGGCAGGAAATTCAACGCAAGATTCAGGCCGAAGACGGTCCGGTCCCAACGCGTGATGGCTCGGGGAGCATCCTGCTGGGACCTGATGGTCGGCCGGTTATGTCCGCATCGCAGTCACAACGCTGGGTCGGTACCGGCTGGCAAGTGCGCAACAACAAAGGCAATATTGTTCGACAGTTCGAACCGTTCTTCACAGATCGCCCGACCTATGAGTCCGACATCCGCATCGGTGTAAGCCCAATTTTCTTCTACGACGCATTGGGCAGAGAGATCGGGATTTTGAATCCCGATCATACATGGAGCAAACACCGGTTTTCTGTTTGGGACCAGACGACATGGGACCCGGGCGATACTGTACTGATTTCGGATCCCGCCCAAGACCACGATCTTGGCGACCATTTCCGCAGGTTGCCGCAGGCTGCCTATTTACCCACTTGGCACGCGCTGCGCACTGATCCGGCGCAAGCGCAGGCGTTGGCGACCCGTTTCCCCGATCCCGAAGACCGGGAGCGCGCCACTGAGGCTGCATCGAAATCGGCGCTTTATGATGACACACCGATGCGGGCTTTGGCAGATACCCGTGGTGCGCTGATCGCGCGCCTCACCACGAACCGCACGCTCTACAGCAACACGGCCCCGGGCACCCTACCGACCGAGACATTCCACCGCGTTGCGACCGAAATCGATATCGAAGGCAATACGCGCCGAACCTGGGATGAGCTTGGGCGCGAGGTTCAGCGTACCGCTTTCGACATGCTCAGCACCGCCATTCGGACCGACAGTATGGAGGGCGGTACCCGTTGGCGGCTATCGGATGTAAATGGCGAAACGGCGTTTACGTGGGATGCGCGCGACCACCGGCTGCGCCACGAATTCGATGTATTGCGCCGACCCATCGCCACTCATCTAAGCATCAATGCGGTTCCTGAGCTGCGGATCGATGAAACGGTCTACGGAGAATCGCTGCCGACACCCGAAGCCCTGAACCGCCGCAAACGCATCGCGATCAGCCGCGACCAATCCGGCACGATGGAAATTCTGGCCCATGATTTCAAAGGCAACCCAATCCGCAGCCAGCGGCAACTGGCGCAGGAGTTTCGCACCACGCTCGATTGGGCCGCACCCGTGGCGACTGAGCCCGAGATTTTCGCAGGGCAAACCCGCTATGACGCGCTGGACCGTCCGGTTCAACTGGTGCCGCTGCAACCGCAAGGGCCGGGCGCGCGCATCCAGGTTGTGCAGTACCGCTATAACCCGTCCTCGCGGCTTGATCGGGTGGACACCTGGCACGCACGACCCGCGGCACCTGACACTTTATTGGATCCCGCCACTGCGGATCATGCCGTGGTCACAGGCATTGCATACAACCCTTGGGGCGACCGCGAACGCATCACCTATGGCAACGCGGTTGAAACAGAAATCCTACATGATCCGTTGACCCGTCTCACCGAACGCATCATCACCCGGCGCGATGCAATCGGATTTGGCTCGGACTGTCCGACACCGCCAGTTGCAGGCTGGCCAGGATGCCACTTGCAGGCGCAGCACATGATCTACGATGTGTCTGGCCACGTGACCCACATCCGCGACAGCGCGCAACAGCAGATCTTTTTCCGCAATCGCCGTGTTGATGCTTCTAACGACTATACGTTTGATGCCCTGCATCGTTTGATCGAGGCGACGGGCCGCGAACATCTGGGCCAGCAAGGCGGCGCACCCGGTGCCCACAGCTATAACGATGCCGCGCGAACCCGGCTGCCACACCGCAGTGATGGTTTCGCCCTTGGCCGTTATCTTGAGCGTTTTCACTATGACATTGCGGGCAACTTGATTGAGATGCGCCACCGGGGCTCTGATCCCGTGGCGCCCGGTTGGACGCGGACCTACACCTATGGCGAGGACAGCGATCTGGCCGCGGGGGTATCCTCGAACCGCTTAAGTCAAACATCGGTCGGTGCCTTGAATGATATCATCAGTCAGGGCGGCGATGGCTATGACGCGATGGGTAACATGTTGCGGCTTTCCCACCTCGATCAGATTGAATGGGATCACGACAACCAGCTGCGTATGTGTCGCCGTCAGGCAGTTGGACCGGGTGATACGGACGGCCTTGCCCATCAGGGGGACCGCACATTCTTTGTTTACGCATCTGACGGGACCCGCATCCGAAAAGTGACAGAAACCGCTGCAGGAGCCATCCGTCGCGAGACGATCTCGCTGGGCGGGTTCGACATTATCCGCGAACCGGGTGCAAACCCGCGGACCCGAGAGACCCTGCATGTGGGGGACGAAGCTGGCCGTATTGCATTGGTTGAGACGACGATCGCCGGTGGTGCGGTCAGCCGCGTCATTCGTTATCAGCACAGTAACCATGTGGGCAGTGTGGGGATCGAACTGGACGAGAACGGCAATGTTCTGTCTTACGAGGAATACAGCCCCTTTGGCAGTACCACCTATCAAGGCGTTGCCACCGCTGGCCTAGGTCCGAAACGTTTTCGATATACCGCGATGGAGCGGGATGCCGAAACCGGGCTTAACCATCATGGTGCCCGCTATGCCGCCCCTTGGCTCGGCCGATGGATCAGCGCCGATCCCATCGGAATTGAAGGCGGGCTGAACCTTTATGCCTATGCCTATAACAACCCGGTAACGCTCAACGATCCCGAGGGCACTGCGCCGCCCACTGTGCCCAACGGAGGCCTTGAAGTTGCATCGTTGCAGAAGGGTCTTGAGACGCTTGATGCGCTGGCGACTCAGGTCAGGAACACCGAAGGCAGCGTGCAGGAGTTCGCCCTTATCAAAGAGAACAACACGTTCAAGATATTGAAGGGCACGGCCACCAAGCCCGAGGTCTCGATTCCAAAGGGAACGACGGCTATCGCACACACGCACCCGCCCACTGCCATGGTTTCCTTTGCAGACGTCAACACCACCCATGCCCAGGGTGTGAAGGTCGCCGGAGTCCGGTCTCACCTGGTGGCGCATGGCAACGGCAATTGGACGCTGATCGAGATCCCGAAACAGGGAAACGGAATGTTGACCTCATTCGACACCAATACCGGCATGATAAAGGGCACCGTGCAAGTCTACCGCCCGGGCGCTGCGCCTGACACTGCGTCGATGGTGCAAAAAGTCGACACCATGAACATGGTGAACAAGCAAGGCAAAATCACCTCAATTTCCAAGCTCGCCAAAGCAATGCGGGGTAGCAAGGCAGTGTCGCAGACCCTGTCCGGCGGCCGCGCCATCCTAGGGGTCATGGGCCGTGGGCTCATGGTGATCGGTATGGCGGCCAGCGGCATTCAGGTTGGCACAGGGATCACGCAAATCGCCGAAGGCGAGACCGGCGTGGGCACCGCAAATGTGGTCGAGGGCACAGCCTCGGGCACTCTCAACGTGGTCTCGGTGTCGGGCAAGCTCGTCACGGGTGGTGGTGCTGGATCGGTCCTTGCCGCCGGGCTCGCAGCTTTCGGCTCAATTGCACTGGCCGGAACCGAAGCTCGCTCCGCAATCAAAGGCGAAAAAACCGCCGCACGCGAAGCGGCCGATTTTTGGGTGGACGAAATCGATGCAGGCCATCGTCAGGGCGGCGTTGGCGGCTTCTTCCGACGGTCCGCTGGATACCTTGGCCTGGGCGCGGCAGGCACGATGTCGATCCTGCAAGGCCAGGGCATCAAAGGCCATTTGAAATGGTGAACGCAGTTGTCAGAAAGGGTACCTCCTCATGACCAAAGTTACGCATCCGCTAAAGCCCAGAATGCGCCGCGCTACGGTGGGCGATCTGCAATCCGCTTTGCTGGCACTGCTGCGTGAAGGCTTGCTGCTGGCCAATGATATCAGCGCGCGCCGAGCGCTGGCCGATATCGTGTCGCGCGAAAAGGATGGCCGCACACCGACCTACGGAAAAGGCACCACTGAAGCCGTTCGCCTGGTTCAGAAAGAGGCCGATCTGTCCCCGACCGGCAGTGTCGATAAAAGGACGGCGGCTGTGATTAACGATCTGGTCGCTCGACTGGACACACCGACGGATTTTGGCACCTACCGTGTCAGCGGTCGCGTCATAAGTGCGCAAAGTGCGGCTGTTGATGGCCTTGCTGTTGTTGTTGTCGACAAAGGTGTCGGCGGCGACTTTGAACTGGGGAAGGCTACAACCGGTAAACGCGGTGCCTTCGAGATTGTGTTTACCGGAGATCAGATCACCAAGCGCGGCAAGGATGCACCAGACCTTCAGGTGCAGGTGCGTTTGAATGACGATGTGGTTGCCGCTTCGGCGGTGGAATATGACGCCGGACCGGATTCCGAGCTTTCCGTGGTTCTGCCTGCTGAAAGTGCTGCAAAACTGTCGTCAGAACACGCCACACTGACCAAGGCGCTCTCTGGTCAGTTCAACGGTGCTTTGTCGAAACTTGAAGAAAGCGACACCCGTCAGGACATCACATATCTGGCCAATAAAACAGGTTGGGACGCGCGCGCCGTGGCACTGGCGTCGCTATCCCAGCAGTTGTCTGACAAGACCGCTGGACGGCGTGGTCAACGCATCGACTCTGGCCTGTTCTATGCGCTTTTACGTGCAGGTGTTCCCGCCGATGACACCGCGGTTTTCCGCACGCCCCCTGCTAAAGTGGCGCAAATCTGGAAATCCGCGCTGGATGAAGGATTGATCGACGCCAAACTGGCGGATCAGATAGATGCCTCCCTTGCCCGATTTACCGAAGTCTCCGCGCGCGTGCGGCTGGATACGCCACCTCCCGGGGCTTTGGCCGGAATGCAGCCTTTGCTTGCACTTTCGCTGACGCGGGATGACGAGCGTGAAACTTTTGCCGCGCTCCATGCGGCGCATGGTGATGATCTCGATACATTCTGGACCGAGGTAGAGGGTAAGTTGGGTCAGGACAAAGCGGCCCGTTTGCAGACCGATGGCAAGCTTGCCTATCTAACGCTCAACAACTCCAAGCTGGTCGAACGCTTGCATCGTGACACCGATGGCGATGCGGACGGTACGTTGGGAGGCCTAGTGAAGGCGGGTTTTCATAAAGCCGATGCCTGGGCCGCGATCATGGATAATACCGACCCCGTGCCAGAGGCAGTTCAGGGCCGGGATGCCGCCGAAAGACGCGCCAACTATGCAGAAGTCATGGCCGCTCAGGTGCGGCTGTCTTTCCCGACTGCGGTTGTTGCGGAAATGGTCCGGGCGCAGGAGACGCCATTGGTCGATACAGGGCTGTCGAATAACGTGCATGGTTTCCTCGCAAAACATGCCGATACCTTCCAGATAGGTCAGCAGCCCGTTGCGCGCTTTATTGCAAAAAATGCGCTGGACGAACCGCCAGAAGTGGTGCGCGAAATCTCACGCATTCAGCGGGTCTATCAGATCTCGCCCGACGACAGCAGTATGAATGCCATGCTGGCTGCAGGGTTGGATTCGGCCTATGCGGTCGTGGCGCTGCCACAAGATGAGTTCCTGCGCGCCCACAAGGCCGTTTTGAACGAGGCCGTCGCGATGCAGATCTACCGCAAGGCCGAACAGGTTCATGGGGCGGTTCTGAATCTGGCCACCGCTTATATGACTCACCGGATGATGCCAGCGATCGGCCCCAGCGTGGGCGCTGCTGACGGGTTTTTGAACCCTGCCCCGGGCGGGTCGGACAATTTTGGCGATGTGCTCGCATACTCCACACTAGAAGAGCTTTTCGGTTCGATGGATTATTGCGGATGCGAGCATTGCCGGTCAGTCCTCAGCCCCGCAGCCTATCTTGTCGATCTTCTGCTGTTTCTCGATCGCCCCGCGACCGAGATTCCGAACGGCTTCACCAATCCACTTGATGTGTTGCTTGATCGGCGGCCTGATATTCAACACCTGCCTCTGACTTGCGAAAACACTCTGACGCCTGTGCCATACATAGACTTGGTGAACGAGGTGCTGGAGCATTTCGTTGTCAACGGCATGTCTTTGGGTGGATATCAGGGTCATTCGACCGATGGTCAAACACCGCCTGAAGAGTTGCTGGTCAGCCCTCAATTTGTACGCGATGCCGCCTATGCCACGCTGGCCACCGCCCAGTTCCCCACCCCATTGCCGTTTGACCGTTCGTTGGAGGCACTGAAGGCCCTGTTCAATCGTTTCGACGCGCCTTTACATCGGGTTATGGCCGACTTGCGTTCGTCAGACGCGCTGGACGATGCACCGTACGGATGGCGCGACATCTGGCTGCAGCGCTTGAACATCTCGCGCGGTCTCAACGCCGTCCTGACCGAAAGCGTGTCGGTTGCCGGGTCAGCGCGACCCGATCTGACAGTGCGTTCGCTTTATGGTTTTGATGCGGGTACCAGCGCAGCCGAAGTGCGTGATGGCTTGGAAAGCGTGCGCGACCTGTGCCGCCGCACCGAGATCACGCCGGTTGATCTCGTGAACATCCTAAAGACCGAGTTCGTGAACCCCGGAGCCGCGCTGATCCCGAAGCTTGAGCATCTTGGCCTGGGCTTCGACGATATCCGGGCCTTCCGGGACGGCGCGATCAACTTCGCAGAACTACAAAGCCGGATGGCGGCAGGGGTCGAGCCTGAACGCTTTGGCGGTGATATCGAGGCATGGTTGCTTGATGACACTACTTTCGACCGGATCATGGGTCTGATCGTGCTTACAAATCCGCAAGACCCGTCGGATATGTGCGACCTAAGCGCGCTTGAACTGCGTCACCCAGACCCTGATCCGCTGTCCAACCGCCTTGAATGGAATGACTTTATCCGGATTAACCGGTTCGTCCGCCTGTGGCGTGTTCTGGAGCTTAGCATTGCCGACACGGATGCTATCATCTCGGCGCTTTATCCGACGAACCAGATGCCGGGCGGCGCCGACGCGCAGGTAGACCTGGCTCGCATGGATGCCGGCTTTGCCGAGCTCCTGCCACAGTTGGGCATCGCCATGTCGGCCCTTGATGCGCTGGAGCTAAGGCCCGAGGACGCGCTGCGCCCGATCCTGGCCCTCTTTGGACCAATCAGCACCAATGGAACCGCCGCGCTATTCCGTGAAATGTTCCAGCGGCCTGCTCGCGAAAACCCCGCCTTTGCCGAGGACGGTTTTGGCGGTGTGCTTACAGACCCTGCGACCCTGTTGCTGCCCGAGGTTGAAACCTTGCGCGCGGCCTTTTCATTGACGGGTCCGGAATTTAACCGGATCGTCGCTGTTTTGGGGTTCGATGACACGACACCCCTGACCATCGAGACGGTCAGCGCAATCTACCGTCGCGGCTGGTTGGCGCGCGCGCTTGAGCAAAGCGTGCCGGGATTGGAGCGTTTGCTTCAAGCCACCGGTCTTGACCCCTATGGCCCGCAAGACGCCACTGCACCCGCTCTGCTGACGGTTATCGATCTGGTGCATCGCCTGTCCGAGCTAGGCCTGTCGCTGGAAACAGCGCTGGCGCTGCTGTTGAACCATGACCCAAGTGGCCAGACGACACCGCCCGCAGAAAACATCACGACCCTGGCACGCGATCTGCGTGCAGGGTTTGCGGCGATCACCAATGACTTTGTTCTGGTGGACGATCCCGATGGCGGTATTGCCCGGTCCCACATGGCTCTGGTCTATGGGGCCGAAGCGACCGAGCAGTTCTTCGGATATCTGGAGGCCACATCCTCGGCCGAGGTTACCTATGACCATTCTGCCCCTGCGCTAGAGCCGGTGATCCTGGCCGAGGCGCCCGATCAAATCGCTTATGACGATTTCCGCAAAGTTCTGGTTTTCAACGGGCTCATGTCGACCACTGTCAGAGATGCCCTGCAGGCCGTTGCCGGGACACCTGCTGCCTTCGCGCCAGCAATTGACGCTTTATTCAACGCAAGCGAGGCACAATCACAGCCATTTTTCACCCGCTTCCCCGAGCTGCTTCCGCTTCACGACGCATACCGCAGCTCAATTGCGTCAAAGGCCGATGCCTATCGTGCCCTGCTTGAAGGAATCCTGCCGCAGCTGATCTCAAGACGGAAACGCCAGGTGGCGCTGCAGCTTCTGGGTACCGCGATCGAAGTTGAGGCTGATCTGGCAGCCGTCCTGTTCGAAAAGGCCGAGGTTCTGCATGCGGCGACTGATCCGGCCAGCTCCGCGCTTGAGGATGCCCTGATGCTCGAATCCGGGGGTCTGAGTGCTGAAATCAGCGATGGTCCGGCCCACACTGCACCGCCTGCGCGGGTCGAAACCATATCTGGCGCGATTGATTTTGCCTCCACTGGAACAGTGCTGCCAGACAATCAAACCACACCAGGTTCTTCGATTT
Source organism: Ruegeria sp. SCSIO 43209 (assembly GCF_019904295.1). Classification (NCBI taxonomy): domain Bacteria; kingdom Pseudomonadati; phylum Pseudomonadota; class Alphaproteobacteria; order Rhodobacterales; family Roseobacteraceae; genus Ruegeria; species Ruegeria sp. SCSIO 43209. The sequence goes on from NZ_CP065359.1 coordinate 3,312,329, forward strand.
CGATCCGGTTACGGGGATATCTGGAAGCGCCTGAAAACGGATTCTTCAACATTGCTGTCGAAGCTGATGCGGGCGCGACCGTGACACTCAGCATCGCAGGCGAACCTGTTCCTCTGACCGAGGCGGGCGGCATATGGTCAAACACCAACGCGATCGAGCTTCGCGCAGGCACTTTGGTCGAAATCGCGCTGGGCGTGGCCAATGTGACCGACCGTCTGGCGTTGCGTTGGAGTGCACCGGGCCGAGGAACTGAGGTCATCGGCGCTTCGCATCTCTACCCGGCTGATCCGGTATCGCATCTGGGCGCGGCCTACCTGCGCACGCGCCGCATTGCCAGGTTGTCCGAAACGCTGAAACTTGACGTCGCTGAGGTCTTGCACCTGACGACACATGGCGATTTGCAGATTGCGGGTGCGGCCTGGCCAAACAGCCTGCCCGTCACCGGCACACCTGATGATCCGACCTCCGCCGCGCTGATGGGGGTGCTAACGGCACACCTGCGCATGGCGCGATTAAAGGCGGCTTATGACCCTGAAAATGCCCGGCTGGTCTCGATAGCCGAGAATCCAGCATTCGCCATAGCCGACGCCGAGGCTGAGTTGTTCCAAGTCACGCGCTGGGATCCCGTGGATATCGCCGCCCTGTTGGTACATTTCGGACTCACCCCAGCCGATATTGGCGATCTGGCCGTTCTGGAGCGGCTTCATGACATCGCCGAATGGCTGACGGCACTTGGGATTCCGGCGACAGCGCTTATCGCTGCCGCAACACCCGCCCCAACCGGACCCATTGTGCGGAATTTCCGCGCCGCCCTTCGTGCGCGTTACAGCCCGGATGACTGGCTCAAAATCCTGCAACCGATCAATGACCGCCTGCGCAAGCGCCAGCGTGATGCATTGGTGGCGCATATCCTGCACGATCTGCGCGGGCGTCCGGATGCGGCGCATATCAACACGCCCGAAAAGTTGTTCGAATACTTCCTGATGGACGTGCAGATGGAGCCGTGCATGCTCACTTCGCGGGTTCGTCACGCATTGTCCTCGGTACAGATCTTTACCGAGCGCTGCCTGATGAACCTTGAACCCCGTGTGGCTGCATCCAGCCTTCGGTCCAAGCATTGGGAGTGGATGAAGCGTTACCGCGTGTGGGAGGCAAACCGGAAAATCTTCCTGTACCCTGAAAACTGGATGGAGCCGGAATTGCGCGACGACCAGTCACCCTTCTTCCGCGAGGCGATGAGTGAATTGCTGCAGGGTGACATCACCGAGGAACGCGCAGCCACCTCGCTGATCGGGTATCTGCAGAAACTGGAAGAGGTCGCCAAACTGGAAGTATGCGGTCTCTACCAGATCGAAGGCGATCCCGGTGCTGCAGACGACGTGTTGCATGTTATCGGGCGCACCGCCGGGGCCAAGCGCAGTTATTACCACCGAACCCGTGCCTACGGCTCGTGGAGCGCGTGGGAGAAAATCCCGCTGGATATCGAGGATAATCCGGTTATGCCGCTGGTCTGGAACAATCGTCTGTTCCTGTTCTGGATCAAGATGATGCCTGAAAACACGGCGCGGGGAACACCCAATGCCGGATCAGGACCGCTGGCCGAGGTTGAGGCGTCATCGTTGATGGATGTTGATGAACCCACCTTTGACGTCAAGGTCATGCTGAACTGGACCGAACGGGTGGATGGCGTGTGGCAACCGCCGCGCAGTTCGGATCCTGATGAGCCCCTGTTGCTGCGCGAAAACGTGCCAGCCCGAGAGATGCGCAATTTCCGTAAAGGCATCCGCCTGTCTTCATTCCCATGGACCAACGGGATGCGGATATCGATCTCGTACAAGGATTGGCTGGGCGTTTCGTTCTTTATGTACAACACGTTTAGCACACCCGATACGCGCTCACCCAAGAAGGCGCCGCATTTCTTGCCGAAACGTATTACGTCGACCGGGTCAAACCGCCTTACAGCGATCTATTCCAATGACGGGATCACGCATCGGTTGCTGTCCAATAAGGCGCCCGATCAGGCCACACAGCCGCATCACCCGACCAATGGAGAAGCCTGGGAGTCGCCGTTCTTCTATGCCGACCCGCGACATGTGTTCTACGTGTCCACGAAGCAGCGGATCGTCGAAGTTGTGACCTGGCTTGATTTTGGCCGCGTGGCCGAAGTTGACCCGACAATCGATACCATGGTGCTGGCATTCGAGCCGCTTGCCGAGCAGCCCGACCGGATTGAACGGGTGACTGCAATCCCCGGCTTTGGCAGCGCCGACCTGAGCACTCTTCGTGCATTCGTGACCGAAGACGCCTTTGTCCATACAGCGCTGGGCACCGGTGGCACGGTCCGCTTTGGCGACCGCGACATCGGCCCGATGGGCAGCACCGTCCGCATGCGTCGCACTTGATCCGGAAAGGACTTTGATCATGGATACCAGCAAGATCAGCACTTACGGCTATCATCACCTGCTTGATCAGGACATTTTCGGCCCCCAGAAGATCAAGCTTATAAGCTATGAAAAACACTGGGACTACACGTTTGAAAACTTCTTCCACCCCTTCGTGTCGGAGTTGATCGAGCGTCTGAACATACAGGGTGTGCCCGGGATGTTGTCCCCGGAGTTTCACAAAAGCTTGCGCAAGTCATTCTTCAATTCCCTCTATTCCCCACAGGAAACCGACAAGATCGACATCCATTCGTTCCCGAAGGAAATCGACACGCGGATGGGTGGGCCTTATGCCAACTACAATTGGGAACTGATGTTCCATGTGCCGCTGACCATTGCGGTGCACTTGTCCAAGACCCAACGTTTCGCCGAAGCGCAACGCTGGTTCCATCTGATTTTCGATCCGACCGAGAATGACCCCGATGTACCGGTGCCCACACGCTATTGGCGTTTCCTTGCCTTTCGCGAGGGCGAAGCCCAATCCATCGATACGTTGTTGACCCTGCTCAGCAAACCAAACGACGAATGCACCGACGCGGAGCTGGCCGAGAAAGAAGCGATCCTAAATGGGTATGAAGCGGTGCGAAACACCCCGTTTCAGCCCTTTGCAGTCGCGCGCACACGGACGATTTCATTCATGATGCACGTGGTGATGAAGTACCTCGACAATCTGATTGCCTGGGGTGACAACCTGTTCCAGCAATTCACGCGCGAAGCCATCATGGAAGCGCTGCAGATCTATGTGCTCGCCTCGAACTTGCTGGGCGACAAGCCGCAGCGTTCACCTGCGGGTGGAACAACCACGCCACGCACCTTTGCGCAGCTTCGGGCGCAAGGGCTTGATCCGATGGGCAATGCACTGGTCGAGCTTGAAGGCGCGTTCCCCTTCAATTTCACAACGCCAACAGGTGCGGGCACCAGCGACAGCGCTGCGCCGTTATTCGGTATGGCCCGCACGTTGTATTTCTGCATCCCGCATAATGAAAAGCTGCTGGGTTATTGGGATACGGTTGCCGACCGGCTGTTCAAAATCCGCAACTGTATGGATATCGAAGGGCAGGTTCGTCCGCTTGCCCTGTTCGACCCGCCGATCGATCCCGGAATGCTGGTCAAGGCGGCGGCGGCTGGGCTGGATATCGGCTCTGTCGTTTCGGGTTTGAATCAACCGGTCAGCCCCGTCCGCTCGCGCGTGTTGATCGAGAAGGCGGCGGAATTGGCCGGAGAGGTCCGCAATATCGGGTCGGCCTTGCTGACCGCCTTGGAAAAACGCGACGCCGAGGCACTGGCCCTGTTGCGGCAAGGTCACGAAGTCAGCTTGCAGAAACTGCAGGTCGATCTTCGTTACCTTCAATGGAAAAACACCGAGGCAGCGACGCAAGCGCTGATAGGCAGTCGTGGCGCGGCGCTTGAGCGATTGAACTATTACAAGCGCCTGCTGGGTCAGGAAGCTGATCCAAATGCGCCCGAGACCCTTGAGTTGACCCGTCAGACCCTGACAAAGGCCAATTTCGACGAAGCCTACGAAGCACTTGTTGCGCAATATGACGTGCCGGTTCAGCGGCTGGAGTTTCCCGATCTTGAGCGTCCGGGCGATGGCGATGGCGCGCAGACGTCAGGCCAAACCGGGGACGGAGACCTTCACCTGTCGAAAAAAGAGAATGAAGAACTTAACATCCTGCTTCCAATAGCCCGGGACACAACGCTGGCCAAATCGGTATTCCACTCGATCTCGGCAACGCTTACCCCGATCCCCGACCCGAAACTTGATCTGCACTATTGGGGTCTCGGCGGCACCATCGATTTTAAGGTGGGAACCGTGCTGTCCTCGGTCATGCGGATCGCGGGGGATGTTTCCGGGATGATCGCGGACTGGAACCGTGATCAGGCCGGGATGGCGGCCCGCACTGCCGCCTATGAACGTCGCGCCGATGAATGGATATTGCAGCACAATCTGGCGGCCCATGATGTGATGCAGATCGGGCGTCAGATTCTGACATCGTTGATCGCGGAACAGGCGCAGCATCGCGAATACCTGAACTTGAAGAAGGCAATCCGTCTAACAGAGCAGACCCGCGATTTCTTGCGGGACAAATACACCAACGAAGAGCTCTATGGCTGGCTGCAAGGCGAGTTGTCAAAGCTGTATTACGAGTACTACCGCTTTGCCTTCGATACTGCGCGGCGTGCCGAGCAGACCATGAAAGCCGAACTGATGCGGCCCGAGCTGGATCAGAAAACTCTGGTGCAGTTCAACTATTGGGATGGCGGTCGCAAGGGGCTTCTTTCCGGCGAAGCGCTGCTGCTGGACGTCAAGCGGATGGAGCTTGCGTATCATGAACACAACCGCAACGAATACGAGCTGACCAAACATGTCAGCCTGCTGCAAATCGATCCACTGGCCCTGGTCAACCTACGACGCACGGGTCGGTGTACCTTCAAAATCCCCGAGGCGCAGTTCGATCTGGATGGGCCGGGCCATTACTTCCGCCGGATCAAGAGTGTTGCGCTCAGCCTGCCCTGTGTTTCCGGGCCCTATATCGGGACCCATGCGAAACTTGTGCATCTCAAGAGCAGCATCCGGCAGCGACCGGACATCGGGGATGGCTACGTTCGCACGGGCCCCGAAGACGACCGTTTCGCCGATATTCACAGCGCCGAAAGCAATGTGTTCAGTGCGGCGCAAATGGAAACCGGTCAGTTCGAGGGCATGCCTGATGATCGCTATTTACCATTCGAAAATGTGGGCGCAGTCAGCGAGTGGCGGCTAGAGCTGCCGGCGGACCCAACGCAAGGCGATCCGCAGCAGTTCGACTATGACACGATCTCGGACGTCGTCTTGCACCTGCGCTACACTGCGCGGGATGGCGGTGGACCCGTGCGTAATGCGGCGGTTGATCATCTGAAAGCCGATATCGCGGCAGACGGGACTGTGGGCAATGTGCGGCTATTCTCACTGCGGCACGAGTTCCCGACAGAATGGGCACGCTTCCGCCGCGAAACACCCGCTGCGGGTGGGCGTCACGAGCTGCGGCTGACACTCCGACCCGAGCACTATCCCTATTGGTCGGCTGGTCGCCTCACGACGCTCAAACGGTGCGATCTTTTTGCTGAAAGCAGTCTGGATGCTGCTCCGGCAACAATCACGGTGTCTGATCGTTCTGATACCAGCGACGGAGGTGTGGTTCAGGACACATTGACCCGCCGTCCGGAACTGGGCGATCTGGCGGTTGGTCAGTTGGCGACGGTTCCGTTACCCGCAGGCCCAACGGGTGAGATCGTGCTGTTTTTCGACACCGCAGAGTTCGAGGATATGCTGATGACTGTAACCTGGGGTGGTTGACGATCCTCAGCCATATAGGAACGTCACGGATGGCGCGGACCATCCGGGGTGATCATCCAGTTTGATAGGGTCTTGTCCATTTTCCGCATCCGGTGGCGCAACATGTCGCGTGTCATGCGTGCCAATGTGGCGGCGTGTTCAGGATGTTCTGCCACGTTCTCCATCTCACCCTGCCCTTCACCGTCAAACAGCATGGGCGGAAGATCAGCCGCAAACTCAACCAATGTAAACCGGTTGTCGCGCAGGATGCTCAGGCAGCTGTCCTCTAACCCCGTTTCCAGTTCGCGTTGCCAGCGGGTTGGGTTCAGCGGATCAGCGAAGTCCAACTCCGAGAATGAATAGCGGCGCCAGTCAGCCGGGGTTGAGGATTCACTCTGAAGGAAGGGCAACAGCGAATGCCCATTCATGGAATCCGGTATTGTCCGCCCGATCCATTCGAGAATCGTCGGAACGATATCAATCGATTCCGTGGGTGCCTCGACCCGTTTACCACGGGCTCCATCGGGCATGCGCACGATCAAGGGTGTATGATAGGCCGCATCATAAACCGACATCTTACCCCAACTGTGCCGATCCCCCAGCATCTCGCCATGATCTGCGGTGACCACCAGCATTGTGTTGTCGTACTGCCCTGTCTCTTTCAAAAACGAAACCACGCGGCCGATATGATGATCTACCTCCGTGGCAAGACCCAGATAGATCGAACGCAGCGTCTGCACTACCTCGTCCGTCGGTTCAAGGTCCGGGAAACCTTCAACAAACCCGGCAACCGTGCTGTTGGCCCGTGCCGGAGCGAAAAACGGATGCAACGCCTCTTCGGCCTCGGCGGTTAGCAGTCGCGATGGCAATGGTAGCGAGGCAGGGTCATACATTCGGTTATATGGTGCCGGGGCTACCAGCGGTGGATGCGGGCGAATGTAGGTCAGATGTGCAAACCATCCCCTGTCATCATCCGCATACGCCGGCATGGTTTCCAGAAACCGATCGGTTAGAAAGGCGGTATCGCTATCCTCGGCTGCGTAGAAGGCCGGGTCATTCAGTGCAGGCTGGCCGCCATCGGGTGCGACCGGTTTGAACACGTCAATATAGTTTTCGAACTCATATCCACGGTTTTTCAGATGAGAACGCCATGGGAATGACATCTCCAACCGCATTTCCAGCATTTCCTGAAAACCGGCCATGTGGAATTCATATGACCTGAGCGCCGGGTCTTTTGCATCAAACACGCGCGGGTCCTGTGATGTGTCGGTATATCCAAAAAGCATCGGCAGATACCCTGCCTTGCGCATCTCGCTGGCGATGGTCGGTGCATCGTGGCGCAGGGGCGTGCCGTTTCGTACCGACCGGTGGTTCATCGCGTATTGCCCGGTCAGCAATGAGGCGCGCGATGGCCCGCAGGGGTTGGTAACGGAAAAGTGCCGCGTGAAAGAAACACTGTCCTCCATCAATGCGCGCATGTGAGGCAGGTCAACATGGGCCTCCAATGCCCCAAACAAACAATCCGCCCGCATCTGGTCGGTAATGATAAACAGGACGTTGTGTTTGTCTGTCATATCCCGGTGCTCCTAATCGCTGAACCGAATCTTTGGCCCTGCGCGTGTATTCCTGCCAAAACTACGCGGCGGTATTGCCTGCTTTGCCTCGGAATGGCGATACCCACCGCTCAAAAATCCACAAACGAAACCGCCAATCAACCAAAAACGGAATAATTTGGTTGAATAAGTTGTTTTTTGTGGGTTAATGTTGCTGTGCTGTGTGGGGTTTTGTGACGTTGATGCTTAAAAGATGTTGCGTAATGCAGCATCGCAGAGTGACGATACAACCGGAACACCCATGTGCAATGGCGATCCGTTAGTCATCCAGTTTACCTGTACCATGACGGCGTCTCTGAATACTGCTTAAGGCATTGCAATGAGGGACAAAAACAGATGCTAACCCCACCTAATACCGTTGCAACGCCCGAAGGTACGGCAGATATCGCGATTCACGCCGCCGAAATCGCCAATATCGCCGCGCAGGCTGCGCGCGGGTACTTTCGGGGACGTTTGGGGGTTGAGTTCAAGGCGGACGAAAGCCCGGTCACACAGGCGGACAAGGGTGTCGAGGCCGTGGTGCGACAATATTTGGCTGAGAACTTTCCAGATGACGGTATCTTTGGCGAAGAACAGGGGTTCGAAGGTCAGGATCGGCAGAATATCTGGATTGTAGATCCCATTGACGGCACCCGATCATTCCTGTCGGGGCATCCGTTGTTTGGGTTCCTGTTGGGATATCTCACGAATGGTGTTCCCCGATTGGGGGTCATCGGCATGCCTGCCCTGAACGAATTTCTGATCGGCATGAAAGGTCAAGGGGCCACACTGAATGGCAAGCCTGTCTCGGTCAGCGTTACACACCAATTGAGCGACGCAGTTTTTTTCGTCAACGAAGGCGACAAGATTTACCGGGATCATCCGGCCCTGTTTGATCGGTTGATGAATTCGGGACAGACCCGACGCTTTGCCTATGACTGCTACCCGCATGCACTGCTTGCGATGGGCCATGTTGATGCGGTCATCGATTATGATCTGCAGCCTTATGACTATCTGCCGGTTTCCGCCGTAGTTGAAGCTGCGGGCGGGATCATGAGCGATTGGGAGGGTAAGCCGCTAGGTCTGAACTCCGACGGCCGAGTCATATCGGCGGCCACGCCGCAACTGCATTCCGAGCTGCTTGATCTGGTGAACGGATAACGGAATGGCGATTGTCAGTTTCCTCATAAGTCTGGCTGGTGCAACGATGCTGCTGCTCTACGCTGTGCGCATGGTGCGCACGGGCATCGAGCGTAGCTATGGTGCATCGTTTCAGCGGGTGATGACGGGGCAGCGCAGCTATGTGCAGGCCTCGATGGTAGGGCTTACAATGGCCGTCGTCTTGCAAAGCTCGGCCGCGGTTGCATTGCTGACCTCCGGATTTGCGGCGGGCGGGATGTTGGCCTTTCCGACCGGGCTTGCGATGGTTCTGGGTGGCGATCTCGGCTCGGCGCTGATCATTCAGGTTCTGTCCTTCAAACTGGATTGGTTGGTGCCGCTACTGCTTGCGGTCGGCGGCTATCTGTTCGTCAAGACAGAGGCCAAGAAACCGCGCCAGTTGGGCCGTATTTTGATGGGTGTCGCATTCATCCTGATCTCACTGCGTTTTCTCCGCGAGGCGATGGACCCAATCCGTGACAGCGCCTTTCTACCCGCCATCGCCGAGTATCTTGCGCGTGATTACATCACAGCGTTCCTAGTCGGTGGAGCGCTGGCCTTTGTCATGCATTCTTCGGTCGCTGCGATCTTGATGTGTGTGACCCTGGTGCAAATCGGGGCGATCCCGTTTGCCGCCGGGCTCTCACTGGTGTTGGGTGCTAATTTCGGGTCCGCCTTCATCCCGGTTTGGCTGACACGCGGCATGGCCCTGTCTGCAAGGCGCATTCCCTTCGCTAATCTGGCGTTGCGGGGCAGTTGGTCAATTGTCTCGCTGTTTGCTGCCAACCTGGCGCTGCGAATCGGAGTATTGGGCGATCTGCAAGGCGGGCAGATGCTGGTGAATGCACATCTGATTTTCAACGCCTCGCTTTTGGTTCTGGCACTGCCGTTCTGCGGCATGCTGCGCGCGCCATTCGAAAAACTGCTGCCCGATCCGAATAGTCCTGAAAGCAGCGCGCAGCCCGGGCAACCGATCAGCGCACTTGATCTCGACTCCCTCAGCAGACCCAATCAGGCCCTGTCTAACCTCAAACGCGAGCTTCTGCGGATGAGCGACATGGTTGGCTCTATGTTCCGGCCTGCGCTGGAGCTTTATCGCAGCGGCGACAAGGAGCAGATCCGGGCCATTCGGGACATGGATACTGATGTGAACGATTGCCTTTCTGGTATCCGGCAATATGTGGCGGCTATCCCCGCTGATGCGTTCGGCAAGGAAAATGCCAAGATTGCGCGGGACCTAATGGAATATGCCATTCGCCTGGAAACCGCGGGCGACGTGGTGGCCAAACGCCTGACGGCATTGGCGGATGACATGCGCAAAAAGGGGGCCGCGTTCTCGAAAGAAGGTTGGTCAGAGCTGGTCGAAATGCACGAGGGGATTGTGGCCAACCTGAAACTGGCCTCGAACGTGCTGATCTCGGACGATCTGGAAAGCGCGCGTCTGCTGAGCCTGGAAAAAACCGAAATCAAGCGGGCCGAGCGTGACAGTCGCAAACGCCACCTTAAACGCTTGCAACATGGCAGCGCAGAAAGCTTTGAAACCAGCGACATCCACCTCGAAACGCTGCGCGCCTTTCGCGAATTCAACAGTCACATCGCGGCCGTCGCCTATCCGATCCTGTATCGCAACGGGCAGTTGCTTGAAACCCGTCTGATCGAAGAAATGCCGCAGATGGAACAGGATGCGGATACCGAGGTCAAAGGGTGACCGGATCGGTCGAAATCCTGAACGAGACGGGCATTGGGCGCGTCGTTCTGCTGTGTGAACATGCAAGCAACCGCATTCCGGCAGAGTTTGATGATTTGGGGTTGTCCGCATCCGCGCGCGTCAGCCATGCTGCTTGGGATCCGGGCGCAATGGCGCTGACACGGGCGCTGTCGACAGCGCTTGATGCTCCGGTCGTGGCCTCGACCGTCTCGCGATTGGTCTATGATTGCAACCGTCCGCCCGAGGCGGCAAGCGCAATGCCCGAGAAATCAGAACTGATCGAAGTGCCGGGCAATGTGGGCCTCGATCAATCGCAACGCGATGCACGTACCCAGGCAGTGTATGCCCCGTTCTGCCAGGCTGTAGCACAGGTTCTGGATGCGCGCGGTCCGGATACAGTCGTTGTGACTATTCACTCCTTCACGCCAGTCTATTTTGGGCAGCCGCGCGCGGTTGAACTTGGACTTCTCCATGACCAGGACAGCCGTCTGGTCGATGCCATGCTGGATCACATGGATCAGATCCCGCATCGCCGCACGGAACGCAATCAACCCTATGGCCCCGCTGACGGTGTAACGCATTCGCTCCGTCTCCATGCGCTGAGCCGGGGGCTGGCCAATGTGATGATCGAAGTACGCAATGATCTTTTGGGCAATGAAATACAGGTTGCCAACATGTCCCGGGACATACTGGCGCTGCTTGAACCGGCGCTGAACGATATCACGATCAGGGAGGGCGCATCGTGAGCGCGAAACTGACATTTGAGCATTTGAAGGCTGAGGTTTCGTCTGGCGAGATTGATACGGTATTGGTTTGTCTGGTTGACATGCAGGGCCGTTTGATGGGGAAGCGGTTTCATGCGGGTCATTTTGTTGCGGGAGCGTGGGAAGAGACGCATTGCTGCAATTATCTGCTGGCGACGGATCTCGAGATGGGGACGCCGGATGGGTATGCGTCGACCAGTTGGGAGCGGGGCTATGGCGATTATGTGATGAAGCCGGATCTGAGCACGCTGCGCCCAGTGCCGTGGCTGGAAGGCACGGCGATGGTGATGTGCGATGTGCTGGATCATCACACGCATGAAGAAGTGCCACACGCGCCGCGCTCGATCCTGAAACGCCAGGTGAACCGGCTGAAGGCGATGGGTTATGACGCCATGTGCGCCACCGAGCTGGAGTTTTTCCTGTTCGAGAAAAGCTTTGATCAGATCCGCAAGGAAGGCTTTCGCGACCTTGAGCCGATCTCGGGGTACAACGAAGACTATCACATCCTTCAGACCACCAAGGAAGAGCATGTGATGCGCCCGATCCGCAACCATCTGTGGGATGCGGGGATACCGGTCGAGAACACGAAAGGTGAGGCCGAGACCGGGCAGGAAGAGCTGAACATCAAATATGCGCCTGCGATGGAGACGGCCGAGTATCACTCGATCGCCAAGAACGCGGTGAAAGAGATTGCCTGGCAGCATGGGCATGCCGCGACCTTCCTGCCGAAATGGCATCATGAGAAAGTGGGCAGTTCCAGCCACGTGCATCAGTCGCTCTGGTCCGAGGGGCGGCCGATCTTTTTCGACGAAAAAGATCCGCTCGGCATGTCGGATGTGATGAAAAGCTACATGGCGGGTCTTTTGAAATACGCCGCCGATTACACCTGTTTCATGGCGCCCTACATCAACAGCTACAAGCGGTTCATGAAGGGGACCTTTGCGCCGACGCGGATCATCTGGTCGGTGGACAACCGCACCGCCGGGTTCCGCCTGTGCGGTGACGGCACCAAGGCGGTGCGGGTGGAATGCCGTATCCCGGGCTCGGATATGAACCCCTATCTGGCGATGGCTGGGATGCTGGCGGCGGGGATCGCTGGGATCGAAGAAGGGCTGGAGTTGCAGCCGCCGACCACGGGCGACGTCTATCAGGGAGAGACGGGGATGATCCCGGGCGATCTGCGCGCGGCGCGGGATGCGCTGCATGGCTCGGCGATGTTGCGGGCTGCGATGGGAGATGACGTTGTCGATCACTATGCGCGCGCGGCCGAGGTTGAGATCGAAGAGTTTGAGCGCGTGGTGACCGATTGGGAAATTGCCCGCGGGTTCGAGCGGGCTTGAGAGGGTGAAAGCGAGGGGCCAGCCCCGCCGCCATTGGCGCTCGAACCAATGGCGCACCAATGGCGGCCCCCGAGATATTTATGGCCAGATGAAGCAGGGATCCTGCTCTCTTTAGAGATGGAGTGACTATGGGGCAGATGTTGCAATGTGTCTCGCCGATTGATGGGTCGGTTTTTGCCGAGCGCGAGGTGTTGTCGCGGGAGGCGGCGTTTGAGGTTGCGGGCCGGGCGCGGGCCGCACAGGCGGCTTGGGCGGCGCGGCCCTTGCGGGAACGCATTGATCTCGTGATGGCGGGTGTGGCTGCTGTTGGCGCGATGAATGAGGAAATCGTGCCCGAGTTGGCGCATATGATGGGTCGCCCGGTGCGCTATGGCGGTGAATTCGGCGGCTTCAACGAGCGCGCAAGCCATATGGCCGGGATTGCCGAAAGCGCATTGGCTGATATCGCGGTGGGCGAAGATGAGACGTTCAAGCGCTATATCAGGCGCATCCCGCATGGGGTGGTGTTTGTGGTGGCGCCCTGGAATTATCCTTACATGACGGCGATCAACACGGTGGCCCCGGCGCTAATCGCGGGTAATACGGTGATCCTGAAACACGCCACGCAGACCCTGCTGGTGGGCGAGCGTATGGCGCAGGCCTTCCATGCAGCGGGTGTGCCGGAAGACGTGTTCCAGAATGTCTTTCTGAGCCATGACGTGACCAACGATCTGATCGCGGGCAATGCGTTCGACTTCGTGAACTTCACCGGCTCGGTCGGCGGCGGCCAGGCGATGGAGCGCGCGGCGGCGGGCACCTTTACCGGCGTCGGGACTGAGCTGGGCGGCAAGGATCCGGGTTATGTGATGGACGATGCCGATCTGGAGGCGGCGGTTGAGACGCTGATCGACGGGGCAATGTTCAACGCGGGCCAGTGCTGCTGCGGGATCGAGCGGATTTATGTGCATGAAAGCCTGTATGACGACTTCGTCGCCAGGGCGGTGGAGATCGTGAAGGGCTATAAGCTGGGCAATCCGCTGGACGCTGAGACCACCATTGGCCCGATGGCCAATGTGCGCTTTGCCGATGAGGTGCGGGCGCAGATTGCCGAGGCGGTCGAGGCTGGTGCGGTGGCCCATATCGACATCTTCCCCGAGGATGATGGCGGCGCATATCTGACGCCGCAGATCCTGACCAATGTCACCCATGACATGCGGGTGATGCGGGATGAAAGCTTTGGTCCGGTAGTGGGCATTATGAAAGTGTCCACGGATGACGAGGCCATCCGGCTGATGAATGACAGCGCGTTTGGCCTGACGGCGAGCCTCTGGACCCGCGATCTGGACCGTGCTGCGCGGGTGGGCGACCAGATTGAGACGGGCACCGTCTTCATGAACCGCGCCGATTATCTGGATCCCGGCCTGTGCTGGACCGGCTGCAAGAATACCGGGCGCGGCGGCGGTCTGTCGGTCATTGGCTATCACAACCTGACACGTCCCAAATCCTATCACCTGAAAAAGGTCACGGGCTAAGGACGCCGGCCTGCCTCGGAATGACCCCCTCGCCGGGGCAGGCCTTTTGACACGAAGGAAAGCAAACATGTCACTTGTTGGAAACTGGTCTTATCCAACCGCAATCAAATTCGGGGCCGGGCGGATCAATGAATTGCCCGAAGCCTGTGCTGCGGCCGGCATGAAGAAGCCGCTGCTGGTCACCGACAAGGGGCTGGCCGACCTGCCGATCACCACCGCGACGCTGGATATCATGGAGACCGCCGGTCTGGGCCGGGGTCTGTTCGCGGATGTGGACCCGAACCCCAATGAACAGAACCTCGAGGCCGGTGTTGCGGCCTATAACGCGGGCGGTCATGACGGGGTGATCGCATTTGGCGGTGGCTCGGGGCTGGATCTGGGCAAGATGGTCGCCTTCATGTGTGGTCAGACGCGCCCGGTCTGGGACTTTGAGGACATCGGCGATTGGTGGACCCGAGCGGATGCCGATGCCATCGCGCCGATCATCGCCGTCCCCACAACTGCCGGGACCGGGTCCGAAGTGGGGCGCGCCAGCGTCATCACCAATTCTGAAACCCACGCCAAGAAGATCATCTTCCATCCCAAGGTGCTGCCGACCGTGGTGATCTGCGACCCCGAGCTGACGGTGGGCATGCCCAGGTTCATCACCGCAGGCACCGGTCTGGATGCGTTCGCGCATTGTGTCGAGGCGTTCAGCAGCCCGCATTACCACCCGATGTCTCAGGGCATCGCGCTGGAAGGAATGCGGCTGGTCAAGGACTACCTGCCACGTGCCTATGCGGACGGCACCGACATCGAAGCCCGCGCCCAGATGATGAGCGCGGCGGCGATGGGGGCCACCGCCTTCCAGAAAGGCTTGGGCGCCATCCACGCCATGAGCCACCCCGTCGGCGCGGTGTTCAACACCCACCACGGCACCACCAACGCGGTCTGCATGCCCGCCGTGCTCGAGTTCAACGCGCCAGTCATCGCCGACCGCTTCCAGCAAGCCGCCGCCTATCTGGGCATCGACGGCGGCTTCGACGGCTTCCGCAGCTTCGTGCAAGAGTTCAACGACAGCCTCGCCATCCCCCGCAATCTCTCCGACCTCGGCGTCACCAAAGCCGCCATCCCCGAATTGGTCCAGGGCGCAATCATCGACCCCTCATGCGGAGGGAACCCAATCCAACTCAACCAACAAAACATCACTGAGCTGTTTAAAGTGGCGATCTGACAGTGAGCGCTGAAATCGTTCTCATAATCCTTGCGGCCGCGTTGCTGCATGCGATCTGGAACACGGTTGTAAAAACGGCCGCTGACCGAACAGTCACGCTGGGTCTGGTTGCACTGGGGCATGTTATCCCGGGGGCGCTGATGGTAGCGGTTCTGCCGCTGCCGAATGTCGAGAGCCTGCCATATCTGGCAGGTTCGACTGTCGTTCATTTCGGATATTTCTACATGCTGAATCAGGCCTACCGGCATGGTGATCTCAGTGTGGTGTACCCGATCGCGCGCGGTGTGGTTCCTGCGCTGGTCGCTCTTTGGGCCGTAATATTTGCGGGCGAACATCTGCCGACGCAGGCATGGATTGGGATCGCGGTGATTGCCACCGGCATTCAACTGTCCAGCTGGTCGGTTTTGAGGCAAGGGGTCGGTAGGGCATCGCTTGTTTTCGCATTGGGAACGGGCTGCTTTATTTCCATCTACTCGCTTGTGGATGGCCTGGGCGTGCGGGTGTCAGGCAACATCCTGAGTTATTGGGCCTGGCATTCGGTTCTGCATATCTTTGTTGTGGGCTTTGTCGCGCTACGGCGAGGCGCGCGTGTGCTTGATTTGCCTCTGCGCATCTGGGTGATCGGGATTGCAGGCGGAATGGTGTCGATGACGGCTTACGGCCTAGTGCTTTATGCCAAGAATTTCGCTCCGCTTGGCGTCGTGTCAGCCTTACGCGAAACTTCAGTGATCTTCGCGGCCCTGATCGGATTTCTGTTCCTGGGTGAAGGCAATCCCATGCGACGCCTTCTGGCAGCCGTGATGATGGCTGCAGGCGTGACGCTGATCGCATTGTCGTCATGAACACATGCTGGGATGAGTTGAATGATTCTTGCGAGAGATCTGAAATCCACCTGTCAAGCCGCATGAAACTGCAGGTTTGTTGTGCCATGTTGACCGGAAAAGGCAAAAAAACCAAAATTGTCGCAAAAGATTTACATTTATTGTGGATTTTTGCGCGAAAATGTGACCGAGTCTGAAAATGGATGATGATAGCGTAACCATCCCACATCGTGGCCGAGAGCTGCTGGATGTCCTTGCGCGGCTGGGGGGGTCAGCGCGCAACACTCAGATCGCCCAGATCATGGACGTCTCTGAGGAAACGGTGCGTCGTTTGGTCAAGGCACTGGCGCGCGCGAACAAGGTTGAGCGTGTGCATGGCGGCACATTTCTGTCTCGAGCACAGGATACACCGATGTTTTCGGGCGCGCTGGAGTATAATGCCGACGAGAAAACCAACATCGCCAAGCGGGTCTGCGGGTTGCTTGAGGACGAGATGGTGTTGTTCATTACCGTTGGCTCGACCATGACTCATGTGGCCGAGCAACTACGTGAGCTGCGGGGTTTAACCGTCGTTAGCAACTCTTTGTCAGTTGTCGCATCCCTGGCCGATCACAATGGCACGCGCGCCGTTCTGGCAGGGGGCGAAGTAATCCGCTCCGAACGAGGCAGTTTTGGCCGTGCAGCTGAAGAACTGGCGTGTCAGTACAGCTATGACGCGGTGATCTGCGGCGCGGATGCACTGTCGCTGGTTGGAGGCGTATTGGCTTCGAACCCGCTAGAGGCGGATCTGACCCGTGCGCTGCAAGGGAACACGCATCGTATGATCGTTGCAGCGGACCACACCAAATTCGGTGCAAAGGCAGCCAACGTGTCTTGCCCGTTCGACAAGGTGACGGATCTGGTGACCGATATCGCGCCACCTGATGCGTTTGCACCCGTTCTCAAGCAAGCTGGGGTCCAAGTGCACATTGCATCGCAATACGATGTCAAATCCGGGCCAGATGAAACAGAGCCCCGGAAGCAAAAAAAGAACAAAGAAACCTCCGAAAGCAAAGCGGGCAAATCGGGCTCTCGGAAACGCAAAACGAAATAAACAAAACCTAGGGAGAAAACATGAAAAAGCTTCTTATGTCTGGTGTGGCCTTTGCCACAATCGGGGGCGCGGCCTGGGCCAATTGTCCTGCTGCAACCGTCGCGGATATGCAGGGCGTCGCAGCCGGCGCTTATCCTCAGCAGTTTGATCTGTCCGAGTTTCAATCAGCTGCAAACTGTACGCTCAGCTTTGCAGAAAACCCGGCTATTGGGGATCTGAACGGCATGATCCGTGGCAATGGCGATCTTGCGGCCGTTGCAGATCGTCTGCCGGCTGACCCGTTGGTCATCGTACCCTATGACTCGATAGGTCAGTATGGCGGTGTTCTGGACGCGCTCTCCAACGCCACAGAAAGCGGCACCTCGGACTTCCTTTCGGTGCGTCACGTCAACCTGTTCCGCTATTCCGACGACCTGCAGACCCTGGTGCCCAACGTGGCGAAATCCTGGGAATGGAACGATGACTTCACCGTGCTGACCGTGAATCTGCGTGAAGGCCACAAGTGGTCGGATGGCGCGCCATTTACGGCGGCGGATATCGTCTTCTGGTACGATAACCTGATGATGGACACCAATGTCATCGCCGAAGCGAAGGATTATGCACTGGCGGGCGGTGAGCCCATGAATGTCGAAGCGCTGGACGACACCACCGTCCGCTTTACCCTTGCCGCGCCCAAGCCTGGCCTGACCGAGACATTCTCGTTCACCTATGTGCAGCCCTACCAGCCCAAGCATTTCTTTGAAAAGTTCCACCCGGCGCTGGATGACAACGCCGACGCCAACGCGCAGGCGCTTGGTTATGAAAACGGGTACGAGCTGATCAAGGCCTATTATGGCAACTCGGACTGGATGGATACGCCATCTCCGATGCTGACAGCCGGTGACAAACTGGCGGGTCTTCCCACCGACACCATGCCGACGCTGGAGAGCCATATCCTTGTGAAGGAGAGCACCGAGGGTCGTCACTACGTGGCCAACCCCTATTTCTTCCAGGTCGACACGCAGGGTAACCAGCTTCCCTACATTTCGGAAATGGATGAAACTTACGTTCCGGACGAAGAAGTACGCACCCTTAAGTTGCTGAATGGCGAGGTCGATTACAAATCGCAGGGTGTTAACCTGACATCCGCTCCGGTGCTGCTCGAAGGTCAGGAGAACGGTAACTACACGGTCGAGGTGAAGCCTTCGATCGGCTATCCGGTTCTGACCTTCAACGTGACCGCAGAAGACGAGGCCAAGCGCGCGATCTTTAACGATATTCGGTTCAGAACTGCGATGTCTGTTGCGATGGATCGCAACCAGCTAAACGAGGTTGTGGCTTTTGGTCTGGGAACACCGACACAGTACATCGGCTTCTCGCCACGTCCCGATTTCATCGACGAAAAATGGTCGAACCATGAGATCGAATTCGACGCAGAGCGCGCCAATGCGCTGCTGGACGAAGTAGGTCTTGTCGACAAGGACGGTGATGGCTTCCGCGACTTGCCGAATGGTGATCCGTTTGTTCTGGATTGGCAGTTCTCGACCCAGCCAGCTTCGGCGCAATTGGTGGAACTGATTGCTCAGAACTGGAAAGACGTTGGCGTCAACACCGCGATCAAAGAGGTGACATCCGACGAATTCCGCGCCGCACAAACGGCCAACTCGCTGGATATGGGCCTATGGCTGAAGAGCCAGCCAGCCGGGTCGATCCTCGGGGACAGCGAGATCTGGGTGCCTCCGTTTGATGGCTATTTCGACGTACGTACAGGTATGCTTTGGGCTGAATATATCAGCTCAAACGGTGAAAACGGTGTTGAACCACCGGCTTGGGTCGCGGATCTGAAGGCTGCATTGGACACCTATCAGTCCAGTGCACCCGGCTCTGATGCGTCAGTATCCGCCGCGCAGAAGATGGTCGAGATCATGACCGGCGAGCTGCTGTTCCTGGGTACCGTGAATGCTCCTGCCCCGATCTATCACTCGAACAACCTGCAGAACTTTACCGAGTTCAAAACGCAGTCTTACGAGTTCTATCGGACCTATCCTTACCGCCCCGCCCAGTGGTGGCTGAGCGAATAAGGTTGAGAAGATAAGAAGGTGGGCGCCCGCGCCCGCCTTCGCGCATCCCGCGGGGACAGATATGTTGCAATTCTGCAGATTTGCCGCCACCCGGGCGGTTATGGCGTTGGTCACTTTGGTCATCGTATCGCTGATTGTTTTTTCACTGATGGAACTGGTGCCCGGTGACTGTGCCGAGCGCTATTTGGCGTATAAAAACACCCAAGGGTCCGCGATCACCGTTGCTGACGTTGCAGCAGAACGCGCCCGACTGGGGTTGGATCAACCGTTCCTGACCCGATGGGCCACTTGGTTGTCAGGGGCATTTCGCGGCGATTTCGGCGAAAGCTGCATCCTGCGGGTGAATATTGCACAGCTGCTGGGCGACAAGTTCTGGCTGTCGCTGTGGATCTGCCTTGGCGCTTTGACGCTGGCTTATGCCATTGCAATCCCTGTGGGCATCATTTCTGCCGCCTCGCGCAGTGCGGTACTGAACAACTCGCTGCGGATCGTCAGCTATCTGGGTCTGGCGATGCCGAACTTCCTGCTGGCCCTGATGGTGATGCTGGTTTCAACCGTTTATTTCGGCGAGACTCTGACCGGGCTGTTCTCGCCCGAGTACAAAGAAGCGCCTTGGTCTTGGGGCAAGTTCCTTGATTTGCTGAAACACGCCTGGCTGCCGATCTTCATTCTGGGCTGGTCGGCCACAGCCTTTGCGCTGCAGACCGTGCGCGCGTTGATGTCGGATGAGATCGGGAAGCTGTATGTCACCGCTGCTGCCGCGCGGGGCATTTATGGCCGCCGCCTGTTATGGCGCTATCCGGCCCGTCATGCGCTGGGGCCGATCGTCAACAGCCTTGGCTTTGACCTGAACCGGATCTTCAACGAACTGCCCATTGTGGCGCTGATCCTGACATTGACCGAAGCCGGGGCGCTTTTGCTTGAAGCGTTGGCGCGGTCCAATGATCAGCAACTTGCGGGGGCCATCATCTTTCTGCTGACGGCATCAATCGTGACGTTGAATTTCTTCACCGACATTCTGCTTGCGGTGATCGATCCGCGCGTGCGCAAAAGTATCCTTAGGTGACCAGATGACTGCGACAATCGACAACCAAAAGGCAAAAGAAGCCTATTTCACCGCCTCGCAGCGTCAGTTGATCTGGGCCCGATTCAAGAAACAGCGCGCGGCGATGATTGCGGCCGCAGTTCTGGTCGTCCTGATCCTGTCGGGCATCTTTGCTCCGTTCCTGTCGCCTTACGATCCGACCGCCGCAGGGCGTGACAAAGACTATCTGAACGGAGCCCCGCAGATTCCAAAATTCTGCGACAAGAATGGCTGCTCGATCCGCCCGTTCCTGCACGGGGTAACCCGCGAACGCTCGTTGGCGACCAATTTCCGCTGGGTCGAGAAAGTGAACGAGGATGAACGCCGATATATCCAGTTCTTCGTTCGGGGCGACAAATATAAGCTGTTTGGAGTCATTCCCGGTAACATCCACCTGTTTGGTGTCGATCAGGGCTATGTTCACCTGTTCGGAACCGACAGTGCCGGCAAGGATATCTTCAGCCGTACACTGCATGCGGTTTGGACGTCGCTACAGGTCGGAACGCTTGGGGTGATGATTTCGTTCGTGCTGGCGCTCGCGATCGGAGGGGTGGCCGGATATTACGGTGGAATGGTCGACAGTGTGATCCAAATGATCACCGATGCGATCCGAACGGTCCCGGCCATCCCTCTGTTCATGGCGATTGCGGCCTTTATCCCGCCGGAATGGTCGGCCGAGACACGGTTTTTCGTGATAACGGCCATATTGGGACTGGTCGGCTGGCCGACGCTGGCGCGGCGGGTGCGTACCCATCTGCTAACGGAACGCAATCAGGAATACGTGCTTGCGGCGAAACTGTGCGGCGCGTCGCCGGGCCACATCATCCGGCGTCACCTGCTGCCCAGCTTCACCAGCTACATCATCGTCGATCTGGTGATCTCGTTCCCCTATATGGTCCTCAGCGAAACCGCGCTCAGCTTTATCGGGCTGGGGCTGAAAGATCCGGTCAACTCACTTGGCGTGATGTTGCAGAATGTGACCAAGGCGGATGTTCTGCTGAATTACCAATGGTATTTCATCCCGGTCATCTTCTTTGTCGTTCTCGTGATGTCTTTCGTGTTCGTCGGCGATGGCCTGCGCGATGCGGCTGATCCTTATTCGGAGACCCGCAAATGAGCCTGATCGATGTCGAAAACCTGTCCGTTCAGTTCAAAACCGATGAAGGGTTGATCACGGCGGTCGAGGATGTTTCGTTTTCACTCGTCCCAGGCGAGGTGCTCGGGCTGGTCGGCGAAAGTGGATCGGGAAAATCAGTGACGGCAAAGTCACTGATGAAACTAAATCCACCCAACGCGATCTATGCGCCAGAAAGCCGGATCGATCTGCATCTCGACAGCGGCCCGGTTGATATCATGGCGCTGAAGCGGCCCAAGGACATGGAGATTGTGCGCGGCGGGGCGATCAGTATGATCTTTCAAGAGCCGATGGCCAGCTTTGCCCCCGCGATCACCATCGGCAAGCAGATGGTTGAACAGTTGCTGATCCACACGGACCTCAGCAAAAAGCAGGCCAAAGAACTATCGATCGAAATGCTGGACCGAGTGGGTATCCTTGAACCAGCGGCCCGGTTCAACCAATACGCTTTCGAATTGTCGGGCGGGATGCGTCAGCGGGCGATGATCGCCATGGCGCTTTCGACCAAGCCCAAACTGCTGATCGCGGATGAGCCGACAACGGCGCTGGACGTGACCATTCAGGCTCAGGTTTTGGATCTGATGAAGGATCTGGTGGCCGAGTTTGGCATGGGCATCGTCTTCATCACCCATGACCTAAGCGTCGTCGCCCAAACCGCCGACCGGGTTGCGGTGATGTATCTGGGTCGGATCATGGAAAGCGGACCTGTGCGTGAGGTGATCCGCCATCCGGCACATGCCTATACGCGTGGCCTGCTGAACGCGTTACCCAAACTCGATGATCTGGACGCACCGCTAACCCCGATCCCCGGCGATATCCCCTCACCTCTGGAGCGGCCATCAGGCTGCGTGTTCCATCCACGCAACCCGGAACTCAAACCCGGATCGCGATATGAAACGGAACGCCCACCCTTGACCGAGGTCAGCCCCGGCCATTTCGCAGCCATTTTCCCCGAAGACGTGCCAGGCCAGCCATGACAAACGCATTGATCAAAACCGAAAACCTGTCAGTCGAATTTCCCATTGGTGGCGGGTTGTTTAACAAGCGCACGCTAAAGGCGGTCGACAATGTCTCGATCGAAATCCCGCAAGGGGCATTTGTTGGAGTGGTCGGCGAGTCCGGCTCGGGCAAGACAACACTCGGCCGCGCATTGCTGAATGCGGTTCCAATCACCAGCGGTGGCGCAAGCTATGACGATGGTGAAGAGCAGTTCGATCTGACCAAAATGTCGGCAACCGATCTCAAGTCCTATCGCCGTCGGGCTCAGTTGATTTTTCAGGACCCTTACGCGGCGCTTAGTCCTCGGATGACCGTGCGTGATATCATAGCCGAACCGCTGGATGTGATGGGCCTGACCGCATCGCGTGAGGAAACCGATGCGCGGGTTCGCGAGATTGCGGGCAAATGCCGGTTGAACCTTGAACATCTGCGACGCTATCCGCACGCGTTTTCGGGCGGTCAGCGTCAGCGGATTTCTATCGCGCGGGCTCTGGCCTGCAACCCGCGTTTTGTAGTTGCCGATGAATGCGTGGCGGCGCTGGACGTGTCGATTCAGGCGGATATCCTGAACCTGCTGAAATCCCTTCAGCGAGATATGGGCCTGACCTTCATGTTCATCAGCCACGATCTGTCGGTTGTGGCCCATACCTGCGATTTTGTGGTTGTGATGTATCACGGCAAGATCGTCGAAAGCGCCCCAACGCGCGAACTGTTTGCCGCTCCCAAGCAAGACTATACCAAGCGGTTGCTGGATGCGATCCCATCGCTGGACCCCGATCATCGAATGCGTGCCTGATCAGGGCGCGCTGACCTGCGCCTGTCCGGTCTCGGTCAGCACAATCTCGGTCGCGCCATCTGCGCTGCGTTCGCTGGGCGGGACAAGGACATCGATGCCAGGCCGGTCGGGGCCAAAGGTGTTGCTGACCCGGCGGACCGAACTGAGAATGGCCAGCAGCGCCGGAGACGTCGCCGCCACGAAATGAGATGATCCCGCATCGCTGTTGAATGCAGTCGTGTCGATCACGCTGATCGGATATTCGGCCAACGCGTCGACTGAACTGATATTACCCAACCTCTGACTGTCCGCGGTGCCGCGCAGCCGAGCCGACAGGTTCAGAATCTTGTCCTTCTGGGACACCATCACCACAAACGGGTCGGGCGGGCTCTTGATGCTGTTCATCTGGGATCGGAACAGATCCACATCCAGATCAGGTGAGATCAGGATGACCCCCTCAAGATTGCGGCTTGCCCATCCCGGCTCGCGCAATTCGGCTTGCCGCATCATCTCCATCGATAGTGCGCTGCCCATCGAATGCGCTATCAGGACGACCCGCTTTACGCCCATTGATTTGAGCAATCTAATGGTCTGTTCCAGCCCGTCTCGGGCAAACAGCATACTGTCCAGATCATAGGCGTAACCGGTGCCGCGTGCCTTACTGGGCCAGGAATAAATCAGAATAGTTCCGGGGATACCGATATCATGGCTCAGCTGAGCGGCCCGAAATGCGGTCTCGGTCTGCGTGGCGTTATACCCGTGAACAAAGATGACCACGTCATCCACGCCACGCAGACGGGACTTCAGATCCTGCGGACCCGAGAACTCGGTAACATCGGCCACGACAAACTGTTTGTTCGGATTCGGGTTCGCGTATGAGAACTTGAGTTCACCCGGCGTGTGCGACGGCGGAATCGAGACGGTCATCTCAAGGTAACGCAATGCCTCGGCACGGTTAGCTCCGTAGCTGCCATCCGGCTCGCGCGCCCGGGTAGTGGCGGCAAAGACCGTGGCGGGGGTGCCGACCTTAAGGGCTTCGGGTGTGATCTCTGTGATAGACCGATCCGCACAGGCGGTCAGCACAGACAGCGTCACAATGATGATGAAATAGCGCAGCACGCTCTGCCCCTGTGAAGTTACAGGGCTACGCTACCGTATTCCCGCCCCGCGTCCAGCCTGAGGGCACGACTCATTGGCAAAATCCGGCTGGCACCTGTTACAAAACGTAACGGCTGAGGTCTGTGGATTTTGTCAGCTCGCCAAGATTGTCATTCACGAAACCTGCATCGACGGTGATCTCAGCCCCCGCCTGATCCGGTGCGGTGAACGAAAGCTCTTCGAACACGCGCTCCATCACCGTGTAAAGCCGCCGCGCACCGATATTCTCGATGCTTTGGTTCACATCCGCCGCAATCCGGGCCAAGGCTGCGATCCCGTCTTCGGTGAAACTGACCGTGACCTCTTCAGTGCCCATCAGGGCAGTATACTGCAGGGTCAGAGCGTTGTCGGTCTCGGTCAGGATACGTACGAAATCCTCTTCTGTCAGGGCGCGCAGCTCCACGCGTATCGGCAAACGGCCCTGAAGTTCTGGCAGCAGGTCCGAGGGCTTGGCGATGTGAAACGCACCGGATGCGATGAAAAGGATATGGTCGGTTTTCACAGGGCCATGTTTGGTGCTGACAGTGGTGCCCTCGATCAGAGGCAGCAGGTCGCGCTGAACCCCTTCCCGGCTGACATCGCCTCCGCGCGCATCGGATCGGGCGCAGACTTTGTCGATCTCATCCAGAAACACGATGCCGTTCTGTTCGACCGATTCCAAAGCCACACGGTTGACAGTTTCGTCATCCAGCAACTTGTCGGCCTCTTCGCCAATTAACGCCTCATAGCTTTCAGCCACAGTCATGCGTTTCTTGACGGTCCGTCCACCGAAGGCCTTGCCGAAGATATCACCCAGATTCATCATCCCCATCTGACCACCCGGCTGGCCCGGAATATCGAACATCGGCATCGGGTTCGTGGTATCGGACAGTTCCAACTCGATTTCGGTATCGTCCAGCTCACCAGCCTTCAGCTTCTTGCGGAACATCTCGCGCGTCGCTTCGCGGGCGTCGGTTCCTGCAATCGCCTCGATCACGCGATCCTCGGCGGCCTGATGGGCGCGGGCTTTGACATCCTCGCGCATATACTCGCGGGTTTGCAGGATTGCGGCGTCAGCCAGATCACGCACGATCTGTTCAACGTCCCGACCGACATAGCCGACCTCGGTGAATTTGGTGGCTTCAACTTTGATGAAGGGTGCGCGAGCCAGTTTGGCCAGACGGCGGCTGATCTCGGTCTTGCCAACGCCGGTGGGTCCGATCATCAGAATGTTTTTCGGATAGACCTCATCGCGGATGTCATCTGGCAACTGCTTGCGCCGCCAGCGGTTGCGTAGCGCCACGGCGACGGCGCGTTTCGCGTCTTTCTGCCCGATAATAAAGCGGTCCAGTTCCGAGACAATCTCGCGCGGGGTCAGGTCGGTCATATGTGTTCTATCCGTATGTTTCGCAGCGGAACCTAATCATACGGCGCGAAAACACAAGCCGATCACGAGAAGATCACGGCAACTCACGGGCAGCACACGGAATTTCGTGGTGATGTGAATCGCCAGATGCACAGCGTCTGCGGCATAACCTTTCGCGACGGACTCTGCGTCCGTATGACATTAGGGAGATACCTCATCATGATGACTCGTCGTTCGCTTTTTGTGAAAGCTGCAGCTACCGGCGCGGCCCTGTCTCTGGTCGGCACCACCGCTGCCCTGGCCGGTGGCGCAAAAAAGAAAGGCACATTTGAAGGCCGCTCGAACCACGTCACTACCGGTTCGGTAAAACTGGTCAAAGATGGCGAGCGTTACATCGTTGAACTGGGCGACGACTTTTCGCTGGACAACGGCCCCGACCCGCGTGTCGCATTTGGTAAGGACGGCACATACGCCCCAGACAGCAAACTGGGCGCGCTGCTGCACCTGACCGGCAAGCAATCCTATGCCGTGCCGCCAACCATGGATGTCTCGGGCTACAACGAAGTTTACATTTGGTGCGAGGTTGCCGGCGTCCCGCTGGGCGTTGCTTCGTTGAAGTAATCACACCCTTCAGGGGTCGGGCTTTCCGGCCTCTGACACGCCGTTAGGTGACAGGGCAACTGTCTGTTACACTCGCCCCAAGATATTGGAACTGGGGGCGTTTTCATGACCAAGATTGCCAAGATCACCCTGCTGTTTGTGGTCTTTGTTGACCTGATCGGACAAGGGCTGGTGTTTCCCATCATCAACTCCCTGATCATGGAAACGAAGTCCGGCTTCTTGCCGGAAAGCACGGCCATGGGCACAAGGCACTTTTATTATGGTCTGGTGATCGGCTGCTTCTTCCTGTCTTGGTTTCTGGGGGTGGTCTATGTCTCGAAGGTTTCAGACTCTATCGGGCGCAAGAATGCCCTTTTGGTCTGTTTGACCGGGGCGCTGGTCGGCTACGCCCTGACCATCGCAGCGCTTTATCTCAACAGCCTGCTTCTGCTGATCATTGGTCGTTCGATCACCGGGTTTACGGCTGGAAATCAGCCCATTGCGCAGGCGGCAATGATCGATGGCAGCACCGACGCTGCCGACCGCGACCGCAACATGGGTTATATTGTGACCGGTGTCAGCTTTGGCTTGGTCGGAGGACCGATCATAGGCGCGGTTCTGTCCGATGCAGCCTTATTGGGCAGCGCGGCGACATTGAAAACGCCTTTCTACGGGGCGTTTGTACTGGTCCTGATTGCAATCTTTCTTGTGACCGCGTTCTTCAAGGATACCAGAACCGAGCGTGAACCTTTTGTTTTCCGCCCACGCGACATCACCGACAGTCTTATTGCTGTGCGCGAGCACCCGCTGGTTCTGAAGATCATGCCAGTTTACGCCCTGTTCATGGTCGCCAACGTTACTTTCTATGTATTCGTCGACAACTTCCTGACCAGCGCGTGGGGTTATGGCGTAATTGGGGGCAGCATGGCGATGGTGGTCATTGGCGTTGCGCTGGCCTTTTCCAGCACTTTCCTTGTGAAACCAGCGCAAGAGAGGTTCAGCAAGCACCAGATCATCTACACCTCATTGGTCACCATGGTGATCTGTGGCTTTGCCTTCGCATTCAGCCCCAGCGGGGTGCTGAGCTATATTCCGGTCTTTTTCTTCTACTTCTTCTTCGGCGTTTCTTACCCGACGCTGCTAGGCCTGTTCTCATCCAGCGTTGCCGAAACGGATCAGGGCTGGGTCATGGGCGTGACCACAGCCGTGTTCTGCCTAGCAGGCGGTATCATGTCCCTGATCGGAGGCGGATTGATGAGCATCGACATCCGCGTCCCCTACTACATTGTCATCGTCACTGCCCTGATGGGCCTGATCGGGATGCATCTGAGGTGGAAGGGTAAAGAGATCAAAGCGCTATTGGCGTAAAGAGCAGCCGATAGAGCGGAGGGGGTCACCTACTCCTGCTCTTCCTCGATTTCTTCTTCGTCAAGTTTGCGCTGGCTTTCCTGTAATGGCGCGCGCTCTATCAGTGCCCAAATTTCCTTTTTGGTCTTCTTTGAAACAGCGCCTCTGGCTTCCAGCTCGATCAATAGCGAGCGTGTCTGATCTTCGGTACAGCCAATTGTTCTGCTGAGCCGTTCCAGAGTTTTGAACTTGTATTTGGTATCCCTCAACATGGACTCAAGCAGCTTCTTGCGAGGCTCTTTCCATGTCTTGGCGTGCTTCCGGTTCCGATATTCCTCAAGCACAATCGGCCCAACAATACCGCCAATCAGCCCACCAAATATCGCTGCCAGAACCGCACTCATGACCCGATCGTCTCAACCGTCAGATTGCCGTTGGTATACACGCAGATATCCGCAGCAATTGCCATAGCTTCACGCGCTACATCCTCGGCTGGTTTGTCGCTATCCATCATCGCACGGGCCGCCGCCAGGGCAAAGTTGCCGCCCGACCCGATTGCAGCGACGTTGTGTTCCGGCTCAAGCACGTCCCCTGCCCCAGTGATCACGAGCAGATCCTTGCCGTCGGTCACAATCAGCATCGCCTCGAGCTTCTGCAGATACTTGTCGGTGCGCCAGTCCTTGGCCAGCTCGACCGAAGCACGCGCCAGTTGGCCGGGCGTCGCCTCAAGCTTGGCTTCCAGACGTTCCAGCAGCGTGAACGCATCCGCCGTAGATCCGGCGAATCCGGCGACCACTTCGAACCCGCCCGGTGTCAGGCGACGCACCTTTCGCGCAGTGCCCTTGATCACGGTTTGGCCCAGGCTGACCTGCCCGTCCCCGGCGATGACAACCTGCCCGCCCTTCTTAACGCCAATAATAGTGGTGCCGTGCCATCCGGGAAAATCGCTGTCTGCCATGAATGCCTCCGTTATCCGTGCTGCCATATATGGGCCGGGCACGGGTTCTGCGCAACCGGTTCTAAAACTGCCCAAAAGATATGCAGTAAACGCAAACCGGGGCTGTTGAGTCAGCATTTGTGAGACTCAGCCGCCGGAGTTACATGAGGCTTACAACCGACAACGGGTCGGCTGTTTCTGTTAAAAGGACTAAGCACATGGCAAACGCAATCGCAAAAACCCATGCGCCGCGCGGAGCAGTCACCATCCTGCACGCAGTGGACGCATTCTCTCATGCATTCGAAAACGTTGTCGAATGGTACAAATCATATCAGACACGCAACGAACTGTCGCAACTGAGCGACGAGCAGCTGGAAGACGTCGGGCTGACCCGCGCTGATATCTCCAAGTTCTGATCCAGGATTTGAACACTTATAAGATGAGCCGCTCGATTGAGCGGCTTCTTCTTTTTCAGCTTTCGACGAATTTACCTGCGAGATCAGGCAGATAAGCCTCAACTGCAGCAGTGGCTACGACATGCCGGGTACCCGCCTCGGCATCCTCGACATCCAGTCCCCCTTTGACCGCCCGAACCGAGGCGCGGCCCCGCGGCAGATCCGAGGCGACAAGATCACAATCAACCTTCTCAGGCTGCTGAACGCCAATCGTGACCTCAACGCGCATCTCCTCATGACTGATGCCCAGTTTGGAAAACAGCGTGATGGACGAGTGGTGCAGCGCGTCCTGAACAGCGCGGCGCGCGGCCTTGGTATAGTCCTGACCATACAGATCGTTGCCGGTCCCCATCTCCAGAATGATGCGTTTTTCCGTCATCGGGCGGGCTCCATATCAAATGAGACAACGATCGCGGCGTTGGCGATCACCGTGCGACCTTCAGAATGGGGTTTGTCGATATCCAAGCCACCATGTGTGACCGTGATGTTGGGCTGGCCGTAAGGGAAAATGACCTTCAACGCCTGCGAATCCACCCGGTCCGGTTGCTGTACTCCGATTTCCGCGTCGATGATCATGGTCTCTTTCGGGAATCCGAACAATTCCGCCATATTGACCGAGTTATGCCAGAGCGCATCCTTGAGCGCGCGCAGCGCTGCTTCGGTATAGTCTTCGCGCCGAAGCGACGTACCCATACCGAATTCCACCAATACCCGAGTTTTGGGCATGTCGCCTCCTTATTCCTGATGACCCGACAATCTGCACGAGTTCTTGCGAATTGAAAGAACCAGTACAGTGAACTGCATCCGGCCAAACCACGAAACCCGAATGTTTGGTGTGTACCGCCGCTATCGACTAGAATTCTGTCTGTTTAAGCACACGATCTATGAAAGGTTTGATTCCATGACGTATTTTCGGCTCATGTCATCATTGTTGTTGTTTGGACTTCTGGCGCCAGGCGTATCCGCTGAAGTCATAGAAAACAAAGCGAAATTTATGAACCTGATCGTTGATAAGAAGCTGGTTCAGGGCGAAACCTGGGTGACAATTCACAAGGACGGCACGGTTGAGGGCAAAGGCCCGAAAGGTGGCAGTATCAGCGGCACGTGGGAGTGGAAAGACAGGTATTACTGTCGGAGAATCGTGATCGTCGGTGAAGTGATGCCCCATGACTGTCAGGTGGTTTCAATCGCAGACGACACCGTTACATTTACCCACAAAGACGGCGCGGGAGTATCGGTGAGGTGGACCATCAAGTGAGTCTAAACTCTTGTCACGCAGTGGCTTTCACAAAAAAAGGCGCCCAATGCGGGGCGCCTTTTTTTCGTTCGCACACTAGCGAAGGTCAGATCGACTCGTCGATCCAGCTTTGCAGGGCCGCTTTCGGGGCCGCGCCAGCGCGGTTCGAAACCACCTGACCGTCTTTGAAAATGAACAGCGCCGGAATGCCGCGCACGCCCATGGCCGCGGCTGAGTTTGGGTTGCTGTCGACATCGACCTTGGCAATCTTCACCTTGCCACCATATTCGCTGGCCAGCTCTTCCAGGGCGGGGCCGATCTGCTTACAGGGGCCGCACCACTCGGCCCAGAAATCCACCACGACGGGGATATCGGAATTCTTGACTTCGGCGTCAAAGGTGTCGTCGGTAACGGCTACGGTCGACATGTCTGTCTCCTGACTGGGAATGCTTGGGCTCAGAACCTAGGTGCGGCACCGGGCAAGGTCAAGATATAGGGTTCGGTGTCAGGGCGTCCGTCACCATATCGTGTGGCAACCACATCAGGTGCGCGGTTCGCGTCCACAAGATAGCGGTGCGGATACTGTGATTGGGATAGATTTGCGACAGGGCATGGGCGTAGGCCGCCATCTGGCGCAACAGCCCTTCGGGGCAGGATTCTGGCCCGGTCGGAACAGTCGCATTGGATTTGAAATCAATCACATGCACCTCTTTATCCGTGATAATCAGCCGGTCGATGACCCCATGCATTCGTGTGCCGTTCAGATCGGCAGAGACCGAAACCTCGGTCAGCGCATCCGAGCCAAAGACCGGTTTCAGATATTCGGCCGTCAGCACCGAAGTGGCCTCAGTCAGCAGATCTTGCCGCTCAACATCTTGCATATCGGCCAGAAGCCGTGCGCAAAGCTGCGGCCATTGATCCTGTGCGGCAGCAGGAAGATGTTCGAGCAACAGGTGCAGCTGCGATCCGCGTCGTTTCGCCGCCTCTTCATCCTGCCCCGCATCTCCGGGCAAGGCCTTCGCACCCCCTAGATCAGAGGGGCTGAGCGTTTCGGCTGGCGCGGGTGCATTTGGCGCGGGGTGGTCAAAAAATACAGGCAAATGCTGTTCGTTGTGCGGGATGCTGCCCTGTTCAACGGCAGACAAAGCCTCCCAATCTCCATGCGCCAGTCGAAGGGTCTGGGTGCCGGGCACCTGAGTAGCCCCTGCCCGCGCCATCGCGGCCTCAACCATCTGATACCAACTGTTGCCATCCTTGCCTACATCCCCGGCGGCCGCCACTATTAACCACTTTTCTGCCCGTGTTAGAGCCACATAGAGCAGCCTCAGCCGCTCATTCTCCTCGCGCGTTCTGGCTTCTTGGCGCGCAGCTGCGATCAATGCAGGTGAGGCATCAGAAGGCACTTTCCACAACGGAGTATCGCCCGCCATCATGATCTCGGCATCTCGTGGTGGCTGTCGTTTACCAGTGTCCGGCAGGATTACGATCGGTGATTCCAATCCCTTCGAGCCATGAACGGTCATCACCCTGATCATATTGCCGACTCCGCTCATCTGGCGCTTGATCTCCAGATCGTCGGTTTGCATCCAGACCAGAAAACCGGTGAGGCTTGGGATATCTGTCCGTTCATAGGCCAGCGCCTGCGACAGTAACGCGTTGATACCATCCTCAGCCTCGGCCCCAAGCCGACCCAGCAGTTTGCGTCGCCCGTCATGGCGCGTCAGGATACGTTCGATCAGATCATAAGGACGCAGAAAGTCGGTTTGACCGCGTAGGTCGTTCAGAATCGCAAGCGTTACCGGGAACTCCTCGGCACGATTGCGCAACGCTGCCCATAGATAAGTTTCCTCCCTGCGATGTGCCAGATCGAACAACTGTTGTTCCGTCCAGCCAAACAGTGGGGATTTCAGGACTGTCGCCAGTGACAAGCTGTCTTCGGGTGTGGCCAGAAAGCTAAGCAAAGCAGCCAGATCCTTGACCGCCAATTCCGCGCCCACCTTCAGGCGATCTGCCCCCGCGATGGGCAGACCCTCGCTTTTGCAGGCGCGAATGATCTCGGCAAACAGGTCCGAGCGGCGTTGGACAAGGATCAGAAAGTCGCGGGGCTGCACTTTGCGCCGGACAAATGTCCCCGACGCATCGCCATCATCGGGAATGGTGGCGCCATCCCTGATCATATCCTTGATCGACCGGGCAACCTGTTCTGCCAGAATGACGGTGTGATGCCGTGCGCCAGGTCGATCAACGGGATCGGTCCAATCGCTGTCATCCTCGTCTTCAACCTTCTCGATCACCGGCCATAGGTCGACGCGCCCAGGAAGATCGGCCTTGAATGCCCGGTGCAAGGCATCCTTGTGGAACCCGGCCTCTACATGGTTTTCGAACAGTATATCGACCAGCCCAAGGATCGCGCTGGACGAGCGGAACGAATATTCCAGCGTTGAATCCCACAGTTTAGAGCCTGATTCTCGGAGTTTTCGTCCAAATTCGGCCTGCATCTGGTCAAAGGCTTGCGGGTCGGCACCTTGGAAGGAATAGATTGACTGTTTCTTGTCGCCGACCACAAAGATCGTGCGCTCAACCCCGGATCGGGCCCCTTCCCCGCTGGTGAATTCTTGTGCCAGCTTTTCGATCACGTCCCACTGATCTGGGCTGGTGTCCTGCGCTTCGTCCACCAGAATGTGATCGATGCCACCGTCGAGCCGGTACAGCACCCATTCCGCCACCGCTGGGTCGTTCAGCACCTGACGTGCGCGCAGGATCAGGTCATCAAAATCCAGCCAACCCCTCACCTGCTTGCACCGCTCGTATTCCGGAAGGAAGGCCGCGGCAAAGCGATGTAATACATGGGTTTTCTGGGCCGCAACCAGCGCCAGTCGTTGTTCCCGCGCGGCTTCGACCCGCAGCATCAGGGCCTCGAGCTGGGGCATCCGATCTGCCAGCACCCCTTCACGCAGCGCCTTGGTTGGAAAGCTGTTGAGTTTTGCGGCAAAGGGCTCTTTCGCACCCTTACCCGACAATAGGACGTTTTCAAGTATCGTCAGTTTGCTGAGCCGGGCGTCGGTAAAGCCGACAAGCTTGTCGGCGGCCTTGGCATTGTTCCCTCCGCTTTCCGAAAGCGCGGGTAAAATGGACTGGATCAGTTCGACCTCACCGCCCAGAAACACGTTACGCAGCAGGACCTGTTCATCAAAACCTTCGGGCAGATCAAACCGTTGCAGAATGTCCGGCCATTGCAGCACATGTTCAAACTGATTTCGTTTCTGCGCAACAGCGGCAGTCAGTTTGTCAAAACCGGTATCGGTGACAAAGCGGGCAACGTCTTCGATCAATTCGGCCTGAGGGCCGTCGGCAAAACTTTCAATGATCTCTTCGCGCAGCAACGCCGCAGCCCGGTCTTCCATTTCGGAGAACTGAGGGCTGACCCCCGCCTCAAGCGGGAACCGTCGCAGCAGCGAAGCACAGAAGGAGTGGATCGTTTGGATTTTCAGGCCACCAGGCGTCTCAATAGCGCGGGCAAACAGGGTCCGTGCTTGCGCCAACCGGTCGGGATCGATCACGCCCGGTACGCCAAGTTCGACCAACTCAGACTGAAGGTCGCCGTCGCCCAACATTGCCCATTTGCCAAGACGTTTGAACAACCGGTTCTGCATCTCGCTGGCCGCGGCCTTGGTATAGGTCAGGCACAGGATATGCTGCGGCTGTACGCCATCCAGCAACAGCCGCGCCACCCGGTCGGTCAGCACCCGGGTTTTGCCCGAGCCCGCATTGGCCGCCAGCCAGGTTGAGGCGTCCGGGCGCGCGGCCTGAACCTGCCGTTCGGTGGCATCATTGCGGGGGGTCATGTCAGGTCCTCCGGTTCGGTTTCCGCCGAACGATCCCACTCGCCGAACCGGGCGAGGTGATCATAGTCCCCTATATCTGTGTCCTTGTGCAGCATCCTGCGTGAAGAGAACCCCTGATCAGGCTCTAAATAAGCTGAAATGAGCTCTTTCAGTTCGGCCAGCACCTTGTCGGTCGGCTCTTTTTGCAGCGGTGCGGGCACTTCTTTATAGGTGCCGCCCATGCCAATGAAGATCGCCTGTGCAACGGGAAGCGGATCGAATCCTTCGATACCGCCCTGCTCGGCCATTGCGGCCTCGATCAGCAGTTGTTTGTCGAATTTGGCTTGCTGACTTTCCGTTGGCGGAGTGCCCGTCTTGTAGTCGATGATACGCAAAGCCCCTTGCCCGCTTCGATCGATTCGGTCGGCACGTCCGGCAATGGTGAAGTCCAGCGGCGTCAACGCCAGCCGCATTCCAACTTCAAATGCTACAGGCCCGCCATCGGCGCGGCGGTGAATCTCGGCGGACAGAAAGCTATCGGTAATCCGCTCTAGCCGCGCCAGCCACAGCTTTCGGGCAGTTGGCCACGCAACGTGGTCGTCCAGCAGAGCTTTGGCGCGTTTCAGGAAATTTTCTCGGGTCAATAAAGCCGGATCCAGAACGCTGTCGCGCACGAATTGTTCCATCACCTCGTGGATGACGATACCGCGTAGCAGGGCATCTGGCGCCTGAACCAGCGGGTCCAGTTGTCTCAATCGCAGGACATGTCGGGCATATATGGCGTACGGATCGCGGATCAGGCGTTTGATTTCGGTCACCGATAGCCGCCGTGGCCGCGCCGCGACGGGTGGTCGTGGCGACGGGCGGTGCGCGGGTGCGATTCGGGGTGCATGTTCCAGCATCTCTGCCCAATCCAGCCACCGTTGGCCCCGCGCTTGCATTGCTTCTAACGCCCTAGTTCCACCCTGTTCAGGCAGGCCTTGCAACAGGTTGGTCATGCGGTTCAGCCAACGGGATGGTACGGTTTCCGCATCATCCGAGCGGGTAGCGCGGGTCAAAACCACCTCTGCAGCACCTGCCGCCTGCTGGAAGTCATGCGCGGACAGACCCATCCTGCGTTCGGGCAGTAAAAGACCGGCCTCATTGCGCATCTGACGGTTCAGCCAGGGGTCGGGTGCCGCAGCCTCGGGCCAGCTGCCTTCGTTCAAGCCACCCAGAATTAGCAGATCCGCACCCTGAACGCGCGCTTCCAGCGTGCCCCAGATCATCAGATGCGGGTGAGGTGCATCGCGGTCGCGGACTTCTTCACCTGCCAACAACGCGCCCAGAAGGTCGGCAAAGTCATGGGCGGTCATCGCGCCGCCATGCTGTGCTTCGGCTTCCAAAGTAGAGATCACCGCAAGCGCCTTCTGGCCCGCGTTCTTGTCCCACAATGTGCCAGATTCACCGGTTCCACCTGCCGAGATTATCTCGGCCAGCGTGCGAAGCCGGGCGACCCAGTCCGGCAGTGGCTGTTCGGTGGGGTCGTATTGATCGCAAAATGCCTGGGTAACCCAGCGGACCCAGTCCTCGGGCGCTTCAGTACGAATGGCGAAAGCGGTCAGGCTGGCGCTGTCGGGAAAGGGCGGGCCATAGCGACGCAGGTCAAGCTCAAGATCGCGGGTATGCAGCAGGTGGCTGCCCCGGTCGCCCCCGTCATGGCACAGTGGGTGTTTGAGCAGCGTCAGCAGAGCCTCGCTATCCAGGCGGCGCGCGAACAGCCCGGCGACATGGCGCAGGAACCGCCCGGGCGGAGACAGCTGCAGTGGCAGGCCCGCGCTGTCATCGGGCAGGATATTCCACCGGTCCAGTGCGGCGCTGACCTGCCGGGTTAGCATCCGGTCGGGGGTGATTAGCGCGGCGGTCTGGCCGGTCTCGGCCGCTTGCCGTAGGCGCAGCGCAATCGCCAAGGCCTCGGCCCGGGGCGAGGGTGCCTCGATCAGCGTCACATCCTTGGTCGCACCGTTCAGGTCGGGCAGGAGCGGGCCTTCAGCCATCCATGCGTCGGTGACCGGGGCAGGGCGCAATGCAAGCGAAATCAGCTTGTTACGGGCAGGTGAAGGGGCCTGATCCGTGGTCCATGGCCGGATTTGATCCGGGCTAAGCCCTAGCCCAAGCATCAGCTTGCGGAACCGGTATTGAGGATGATCCTCAGATGTCAGCGGGTTATCCAGATTGCTCCAAACATGTTCAGGCTGGTCGAAATCATAGCCGGGTAGCACCATCGCCCCCTGAGGCAGACGCGCAACCGCCTGCATCAGCATCAGGGTGGTCCCGCGAGACCCGGTAGAGCCTGCCAGAATGACAGGATGTTCGGGCGGCGACGCCTCCCAGCGCGCGATCAGGTTCTCGACCACGCGCCGCTGTCGGGCCTGCGCGTCCAGCGCCTCCGAACCGGATTCCATGAACTGATCAGCGATGCCTATAAAGGCCTGTGCCCGCGCCCAATGGCCGGACATGTCGCTGACATCCAGTTGCCTGATCGCATCGGGAGAGACACCTTCCCCCTGCATCTCGTCGATAAGCCCGGCCAGGCTGTCAGATAGATCGAACAACGAGGACCGGGCCGCCAGATCGGGTTGCTGGTCCAGTAGTTTTGCGATCAGCTGCGTCAGCTCCAGCCTGCGACGCAGAGGCGGGATTGCGGGTGGGATCTGCGCCAGATCGGCGCTTTCGCCAAGATCGGTGACCAAAGAGAGGCGTGGCAAAAGGCAAGCGGGACCCTGATCAAACAGATCGCGCACCCGGCGCGCCATCCGGCGGGTGTTGATTACCAGTTGCACCCGGGCCAGCGCGTCGGGCGGCTGCCCCACAAACCGCTCATGTAGCCCGTCAACCAACACCTTGGGAAAATCCGCTCCCGGAGGAACGGCGAAGACCCGGGGCAGGGCGCTGGGCTCAAACATCGGCAATCAACCCCTCGGCCAGATCAATACCCTCGGGACGCCCCACATCGCACCAGCGACCGGGGTAAGACAGTGCGAACAGGCGCTTTTGCTGCAGCATTCGATCCCACAATACGTTCAATGAAAACACGTCCTCAGCGATATCATGCAGCGCTTCGGTTTTCAGAATTTGTGCCCCGCCGTAAACAAGACCTGCACCGCGGACGATCCGCCCTGTGCTGTCCTGAGTGAAGTCACCAGGGCCTGTGTGGCCAAGGGTTTGCCCAACTGGAACGCACATCAGCAGCGCATCCATTTTATCTGGGTTCCACTGATCCTTCAGTAAATTCAGTGGGTTGGGCCCAGCCCAGATTGCGTCGCTGTTCAAGGTGAATACGGGGTCGGATCCAAGCAGAGGTAGCGCTGCGCGCAGCCCACCACCAGTATCCAGAATGCGCGGTTCTTCCCGCGATATCATAACGTCGCAGCCCGCCAGATGATCAGCCAACTGATCAGCGTGATAGTGCAGGTTGGCAACAACCCGCAGCGGCCTGAGTGCATCGACCAGATCCAGTGCGTGATCAATCAGGGGCCGCCCGGCCACCTCGATCAGCGGTTTGGGCCGGTCTTTGGTCAGGGCACCCATGCGGGTGCCAAATCCTGCGGCAAACAGCATTGCAGCTTGGGGGGTGCCGGTCATTGCGCCCTCAGCTTTTCCAGGTTTTTGGGGCTTGGGGCGGGCAGAGCGCTGCGCAACAGGTCTGCCACCGGCACCAACCCGGGATGTTCGAGATCGCGCATCAAATGTGCCCACGCAGCCGGGATCAGGTCGACGTAGTGTGGCTTTCCATAATCGGTCGCCAGCCGGGCAAAACCGCCCAGAATGCGCAGGTTACGCTGTGCGCCCAGAACAGCATATGCGGTGCGGAAATCATGCCCATCGACGCCGGTTGCGGTGATATAGCGGTCGATCATCCGCATCTCGATCCCGGCGGGCACAGTCCGACGCACATCCTGTAGCAGTGACATCAAATCATAGGCGGGATGCCCCAGCATCGCGCTTTGGAAATCCAGCAGACCGACACGCGCCAGACCTTCGCGCTCGGGCAGCCAGATCAGGTTTTCTGCGTGGTAATCGCGTTGCACAACAACCCGCGTTCCGCCGGTTTCCCGGTGCAGGATATCCGCAAAGCGCAGCTCGAACCGGGCGCGGGCCTCGTCGTCGTGCGATCCAAGAATGCCTTGTGCATATTTCGTGAACGACAACGCCGCCAATTCGGTCATCATAGCGGGGTCGTAACTGTCGAGCGAAAGCGTCGGCGCCGCGTGAAGATGGACAAGTACATCGGTTGCGGCGTCATACAGCGTGCGCTCAAGCGTCGGATCGTCCCGCAAGACGCGTGCGAACAGATCGTCGCCCAAATCTTCGAGCAACAGAAACCCGTATTCGCAGTCCTCGGCGTAGATTTCCGGCGCACTCAACCCAATGGAACGCAGGTATTTCGACATACGCACGAAGGGTTCAACAGCTTCGCCCTTGTCGGGCGGAGCATCCATCAAAACGGCGGTCCGGCCGGTGGCAGGGTCGGTCAGACGCTCGTACCGGCGGTTCGAGGCATCACCCGCCAAAGGCGTATGCCGTGCGCCGTTCCATGGTGTCTGCGCGATCAAGGCTTCTGCCAGAATGGCCCGGTTCGTCATTGGATCCCCTCCAGCTTGGCGTTCCATTTCGGGTCTGTCCACGACATCTTAAGTTGTCGCGTATCTTGTTCGTTGGCGTCTGTGGTGAACCGGATCAGTAAGGCCGGCTCTGGCGTCAGAGGACCCAGCTTTTCAGGCCACTCGATCAGGCAAATGCCGGCGTCGAAGGCGTCGACCAGCCCGAGCTCTTCGATCTCTTCCACGGCAGAAAGACGATAGAGGTCTGAATGCCAGACCTCTCCAAGCTGCGTCTCGTAAACCTGAACCAGAGTAAAGGTCGGCGAAGGCACATCTTCGGGAGCGGACAGAAGAGATTGAATCAATGCGCGTGCGAAATGGGTTTTGCCGCTGCCGATGGTACCTTCAAGCAGGATAGTATCGCCAGACTGCAATGCGCCTCCCAGTTTGGTGGCAACTTCAGCAGTGTCGAATGGGGATTTCGAGGTCAGAGTCAGCGGTGCGTTCATGGCGTCACAATGAACCTGCGCCGGGTCGGCTGCAACCGGTTCACGCGCTGATTTTTTGTATTTCCGTGATGTTCCTGACCGGGTTGTCCGAGGCGAAACGGACAATTGTTGCCCCGTTTTGCATGGGGCTGACCGTGCAGTTCAAAGAGCCGCCGGATTTTAGGATCAGTTCAGCCGACCATTCGGCCCGATTCTCGCGCGCGGTGACGAATTCGCGGATCTCGCCAAGGATCGGCGTGGCGGTGCAGTGCTCCTGCCATTGGCGTGTGATTTCCAGCACCGTTGCTGGTTCGAATCCTACTTCGCCGCTGTCGCCCCACAACACCTGATAAGCGTAATTTGTAATCGCCAGCGAACCGTCATCCGAAAACACCGCGATGGCATCAGCCAGCTTGTCCAGAATGGATTGCATAAGGTCCGTTTCAGCGCGGAACCGTCGGGTCAGTGTGATTTCGGCGGTGATATCTTCGAACAGGAAAGCCACGGCCCCATCGGGATGCGGGCGACCACTGACGGAATAGACCGATCCTGATGGCAGCGACCAGGTTTCCTGATAGTTCCCGTCCTGTGCCGCCTCCAGAAGGTCGTTCATCTGGCGCCGCCAACTGCGATAGTTCTTAGGCTCGGGCATCATATGCTGGTCGCGAAGCCGGTCAAAAAAGCTGGACAGGCTTGGGCGCAGGCTCAGGAAGTCGGGTGGCAGGGTGGTCAGATCAATCAGCGCTGGATTGAACAGGGCCAGTTGCCGGTTGCGGTCAAAGATCGCTAGGCCAATGGAGAGCTGTGCGAAGGTTTTGGTCATGGTCTGCACAAACTTGCGCTGCGCTGTCTCGGCTTCGACAATTGCGTTGATATCAACCGCGTAACACAACTGATCCTGTTCGTGCGCGACCCGGGTCAGATCAAACCAAAGCTTGGCGTCGCTGTCCCGGACCGGGATCGAGACGCGGGTTTTTCGGCTAAGCTGCGCCTCGTCCTTGTGAGAAGGAAACAGAGGGTCCGTCAGATCGGCATCCGGTCCCGCGATCTTGCGAACCAACCGTACATAGGCCGCATTGCACCAGCCCACCTTGTCACGGTGATCTATCAGCCAAACAGGGTAGGGCGCCTGCTCCATCGCCAAACGAATTGGATCGCGTTGGTCACGGCGTGGCGCAGGGATGGTCCCCGTCAGATCACGTAATTGAACCCGAATGATACCATCGATCCATTCGCACAGAACCTCGCGCTCGACTGTGCAGTCGATGGCTGAAACGGCGATGTTGCCCCCGGACCGGACAATCTCGGGCGTTTCGGGGAAAGCGGGAAAATCACGTTGCAGCAAACGCCGCAGATCAGCCCAGTTGCTGACGGATTCGTAACCTGCCAGCGCAATATCGGAGTGGCTGATCAACCGGTCGCCATCGAACAGGAAGACAACATCGAACAGCGCTCCGGGCGCTGACAGCCCGAAATCTCTTGTTTTGGCCTGATGGCGTGGCAAGAGCCACAATATCGCAAAGCTGGCCGAAACCACACTGATTGCGGCCAGAACGATCCATTCGGCCATTGCTCCAACCCCCGGGTAAAACGTTTGAATCTATATGAACAACAATGGTTAACGGGGTCTTAACTCAGATCTGGAACGGTTGGTTGGCGCCCGAGGGAACAGGAGTGTCCCCGGTTTGCGCGTCGATCAGCTTGCGCGGCCAAACGACATTGACGATCGCCCCCCTGCGGTCCGGTTGGTCAGTCAGGGTCTGATAAGGGTCCGCGCCATTGGCGAAGCTCAGTTCGGCACCGCTGCGTTCCAGCAGGGTTTTGGCGATGAACAGACCCAGCCCCATGCCTTCGTATTCCGGCCGAC
Organism: Ruegeria sp. SCSIO 43209; assembly: GCF_019904295.1. NCBI lineage: Bacteria > Pseudomonadati > Pseudomonadota > Alphaproteobacteria > Rhodobacterales > Roseobacteraceae > Ruegeria > Ruegeria sp. SCSIO 43209. The sequence continues at coordinate 3,353,183 of NZ_CP065359.1, forward strand.
TACTGCGATCGGCGCGGCGGCGGCGCATGAATGGGTCACCAATCCGACCAATGATGTGAGAGGGATAGCCGCGCCCATCATCCATGATCGAAACGCTGATCCGATCAGAGGTCCATTCAGCTTCGACCCAGACCGTCGTCTGGGCGAAATCCACTGCGTTCTGGATCAGGTTGCGCAGCCCGTGAATGATCTCGGGCTTGCGCAGGATCGAGGGCTGCTGCACATCGCCATCCGCAACTGGTCCTTCGTCGAAATGCACCACTTTACCACGATTGATATGTGGCTCTGCCGCTTCATGGATCACGGTGGACAGAGGCGCCTGACGCAGGTGCAAATCATCTTTCCCAGCTCGGCCCATATCGCGCAGGATGTCGCGGCAGCGGTCAGCCTGTTCGCGGATCAAGGCTGCGTCCTCCATCAGCTCAGGCCGGTCGTCCAGCTCTTCGATCAGTTCTGAACTGGCCAGCTTGATCGTTGCCAGCGGCGTACCCAACTCATGTGCGGCGGCGGCCACCACACCACCAAGATCAGTCAGCTTTTGCTCGCGCGCCAGCGCCATATGGGTGGCCGAGAGCGCTTCGGACATCGATTGAACTTCGGAACTGATGCGGTGCGAATAGGCGCCGATGAAAACGATGGCGATGATAATCGCCGCCCAGTTTCCGAACAGCAAAATATCGGGGATATCCAGCACCAACCCCAGATTGGTTCTCAGCGGGAGGTGGAATTGCGCCAGCAACGTGGTCAGGATCACCGCAACGCTGCCGATGATCAGGGTCGAGCGGGTGCTCATTACATTCGCAGAAATCGTCACCGGGCCCAGCAACAGCAGCGCAAACGGGTTGTTTAGCCCCCCCGTCAGATACAACAGGATCGACAGCTGCAGCAGATCGAACAGCACCATCAGGAAGTTCTCGAATTCCGACAAGCGCTTGTTTTCGGGAAACAACAGAATCGCCGTGAGGTTACCCATCACCGAAATGCCGATGACGAAATAACACAATGCCAGCTCAAGCTGAACGTCGTAATATTTTTGTGCAACCGTGATGGCCGTAAACTGGCCGATAATGGCGACCCATCGCAGCAGGATCAGCGTGCGCAGCCTGATCCAGGTACTGCGCTCCTGCCCACGCCAAAGACTGGTGTTGGAATTCGTCATCTGTCGATTATGTCCTATTGCGTCGGTCCGACATGTTGATAGGTGTCCCGGCAGAATCGATCAACATCCCCTTTCGTATCAGGATACGCGCCATGGTTCGTCTTTATGCTATTCTCGCAACTGTTGTTCTTGCAATTGGTCTTGGCGCCATGTGGCTGTTGACGCGGGGCGGCGCGGACGACAAATACGCGCAGTGCCGCTCGTCTCAGATCGCGGGCGGGAGCGCGGCGATCGGAGGGCCGTTCGAACTGCTCAACGCCAATGGTGAGACGGTAACCGACAAGGATGTGATCACCGAGCCCACGCTTGTCTACTTCGGTTATACCTTCTGCCCGGATGTTTGCCCCTTTGACATGTCGCGCAATGTCGACACGATCGATTTGCTGGCCGAGCGCGGTCAGTCGGTGACGCCGTTGTTCATCTCGATAGACCCGGATCGCGATACCCCCGAGGTCGTGGGCGATTTCGCATTCAACCTGCATGAACGCGTGATTGGCCTGACCGGATCGCCCGAGCAGATCAAGGCGGCCAGCAAGGCGTACAAGACCTATTACAAGGCCCAAGACAAAAGCGATGAGTATTATTTGGTCGACCACTCGACCTTTACCTATCTGATGACGCCCGAGGACGGGTTTCTGGAATTTTTCAAACGCGATGAAACGGCCGAGCAGATGGCGGACAAGATTGGCTGCTTTCTTGATCAGGCCTGATCCTCAACAGTCGGTTTGACCTTTGGAATGGCGCTGCTATTACTCATGTTTAAGCCAAGAGGCATGAAATAGCGGAAAGACCCACATATGGCAGACAGTTCCCAGCTTGAAATCGGCCCCGACAAATCGCTGCTGCTGGTAGATGATGACGAGCCGTTTCTGAGACGTCTGGCCAAGGCCATGGAAAAACGCGGATTCGAGGTTGAAACCGCGGGTTCCGTCGCCGCAGGCCGCGCCATTTCCACAGCCCGCCCACCTGCCTATGCCGTGGTCGATCTGCGACTTGAAGATGGCAATGGGCTGGACGTGGTTGAAGTGCTGCGCGAAAAACGCCCCGACAGCCGGGTTGTGGTTCTGACCGGTTACGGCGCCATCGCCACCGCCGTTGCGGCGGTCAAAATTGGTGCAACCGACTATCTGTCCAAACCCGCCGACGCCACTGACATCACCAACGCTCTGTTGGCCAAGGGCGACGAACTGCCCCCGCCGCCGGAAAACCCCATGAGCGCCGACCGCGTCCGCTGGGAACATATCCAACGCGTTTATGAGCTGTGCGACCGGAACGTCTCGGAAACCGCGCGCCGGTTGAACATGCACCGCCGGACGTTGCAGCGGATTCTGGCGAAGCGTAGTCCAAGGTAGACCCGTAAACTTAATAGTGTGTTTTCCCGGGCCGTTCCAAACGACTTTCAGGGCGCGGGTTGAGCCTGAGTTTGGAGCCTCAGCGCGTAATTCTTAAGGCAGGCAGAGTGCGCGCACCCAACTTTAGGCAATAACAGCAACTCATCAACCTTTGCCTGTAGCTTGCCACCCATCGCCAGCATTCGATCATCCACAACGCTGTTCTGGTTGTACTTGTTCCAATACCTTTCACGAAACCGGCTGGACCGGTTGGGTGCATCTGTCGCTTTCGTGCCTTGCCCGCGCTGCCGCTTGAGCGCGAAACTGTCTCGCGTTTTCACCGGGTAGTGAATGACAGCAGCCCAATCGTGTGTAGACAGATGCTCGGGCGCGGCGCCCAGCGCATGTCTTCGTCGCAATCCCGAACGATACATGTGTTCGTGCATCGGCAGGCCCGCAGCATTTACAAATTGCGATCCATCGTTTCGAAAGTCCGGTCGCAAGTAGGGCCGGTGCAGGCCAAACCCCCGTATTTTATCAGACTTTCGAAAAAGCGTTTTGAAGTAGCGATGCAAGTTATGATCTGTATCGGCACGCTTTAGGAATCGTTGCGTGACCAGCCCCGGTTCCCACTTGTCGTTGCCCCCATTTCCGAAGATCAACCAATTCACGGCGATGCCCTCGGCGAAACCGGAACAGCGTTCGACGAGACCTGCGACCTGATTTTCATCGTTTGCACAGAAAAGAAACTCATCGCTATCAAGCCACATCAGCCAATCGGCATCGTTAAGCGAAGGATGCGCATAGGCCGTTTCCGCCGCTGTATGCTGTGGTACTTGCCCGGGTTTCAGATCTTGCAGAACATGGGAAATAACCCCGTTTTTATCCAGCGCATCAAGCAGCTCGGCGGTGCCGTCTGTCGAGTCATTGCTGTAAATCAGAATAGGATCAAACCCGACCAGCAGATGATACGCGACCCACTCAAGTATAAACGGCCCTTCATCCTTGGCGCAGGAGAACAGCCCGACCTTCATATCAGCTTGGCCTGAGTGGGTTTGATCATGATCGCGGTTCTTCCTTGCACGGCCTATCTTCTGAAGATGATATTACGTTGAGTTTGAAAGGCATTTTCATAGCCACGATCAGAAAGTGAGGCAAACAGGCGGTCGGCGCTATCACCAAGATTCACGGTTTCCAGCTGTAGATATTGGGGAAGCGCTGCATCTTCTGCGCTTTCAAGAAAAGGCATAAGAATGTTCGGCTCGTGCCCTTCAACATCAAGCTTGGCAAAATCGGCATCATGCAGATGTGTAAGCTCAAGCAGTGTTCGGGTCTGCACCTCAATCGTATCGTATTTTGATAGCTCCAGATACGCTGGGTCGTTTGCCAAACGCGCCTGACCAAGATTGGTGGCCGTGTCGCCCCGCTTTTCTATAATAAGCGTCGCTTCACCAGTTTCGCCCGCGATCGCGAAAGTGTTCAGCTCCACGTTGCCAAATCCGTTCAGAGAGCAATTATTGCTGAGGCGTTCGGCCAGTGTCGGATTAGGCTCAAACGCATGAATCCGGGAGTTCGGGCTAAGAATTGACGACAAGAAAAGTGAATACAGACCAAAATTTGCCCCGATATCCAAAACCTTGAGAGTCTTCCCCGCAAAGCTTTCTTTCAGCCAATTCAGCTCAAGCTCTTCCGGAGACCGGCCCTTCTGCCAGAGAGAGAATTCGCTGAAATTGTCATAAGGGTGCAGGTGGATTCGAATGCCCCGGTAGGCGATCAACTGTGGCAGCAGTGACTTTCGGATCAGATTGCGCACCCGCCCTCGGCCTGTCAGATTGTACGCTTCACGTAAACACGCGTTGGCATATTCCATCTGCGCGTTCGTGACCGGTATCTGGCTGTCTGCGTCGCTCATCTGAACCTGCGTCCGATTATGGTCTTGTTTTAGCGGAAAATTAGCATAGGCCGAGCTGCTGATCTATTGGCGACCTAAATGCTGCCCAACAATTCCTGATGCCGCGCGGTATAGGCCTGCCGCACCTCAATCGGGGGACGCAGTTTGATCTGCAACCCCTCTAATATTGCCTTGTCCGGACGACCAAAGAACTTTGATGCTTCGGTATCAGAAAAACCCGCGATCTGCGTCGCCTCCATCCAGGCGCTGATCTTGTCCGCCTTCTTGATCTGGCGTTTCACTGTTTTTGGTACCACGGCGGGCAACCCGAAACGTATATGAATCGCAGCAGCCAGCCGGTCGTCTAAATCACCATAATCCGGGCCAACGGCGGATTTCACCGGAGAGATCATGTCACCAATCACATATTCGGGGGCATCGTGTAACAGTGCCGCCAATCGCCATTTCGTCGGTGCATTTGGTGCGATGCGGCCAAAAAGCTCTTCCACCAGCAAGGAATGTTCGGCCACGGAATAGGCAAAATCCCCGTTGGTCTGACCGTTCCACCGCGCCACAAAGGCCAGCCCGTGCGCGATATCTTCGATCTCGATATCCACGGGCGTCGGGTCCAGCAAATCCAGCCGCCGTCCCGACAGCATTCTTTGCCACGCTCTGGGTTGTGTTGCCATTTTACCATGCCTTGTGAACTGGGACACGTTCAATTCGCGTTCTTGTGGTATGATGTATCTGTCTGGATCACATGCTGCCAACAATTTCTTGAGCATTCGTGCTTTGAACCTGCGCGATACGATCCCGACATCAAGGACTGAGGGGGGTGCTGACTCCTCCCAGTTGCGCCCTCTCGAAACGAAACTCGTATCGAAAGGAGCTTGCTATGTTCAAGCGTTTGTTTGCAATAACCCTGACCTTCGGAATGGCCGCAACCGCGCCACCCGCCTTTGCCCAGAACTGCGCAGAGCGCGAGCACGTGATTACCAAACTGCAAGACAATTACTCCGAGGAATTAACCTTTGGCGGTCTTCAGAAATCACGTGGCGGGCAGACGGTCATGGAGGTTTGGACCTCGAAGGAAACGGGAAGCTATACCGTTTTGGTGACCCAGGCGAACGGCATGAGTTGTATTGTCGCCGTTGGCACTGATTTTTTTGAAGCGATCCCCAAAATCAAGGCAGAGGGTACGCCAAGCTGATATTTTGTCACCAGACTTCCTGTTTCCGGCCATCTTCATTGCCTCATCCCGCAAGGGATGCTAGTGGCACTTCGGACTGTGAATTGCCGGAGTGGAGTACCTGATGGCCGGGGACTATATCGTTAAAGACATTTCAATGGCCGAGTTTGGCCGCAAAGAGCTGAATATCGCTGAAACGGAAATGCCGGGGCTGATGTCCCTGCGCGCCGAATATGGCGAAAGCAAGCCGCTGAAAGGCGCGCGGATCGTCGGTTCACTGCATATGACCATCCAGACCGCCGTTCTGATCGAAACACTGGTGGCGCTGGGTGCTGATGTGCGCTGGGCGTCGTGCAACATCTTCTCAACGCAGGACCACGCGGCGGCGGCGATTGCCGAGGCTGGTATTCCCGTTTTTGCCATCAAGGGCCAGACGCTGGAAGAGCATTGGGATTACCTGGACAAATCCTTCCTGTTCGACGAAGGCCCCAACATGATCCTGGATGATGGCGGCGACGCGACGCTGTACATCCTGCTGGGTGCACGTGCCGAGGCAGGAGAGGACATTATCCCCGTTCCCGGTTCGGAAGAAGAAGAGGTGATCAAGAAGCAGATCGCCAAGCGCATGGCCGCGTCTCCGGGCTGGTTCACCAAAATGCGCGACCAGATCCAAGGCGTCTCTGAAGAAACCACCACCGGTGTAAACCGCCTGTATCAGCTGGTGAAAGACGGCCACCTGCCGTTCCCGGCGATCAACGTGAACGACTCGGTCACCAAGTCGAAATTCGACAACAAATACGGCTGCAAGGAATCGCTGGTTGACGGTATTCGCCGCGCCACCGACACCATGATGGCCGGTAAGGTTGCCGTGGTCTGCGGCTATGGTGACGTGGGCAAAGGCTCGGCGGCTTCGCTGCGTGGCGCAGGCGCCCGCGTGAAAGTGACTGAGGTCGACCCGATTTGCGCGCTGCAAGCGGCCATGGACGGGTTCGAAGTCACCCTTCTGGAAGACGAAGTCGCAAACGCCGATATCTTCATCACCACCACCGGCAACAAGGACGTGATCCGTATCGAGCACATGCGCGAGATGAAGGACATGGCCATCGTCGGTAACATCGGTCACTTCGACAACGAAATTCAGGTGGCCAGCCTGAAGAACCACAAGTGGACCAACATCAAAGAACAGGTGGACATGATCGAGATGCCCTCGGGCAACCGCATTATCCTGCTGTCCGAAGGCCGCCTGCTGAACCTCGGCAACGCCACCGGTCACCCCTCGTTCGTGATGTCGGCCTCTTTCACCAACCAAGTTCTGGCCCAGATCGAGCTGTTCACCAAAGGCGATGAATACAAGAACGAAGTTTACATCCTGCCCAAGCATCTGGACGAAAAAGTTGCCCGTCTTCATCTGGACCGGATCGGCGTGAAGCTGACCCAGATGGACAGCGATCAGGCGGCCTATATCGGCGTGAAACCCGAAGGCCCCTATAAGCCGGAACACTACCGCTACTAAGTGCGAAAGACGCATGACCAAAGCTTCTGGACGCCGCCGAATCCTGCTTTCGGCGGCGTCTTTTCTTTTTGGCCTCTTAACGCTGTTGACCGTGTTGGGCGGCGGCGTTTGGTGGCTGCTTGCCCATCCCAATACGCCTGTACCCCCGCACTGGAACCCGCTGCGTGATCTGACCGTGACGGCCCCGGTCACCCCGGTCACCCCTTACCAGTTGAACCGCGCACTGGCGGATGACGCTTTATGCCGTGCAGCCTTGGCCGAGGCTGGAGCTCGGTTTGATCCGCTGGACGATCTGGTGGTGGACCAGAATTGCGGAATCGAGGGACGCGGCCGGTTGTCCGGTCTGGTGAACGCCCGCGTCACTGCAGTCGAGACCCGGTGTGCCACAACTTTGCGGCTTGTCATGTGGGAACACCATGTTGTGCAACCCGCTGCGCAGCAACTACTGGGGACTTCCGTCAGCAGATTGCGCCAGATCGGTAGCTATAACTGCCGGCGGATGCGCACCGCGCAAGGACAAGACAATGGTTGGAGCAGTCACGCCACTGCGGACGCGATCGACATCGTCGGAATGGATCTCTCGGACGGGCGCAGCTTGAACCTGCTGGCTGACTGGGACGCTGACGGGCCCGAGGCCGATTTTCTGCGCCAGATCTGGCGCGGAGCCTGTGACTGGTTCCGCGTGGTGCTTGGCCCTGATTACAACCGCTTACATGCCGATCACTTCCACCTGCAGGGGCCCGGCTGGGGCTACTGCCGATAGTACCTCAGCGTAGAGGTGGGATAAAATCGCCGCGGCCCTGTGGTGTGAAATCCAGCACATTCCACAAAGGCCAAGCTGCATCCACATGCCGGGGATGCCAGTCGCTGGGTTCAAAGAACAGCTCGGAACTCCAGAAGTGATGAATGCCATCAGGGAGCTGTTGAAAGACATTCAGGATGGGAAGCTGATCGCCCCCTTCGGTCTGGGCCAGATAGTCGCTCTGGTAATTCGTCCCCAGTGCAGAATAGAGCGGCAGCGCACTCCAACCCATCTCATCCTTGAGCGCCGAGAGTTTTTCGGGCGTATTCTGCGCCACTACGGCGACCGAGGCGTTCTGCTTCAGATGATGAACCTGAGAGTTCAGCCCGTCCAGAAACGCCGAACACATAGGGCAGGGGCGTTCCGCGTCGGGTCCGTACATCAGCGAATAGATGATCAGCGTATCCTTATCGCCAAACAGCGACGACATAGGCGCACCCTCGCCTGCCAGATCTCGGAACGCATAATCGTTAGGGGTTTTGCCTCCGGTTGGAAGAGAACGGCGCAAGGCCGCGACCTCTTCAACCTTTGCTCTCAGGTCCCGCTCGGCGGATAGAAGTGCATTACGAGCTGACCGATATTCGGTGGTTTCATTCGGTAACGTTACGGGCATGGGGACCTCCGGGAATCATAATTAACAAAAATGTTAAATAATAAATCTGAAAAAATCAAATCACCGAGTCCCGCGAAGTTCAGCCTAGGGGGAAACCTTGTGATTTTTCCCTTTTGGGAATTCCGCCGACAAGGCTAGTCTCTCGTGCATCGGTAAAAAGTTCCGTGACAATGGATTAAGGAGATTGGGACATGGGCAAACGCGACGAATTGATCGCCAAATACGCTGAAGATCTAAAAGGCAAATGCGGGATGGACCCCGATATGGACCTGCTGACCAAGGTCACCATCGGTTGTGGTCCGGCGATCTATGACGCGGATGCGTCGACAGTGGCGGCCAGCCAGGAAGGCGAGCTTGAGACGGTCAAGAACAACTTCCTCATCAAAAAGCTGGGCCTGTCGGATGGTCCCGAACTGATGGAAGGGATCAACAAGGCCATGGAGACCTATGGCATGTCCGAGCGTAACAAGTACCGCGCTGTCGTCTATTACATGCTGACCAAGCATTTCGGCAAAGAATCGGTCTATAGCTGATCCAGCCAAGAACCATTTCAGCACCCGTCGGTCTTACCGGCGGGTGTTTTGTATTTGATTGAAACTCTAAATACTTGGCGTTTGAAGCGCGGTTCTGAAATCGGCTAAGGTCAGGATATGACCAGGACGGTCAGAACCAATAGATTTCCGTATGCGTGTGGTGAGCTTGGGAGCACGCGGGGTAGGGAAGGTTCTGAAGTCGTCAGGGCCTTCCCTTTTCATTCAATCCGCCTCTGTCTCGCCCAAAGCGCAGATCAACTGCCATTCTGTATCGCTGACCGGCTGCACTGAAAGGCGTGAATTCTTGACCAGAACCATTTCACCCAAACGCTCATCCGCCTTGATCTGATCCAGTTTGACCGGAATTGTGAAAGACCGGACGGCTTTGATATCCACGCATTCCCAACGCTCATCATCGGTTGTGCTGTCGGGATGGGCCTCGGCACAGACTTCGACAATGCCGACAATCGCCTTGTCCTTTTGCGAGTGGTAGAAAAAACCCCGGTCACCAATCTGCATCTGACGCATGAAATTGCGGGCCTGGTAGTTGCGCACCCCATCCCATTCCTCGCCCGCGTCCCCCTTGCCGACCTGCTGATCCCAGCTCCAGGTCGAGGGTTCGGATTTGAACAGCCAATACGCCATCAGCCGATGACCTTTTTCCACGGGATCAATTCAACCGAGTCGAACAGGCCGGCCAGCGCGTAGGGGTCATTTGCGGCCCAGGCCTCAGCGGCGGCCAGATTCTCGACATCCAGTATGACCAGCGATCCGATCATCGCATCGCCGTCCAGTAACGGCCCGGCCTGCGCCACAACACCGGTTTCTTCAATGTAAGCCAGATGGGCGGTGCGGTTGTCCAGCCGGGTCTGTAGGGCACCAGCTTTATCCCGGGCGATCAGGGCGATGAGCATATTATTCCTCCTTGAGTGGGCGACCCAGCAGGGCCTGAATCGCGTCGGTGACACTGTAGGCACCGCTGCTGAGTTTCGCCACCGTTGCGCTGATGGGCATGTCTAACCCTTCGCTCGCTGCGATTTCGGACATGGCCTGCGCAGTGGCGACACCTTCGACGGTTGTTGTGGTGTCAAATGGCTTGTTTAGACCCAAACAAAGGCCAAAACGATAGTTTCGCGACAATTCGGATGAGCAGGTTAGAACCAGATCACCCAGCCCCGATAGCCCCATCAGCGTATCGGGCCGTGCCCCGCGCTGGGCGGCAAAGCGCTGCATCTCGGCAAATCCGCGCGTGATCAACGCAGCGCGGGCGCTATCGCCAAGCCCTGCACCAATGGCCGCGCCGCAACCAATAGCCATCACATTCTTTAGCGCTCCACCTAGCTCTGCCCCGATGGTATCGGCGGTACGATAAAGACGCAGATTGGCAGTTGTCAGCTCTTGCTGAAGCGCTTCACCCAGTTCGGCATCATCACAAGCCAGCGTCAACGCCGTAGGCAAACCGCGCGCGATATCATCGGCAAAGCTGGGGCCAGTCAGCAAGGCCGGAAGTGCGTCCGGAACGGTTTGACGGATGACTGCAATGGGACCCAGCCCCGTGGACAGTTCGATCCCCTTGCAGCAAGCCACCAAAACCTTGCCACCCAGTTCGCCGGTATATTGCGTCAACGCATCGCGCAGCTTTTGCATTGGGACGGCCAGTAACAACACATCGGATTGCGCCGCTTGTTCAAATTCAGCTGTCACTGAAACACTGGCGGGCAGTGTAACGCCCGGCAATCGTCGCGGGTTCTCGCGCCCGTGCCGCATCTGCGCTGCTTGCTCGGCATCTCGTGACCAGAGAGTTACAGGCCCATTGCCCGCCAAAGATATCGCCAGAGCGGTTCCAAATGCGCCAGAACCAAGGACGGCCACGCTCATGCCTTGGCCCCTTTTTTGCCGCTACCCAGCATTGCAGGGCTGGTTTGATCCAAGGGCCAGCGGGGCCGCGCCGTCAGGTCCAACCCATCTCGTGCACCGGTGCGGAATCGTTCCATACCCGCATAGGCGATCATTGCGGCATTATCAGTGCACAAAGCCAGCGGAGGGGCAGTAAATCGGGCGCCCATTTCCGCAGAAACAGTCTCTAATGCTGAGCGAATAGCGGAATTTGCTGCGACACCCCCGGCAACGGCAATAACCGGTTCTGACGGTGATGTCTCAAGATACTGGGCAATCGCGCGGCGGGTTTTCTCAGCTAAGGTATCAACAATAGCCTGCTGAAAACCGGCACACAGATCAGCGCGATCTTGTCGGGTCAGCCCCCCTTTTTCGGCTACGACCTTATCCCGCATCCGCATCAGCGCGGTCTTGAGTCCCGAAAAAGACAGGTCACATCCGGGGCGATCCAGAAGGGGCCGGGGAAGGCGGAAACGTTTGGCATCACCCGCGCGCGCCTCAGCCTCGACCGAGGGGCCACCGGGTTGCGGCAGACCCAACAGACGGGCGGTCTTGTCAAAGGCTTCTCCGGGGGCATCGTCGATCGTCCCCCCAAGGCGGGTGAACTGTTCCGGTCCATGAGCGATCAGATATTGGCAGTGACCACCCGAGACCAGCAGCATCAGGTAGGGAAAAGCAATCTCGTCGGTCAGTCTTGGTGTCAGCGCGTGCCCGGCCAAATGGTTCACCCCGATTAGCGGCAACCCGGTTGCTGCGCTTAGGCCCTTTGCGCACATCACGCCGGATATTACGCCGCCAATTAAGCCGGGACCGGCGGTGACAGCGATAGCGTCCAGATCATCTAAGCCAATTTCGGCGTGTGTTAGAGCCTGTTTGATGCAAATATCCAGCTTTTCCGCATGCGCACGCGCTGCGATCTCAGGCACAACGCCACCATAGGCGCTGTGCAACTCAGTCTGGCCATGCACCACGGATGACAGGATCTCGGCCCCTACGCCTGTGCCCTGCCGCACAACGGCGGCTGCGGTATCGTCGCAGCTGCTTTCCAGTCCAAGGACGGTAAGTGTTTGCACCATAGGCCTGATCCGTTGCATCATGATTGCCAAGCGGGGTATCACCCCGCGCGGATGCAAACAATCCCAAGGCCGAAGGCGCCGACCGTTGTATTTGTTGATGACCCGCCCTCGCGCCGCCTCGGACAGGTTCGTTGCGCAACTGCCGGACCACATTCGGCCGCAAGTCGCGGTTATCCATTCACCCTTGTTAAAGATCGAACCGCTGGGTGTCATGGTTGAGTCCGATGATTCTGCTGGACTGATCTTTTCCTCGGCAAATGGCGTAAACGCCGCCGCCGTATTGAATGTGGAACGCAGCCTGCCCGCCTATTGCGTTGGTCCGGTGACCACGCAGGCAGCGCAGGCGGCAGGGTGGGATGCTCAGATGCTGGGTGCGACGGCCGAAGGGCTGGTGGCCAATCTGCTGAAACTCAAGCCAAACAGCCCGCTGCTGCATCTGCGCGGAGAACACAGCCGTGGCAACGTGGCCGCGCGTTTGACTGAATCCGGGCTGACCACCCGAGAACAGCCGATTTATCGACAGCAACTTCTGCCGCTGAGTGATGAGGCTTCCCACGCCGCCGAGGGTGATCAGCCCATCATCGCCCCGCTATTTTCACCCCGCACAGCGCGACAATTTGCCGATGTCTGGGCCGGATCTGCGCCTCTGTGGCTGGCCGCGATCAGCGAAGCCACGGCGGAACCCCTTAAAACACTGAGTTTCGAGCGGCTGAAGATCGCGGATGAACCGACCCCGGACAAAATGCAGAAAGCCGTGAAAAAACTCGTGAAACACGTGATGCGGGTTGAGAGCGCGCCGGGTGCAGATTAACTTGGGTTAGTCTGTTGTTCATGTGTTTTGGGAATCGATAAGGGGATTAACGCGGTGGCTGATAAGAAGAAACCCGATCAGGAACCGGTCGAAGACCCCAGCGTCGAAGAGGTGGTAGAAGCCGCCGAGACCGAAAGTGATGCAGTGTCGGATGAGAAATCCGTTGACGCGGATAACGCTGCGGACGAATTGACTTCCGAAGCCGAAGCCGAAGCCGAAGCCGAAGCCGAAGCCGAAGCCGAAGCCGAAGCCGAAGCCGAAGCCGAAGCCGAAGCCGAAGCCGAAGCCGAAGCCGAAGCCGAAGCCGAAGCCGAAGCCGAAGCCGAAGCCGAAGCCGAAGCCGAAGCCGAAGCCGAAGCCGAAGCCCTGAACAGGGCCGAGCCGACCGAAGAAAAGCTGATCGAACGCACAGTCGAAAAACGCGGTGGGTTTGTTCCGGCTTTGTTGGGCGGGGTTATTGCTGCAGGCCTCGGATTTGCTGCAGGCAACAGCGGGTTATTGTCTCAAGGAGCAGATAGCTCGGACGCAATTTCCGCGCTCGAGTCGAAGCTGGCGGAACAATCCGATCAGATTGCCCAACTGACAAAAACTCTTGCTGAAGGCCCCGATGTCTCGGGCTTGTCAGATCAGATCAAGGCGTTGTCGGATAAGCTTGCTCCGGTCGAAAGCGATCTGACTGCCGTGAAGAGCAGTGTTGATGGCCTGACCGGCAAGGTCGACCCGCTTGAGGAACGCCTGACCGCGCTTGAGAAACAGCCGCTTGAAGCAAATGTCTCGCCCGAGGCCACAGCCGCGTTCGAGGCAGAATTGAAGAAACTACAGGATTCTCTGGCCGCTCAGCGTAGCGAAGTGGAAAAGATGGTCTCAGACGCGCAGGCTTTAGAGGCTAAAGCTTCGGCCGAAGCGCGCGCGGCGACCAACGCTGCCATCCTGTCGCGTTTGCATGGTCAATTGGATGCCGGTCAACCCTATGAAGATTTGGTCTCTGAACTGAAAGCCGGTGGTGTCGATGTACCCGATGCTTTGGCTGCATCTTCGAAGGACGGAGTTGAGACGCTTTCGGCGCTGCGCAGCTCGTTTGCCCCCGCAGCCCGCGCCGCACTGGCGGATGCCCGTGATGCCGATAAAGGCACCGGCTTGGTTGCTTTCTTGCAGCGCCAGACAGGCGCGCGGTCGGTGACCCCGCAAGAGGGCGACGATCCGGACGCGGTCTTGTCGCGTGCTCAGGCGGCGTTGGCGGATGGTGATGTCTCAAAGGCGCTGACCGAATTGAAATCCCTGCCCGAAGCGGCACAAACCGCATTGGCGGATTGGGCGCAGGCGGCGCAGACGCGGGTCTCAGCCGTCGAGGCCGCAAACACGCTTGCTTCAAGCCTGAACTCGAACTGAAGGACCTGCCATGCTGTGGTCATTGTTAAAGATCCTTGTTTTTGTTGCGATTATCGGCCTGCTGGCCATGGGTGCCGGGTTCTTGATGGAATCATCCGGCGGCGTGCAGATCACCGTCGCAGGCACCGAATACACACTGGGCCCGCTGCAATCAGTGATCGCGCTGGGCGTGCTGGTGTTTGCGGTCTGGTTGTTCTTCAAGCTGCTTACGCTGCTGATCGCCACGCTGAAATTCCTAAACGGTGATGAAACCGCCCTTTCACGTTATTTCGATCGCAGTCGGGAAAAGCGAGGATATCAGGCGCTGGCGGACGGGTTGATGGCGCTGGCCTCGGGTGAGGGGCGCGTGGCGATGACCAAGGCCAATAAGGCCGAGAAGCTGCTCAACAATCCGGAACTGACCAATTTGCTGGTGGCGCAGGCAGCCGAGATGACCGGTGATACCAAGAAAGCGTCCGAGACTTACAAGAAGCTGGTCACCAACAACGCCACGCGATTTGTCGGTGTGCGCGGGATCATGAAGCAAAAGCTGGCCGAAGGCGATGATGAAACCGCGCGCAAGCTGGCCGAGAAGGCTCTGGCCCTCAAACCCCGGCATGAAGAAACGCAGGATGTGCTGTTGAACCTGCAGACCAAAGCGCAGGATTGGGCCGGTGCGCGGTCCACGTTGACCTCGAAGCTGAAGGCCGGGTATTTGCCGCGCGACGTGTTCAAACGGCGCGACGCAGTCCTGGCTTTGTCCGAGGCCAAAGTGCTGCTGGACGACACGGCGACGGTCGAACAGCAGGAACATGCGATTGAGGCAAACCGCCTTTCACCCGATCTTGTCCCAGCAGCCGCCATGGCCGCGCGCGCCTATATCGAAAAGGGCAAACCGCGTGCAGCCACCAAGATTCTGAAAAAGGCGTGGGAAGTACAGCCTCACCCCGATCTGGCCCATGCCTTTGCCGAGATTGTGCCAGACGAAACACCTGAACAGCGGATCAAGCGGTTCACCGCTTTGACCCGCATTCATTCAGAGAATATGGAAACACGCCTGATTTTGGCCGAGCTGAACATCGTAGCCGAAGACTTCCCCGAAGCGCGACGCGCGCTGGGTGATGTTGTCGAAAAGCAGGGGGATGCACGGGCCTACACGCTGATGGCTGCGATTGAACGGGGCGAGGGCGCCTCGGACGCGGTGGTTCAGGGTTGGCTGGCCAAGGCGCTGAACGCACCGCGCGGGCCGCAATGGGTCTGCACCAATTGCCACGACATTCAGCCTGAATGGGGACCGGTGTGCCAGAACTGCGGCAGCTTCGATACGCTCAGTTGGCAGACGCCTCAGACGCCCGAGATTGCTAGTGCGACGGGTGTGCACATGCTGCCTCTGATCGTTGGCGCGCTTGAGGATCAATCAGAGGCTGAAGAGGCAGAGGAACCTGAAGAAAGTGCTGAAGAGTCACTTGAAGAGCCGGTCGAAGAGGACATGATCGAGGGAAAGGCTGAGCCGGTCACGGAGGAAGTCGCGCGACAGACCTAACGCGCGGTCTCGGCGTTGAAAGCGTCGTTCCGCAGCTTAAACAACCCGGCCCACCGATTCTGATTAAGGGCGACCAAAGCCATTATGTGCTATCGGCTGTCGTCGGCGACACCGGCACACAAGACGACTAAACCGATCCCGGCGGGTTCTGCACGTCCAGATAACGTTCGGCCGGAATCCTCACGAGACCTTTGATCCCCAAGGCAGTACGATCCGCATCATCCAACTGCGCAATCGCCCGTTCAACCGCTGTAAAAATCGCTTGCTGATCGTTACCCTCCGCAGTGATCAATGGCAGGCTAGGCGTCGGGTCCGTCCACTCTAACACCCGCAGAGATGCGGCAAACTCTTCATACTCAGCCATCAATCGCCAAGAAACCGCATCAAGGGCGGCGATATCTGCGTGACCTTCCGCAACGGACTGCGCCGACTTCAGGTGACCTTCGGTTTGCACACGGTGTTTGAACCAAAAGCCATGCGGCTCAAGATGCCAATAAGGCGCGGCGTAGCCAGATTGCGAAAATGTCTGGTTGTAAGCGAACACCGCTTCCCGAAACGCCATCAGATTTGTGCGTGGATCATCGGCGCGCACGACCAGAGCACTGCGGTAATAGCCGGGCGGGCACCCGTCGAGACCATAGTCTGGCGTGCCAACCAACGCGACCTTATCGTGTAGCCATGTCCGGTACGGCATGCCGCAAGTCTGGCTCAGCACCAGTTCCGGGTGCTGCCAGACCGAGAATTCCTCGGCGTCCTGCGACAGATGCTCAGGGCTCTCGATCCCGGCGCGGTTCAGATTGTCACGGATGAGGTTCCAGTATCGCAGATGTGCCTCATCAAGCTGAGGGCGGGCATACATCATCAGGCTTGCGATCATTGCATCTGCCCGAACAGTTCATACAGCTCTATCGTGGTTTTCACGCCGACCTTTTGCTGTATGCGCCCGCGATGAATTTCTACTGTGCGGGGGCTGATACCCAAGGCAGTTGCGATCTCTTTGCTCGACGTGCGCGCGGGGTGGGTCAGAATATGTTGCAAGACCTGCTCCTCGCGGTCGGTCAAAAGTCTGCGCTTGTCCGCAAGCATCTGACGTCGCGATTTCTCGGCGCGCAGACGGTCGCCTATTTCAAACGCGGCCTGTATCCGTTCGATCAGCACCTGCAGGTCAAAGGGTTTTTCCAGAAAATCAATTGCACCCGCCTTGGTGGCCCGCACGGATTCCGGAATGCCGCCATGACCCGAGATGAAAATGACCGGTATGGTCGACTCGCGCCGGTTCAGATGTTCCTGCAATTCCAGCCCGTCCATCCCGGGCATGCCATAGTCCAGGATCAGGCAACCTTTTGCATCCTCATGCACCTGATTCAGAAATGTCTGCGCATCGGCAAAATGCTCGACCCTTAGTCCGCGTTTGCTGAGCGACCGAGATAAGGCGACGCGCACATCTTCATCGTCATCGACGATATAAACGACCAGCGGCTCAAAGGTCATGCGTGATCCTCCTTGGGCTGATCGCGGCGCTGCAGGGTGAAACAGAAGCGCGCCCCGGACGTCTCAGTAGGCTCGTACCAAATGGCTCCGTCATTGGCTTTGACGATGGTCCGACAAATGGACAGGCCCAGCCCCATCCCGTCGGTCTTCTGGGTGTCAAACGAGTTGAACAAGGTGACACCATCGCTAATCCCGGGCCCGTTATCCTCAACCCGCACCTCGACCAGTTCATCGCTAGTCTTTGTAGTGATGGTGATTTTACCCTTGCCATCCGGATCCAGGGCCAAGGCGTCGATCGCGTTGCGCAACAGGTTAACCAGAACCTGAGCGATCTGCGTCCGGTTTCCGATGACAAGAGGAAGGTCGGTTTCTTCATAAAGCAGCTTGATCTCGTGTAACTTCGCCTCGGCGTCCATCAGGCTGACGGTTTGCCGGATCAACCCGTTCAGTTCAAACGGAGTCTGACGTCCGCGATCCTTACGCACCACATCACGCAGGGCGCGGATGATGTCGCCCGCACGGCGCGACTGGCGGTCGATATCCGAAAGGATTTCTATAACCTCAGGATCGGGATCGCCGATTTCATCCAGCGTGATCTTCGCGGCGTCGACATTATAGGAAATCGCGCTTAGCGGTTGGTTCAGCTCATGCGCCAGCCCCGAGGCCATCTCGCCCATCAGGTTGACCCGTGCCACATGGGACAAATCGCGGCTGAGGCGGCTTACTTCATCCTCGGCCTGCTTTCGATCGCTGACGTTGTCGATAATGGCAACCGCATGATCAGGGGTCCCGCTTTCATCGCGGATGAGGATGGCATTGACCCGCAACCAGATGGGGGATCCGTCTTTTCGGATAAACTGGTTCTCGGCGATGAACTCGGAATCCTGCAGCAGGGTTTCGCGGAACTTGACCGCGATCTGCTGTTCGTCTTCCGGCAGGATGTCGGCCAGCGTCATCCTCTCCAATTCATCCGGCTGATATCCCATGATATCGCACAGCTGTTCGTTGGTCCGCAGAAACCGCCCCGTTTCGGGCGAGATCTGCGCCATCCCGCGCGAGGCCAGATCGAAGGTGCGGCCATAGGCGGTTTCGAACCGTTGCCGTTGTCGAACTTCCTGTGTCAGAGCCGCACCGGTATCTTCCAGCTCGCGATAGGGGCTGTGCAGGCCTTCTTCGGTGGTGATCTCTCCGCTGCGCAATTGCTGGCTCTGGCTGGCAAAGGTGCGCACAGGGGCATAGATCCGGTCGGCCATGGCCAAACCAATTGCGCCCGTCAGAATGGCAATGGCAAGCGCGATCCAGACGCCTTGCGTCCGGTTCTTCTTGATCTCGCCAATAAAGTTGTCCTCGGCCGCATAAAGCCCGATCAACCAACGCAGCCCCGGCTCGGACACCTCGATAAGCATCGCCACATAGTCCTGACCGTTCAGCTGGAAATCGGTATGAACCGGTCCTTCCGTGTCGCTCAGACCGGTTTGCACGACATCTCCGAACGCCTTTTGCGCGATGGGGTCTGCGATTTGGTCCACACGCGTCAGCTCGGGCGCTTCCATATGTGCTTCCTGCCGGATCAGCACCAGCGTTGGATGCGCCAGCACCGCGCCATTTTCGTTCAGAACCAGCGCGGCACCGCGTCGTTCCGACCAGATGTCCAGCAGGAACCCCGACAGGGCGTCGATCTGGATATCGACACCCAAAATGGCACGGATAGCTCCGGTATCGTCCAATATGGGGACACTATAAGTGATCCCCGGCTGGCGCGTGGTGAAGAAGATATAAGGCTCTGTCCAGATCGGTGCTTTGGCTTCGGTCACCATTCTGAACCAGGGCCGGGTGCGCGCTTCATAGGTGTCAGTCTGGGTAGTGGCCGTTTCCAGCAATGTGAACTGATCGTTGCGCCATTGGAAATCGGCGGGATGTTCCGCGGTGCCGGGCAGGAATGGCGGAACGAACTTGGTGCGATAACGTCCGGGCTCTTCCGCGCGCATGACATAGACAAACCTGCCCGTCGCATCGGCCAGATACATCCCTGCGAGTTGAGGCGCGACCTGTAGCTGCTGAAAAAAATGGCTTTCCAATACGCCAGGATCGCTGATATCCAGTACGTCATTTTCAGCAAGTCGCCGAGTTGCATCCAAGGCCTGCCGGGCGGGGTTCAGAAAACTTTTGACTTGGCCGATGACATTGACACTGACTTCGTTCAGCGATGTTCGGGATTGCCGCAACAGCGCGTTCTCCGAGCTGACAAAGGTCGACAGGATCACCGAAAGGATGGCGATGAACTGCAGCCCACCCAAACACAGCGCAAGCGTGGCGCGCAGCGATCTTCGCCTGCGGGCTGGCTCAGTGTGGTCCTGGCGTATTTCTTGTTGCCCTGCGTAGTTCAATTCTTGTCCAAACGACCTTCTGCACGGGTCGGTATCACAGTCACAGAATGTGATCAGTTACCCTCTTTCCCCTATATCTGAATCCAAGCCTATACGTAATCTACCGTATAGACACCTGCTGTTTGGTTTCGCTTTCCTCTTTATCATCGGGGGGCCTGATTCCAGTGCGATTTTTTCTGTTGTGTTCTGAAAGGTTTCAGGCACCCCACAGATCAAAAAAGACTGACAACAGGAGTGTCAAAGTGTTCAAGAAAACCTCAATCACCGCATTTGCCGCGGCGGCCCTGATGGCACCAGCGGCATATGCTGAAGAATTTATCACGATCGGAACTGGCGGCGTTACGGGTGTCTATTACCCGACGGGTGGCGCGATCTGCCGTCTGGTCAACAAGGGCCGGAAAGAGCACGGGGTCCGGTGTTCGGTGGAGTCGACTGGGGGGTCGGTTTACAACATCAACACCATTCGCGAAGGCGAGCTTGAGTTTGGGGTGGCACAGTCGGACTGGCAGTACCACGCATTCAACGGCAGCTCGAAATTCGAAGAAGCCGGCCCGTTTGAGAACCTGCGTGCCGTGTTCTCGGTACACCCAGAGCCGTTCACGGTTGTGGCGCGTGCCGACGCGGGTATCTCGAATTTCGAAGACCTGAAGGGCAAGCGCGTCAACATCGGCAACCCCGGTTCCGGTCAGCGCGGCACCATGGAAGTGCTGCTGGGCGAAATGGGTTGGACCACAGACGATTTCGAACTGGCGACCGAGCTGAAGGCGGCTGAACAGTCGGCTGCCCTGTGCGACAACCAGATCGACGCGATGGTTTACACCGTTGGTCACCCCTCGGGTTCGATCCAGGAAGCCACCACCGCGTGCGACTCGGTTCTGGTGAATGTCAGTGGTGACGCGGTTGACAAGCTGGTGGGCGACAACTCGTTCTACCGTACCGCAACCATCCCCGGTGGCATGTACCGCGGTTCGGATGGTGACACATCGACCTTTGGTGTGGGCGCGACCTTCGTGACTTCGGCAGATGTGTCGGAAGACGCGGTTTACGCGGTTGTCAGCTCGGTCTTCGAGAATTTCGATGACTTCAAAAAGCTGCACCCGGCATTTGCCAACCTGAAACCGGAAGAAATGATTGCGGATGGCCTGTCGGCACCGCTGCATCCGGGCGCTGAGAAGTACTACAAAGAAAAAGGCTGGATTCAGTAACCAGACCTGACACGGGGCGCCTTTCGGGGCGCCCCGATTCATATCCGGGCTAAACCGGAGACAAGACGGCCGTAAAAACCAAGGCCGAAGGACAGGGAGATACCAACATGAGTTCCGACACACAGGGCAATCGCCCTCTTTCCGAAGAAGAGCTTCAGGAACTGGTTGCCTCATCAGATGCAGGCGCGCGTGATCCGGCGGGAAATGTCGGGCTGTTTCTGGCGATCGTTGCGGTTTTGTGGTCGGTGTTTCAGGTCGTTCTGGCCTCTCCCCTATCGAATTATCTGCTGCCGGGCAGTGTAGTGAACAACTCACGCCAGATTCATCTGGCCTTTGCGATGTTCCTGGCCTTTTCGGCCTATCCGGCACTGAAATCCAGCCCGCGGAACTACATCCCGATTCAGGATTGGATCATGGGGATCGTGGGCGCATTTCTGGCCCTCTATGGCTATTTCTTCTACCAAAAGATCGTCGATGCGGGCGGTCTCGCAGACGATACGGACAAGTGGTTTGCTCTTGTTGGCCTGCTGTTGTTGTTCGAGGCGGCGCGTCGCGCGCTTGGCCCGGCAATGGCGATCATCGCCACGATCTTTCTGGCCTACGTATTCTTCGGTTCCTCCGAGTGGGTGCCCGAGGTGATCCGATGGAAAGGCGCCAGCCTGCAAAAGGCGATGAGCCATATGTGGATCACGTCCGAAGGCGTCTTTGGCATCGCGCTGGGCGTTTCAACCAAGTTCGTCTTCCTCTTCGTGCTGTTCGGCGCGCTGCTCGATAAGGCGGGCGCGGGCAACTACTTTATCAAGATGGCCTTTGGCGCGCTGGGGCACCTGCGCGGTGGCCCGGCCAAAGCGGCTGTTGTTGGTTCTGCGGCGACCGGCCTGATCTCGGGCTCGTCCATTGCGAACGTTGTCACGACCGGCACCTTCACTATCCCACTGATGAAGCGTGTGGGCTTTTCCAGCGAACAAGCGGGCTCGGTTGAGGTCGCTTCATCCGTGAACGGCCAGATCATGCCACCGGTGATGGGCGCTGCTGCCTTCCTGATGGTGGAATATGTAGGCATCTCATACGTTGAGGTGATCACCCACGCCTTCCTGCCCGCTGCGATTTCTTACATCGCGCTCGTCTACATTGTACACCTTGAAGCGGTGAAGCGGAACATGCCGACACTGGGCGACCGCGTTGTTTCGATGGGTCGTACGATTGGCGGCATGGCGCTGTTCTTCGTGGGCTTTGCCGGGCTGTGCTATGGCATCCAGTACCCGATCAAAGCGATTGTCGCGCTCATGCCCGATGCGTCGGGTCTGGTCCTGTCGGCGCTGATCGTTTTGGCCTATCTGATCCTGCTTTGGCTGGCTTCCGGAGTAGAGGACTTGGTGCCTGACGATCCTAATGCCAAAGAGGTTGAACTGCCGGTAATTGCCGAAATCTACAAGGCCGGTCTGCATTACCTGCTACCGATCATCGTGCTGGTCTACTTCCTGATGATCGAACAGAAATCACCGGGCCTATCAGCCTTCTGGGCGACTTCGCTGTTGTTCGTGATCCTGCTGACTCAAAAGCCGCTCAAATCTATTTTCCGGGGTGAAAGCGACACTGCAAATGCCTTCAAGGCCGGTGTTGTTGATCTGTGGAATGGTCTGATCGACGGCGCGCGCAACATGATTGGTATCGCGCTGGCGACCGCCACCGCGGGTGTGATCGTGGGCACCGTAACGCTGACCGGAGTGGGTCAGGTGATGGCTGACCTGGTCGAGTTCCTGTCGGGTGGCAACCTGATCGCCATGCTGGCGCTGGTCGGTCTTCTCAGCCTGATCCTCGGAATGGGCCTGCCGACCACGGCGAACTACATCGTCGTCAGCTCGCTGATGGCGGGTGTCGTTGTCGAACTGGGTGCGCAGGACGGCTTGATCGTGCCGCTGATCGCGGTGCATCTGTTTGTGTTCTACTTCGGCATCATGGCTGATGTGACGCCGCCAGTTGGTCTGGCGAGCTTTGCCGCCGCCGCCGTCTCGGGCGGGGATGCGATTAAGACTGGTTTCACCGCCTTCTTCTACAGCTTGCGCACCGTGGCACTGCCTTTCGTGTTCATCTTCAACACTGACCTGTTGCTGATCGATGTGGGCTGGGTACAGGGCATCTTGGTGGCCGTCTCTGCGACCATCGCGATCCTGATCTTCACTGCCGGCACCATGGGCTGGTTCCTGACCAAGAACCGCATCTATGAAAGCGTGGCGCTGATTCTGATCGCCTTTGCGCTGTTCCGTCCGGATTTCTTCATGAACCGCATCGCACCGCCCTTTGCGCAGATCGAACCGGCACAGCTGACACAGGCCGTGGGTGAGGCCGCACCCGGCAGCACCATGCGGATTGAGGTCGCAGGTCCGGACTTTGACACTGGCAATATGACCGAAACCACCGTTGTTCTGGACATTCCGGAAGGAGCCGACGGTACAGCACGCGTTGACGCTCTGGGCCTGATGACGCTGGAAGAGGATGGTCTGGTCAAGCTCGACGAGCCGATGTTCGGTACACCGGTCGCGGATGAGCTGGATATGTTCGACTATTATGCTGACGATGCCGTTCGCATCACCAGCATTCAGGCCCCGCAAAGCCAGCCCGCGAAAGAGCTGATCTTTATCCCGGCGCTGATCCTGTTGGGTCTTGTCGCCTTCCTCCAGCGTGGCCGTGCCGCAAAACAGGGAGAACCCGCATGACCCAAGCAATTCTGTGCGCCGTGGATATCAGCAATGGCGATCTTGATGTTGCTGTCCTTGAACGCGCCGCAGCGCTGGCCGAAATGGATGGCGCGCGGCTGGATGTCGTGACCGTGACACCCGACTATGGCGAAGGTTTCGTCAGCAGTTTTTTCGAGCCCCACCACCACGAAAACGTGATTGAAGAGGCTCATGAAAAGCTGGTCGCCCTCTGCGCCGCCACGCTGGGGGAAGAGCGCAACGCCAAGGTCCGTCATGTGGTGGCAACTGGCAGCGCCTATCAGGAGATCCTCAAAACCGCGGAAGGCGCGGGCTCGGACTTGATCGTGATCGGCGCGCATAAGCCTGACTTGAAGGACTATTTGCTTGGTCCGAATGCGGCGCGGGTCGTGAGGCATTCGCACACGTCAGTATATGTTGTGCGGTAAATCGATCGGATTTAAGCTGAGAATCTGCCATTTGAAGTTTGTTACTCAGTAGCCAATCTCGCAGATCCTTACCGGGAGATTTCTATGATGAAGACATTCATGAAAACCGGCGCCGTTCTGGCGTTGGGTGTTGTCGCTTGCGCGGCCAATGCGCAGGACCCTGCGCCGGAATATGGCTATGGTTGGGAGGACAAAAACTCGGTGACTGGCACCGAGTTCATGGTCTCGGCCGCCAATCCCATTGCTGCCAAAGCCGGATATGATGTGCTGGCCGCAGGTGGCACAGCCGCAGATGCGATGATTGCCGTGCAGCTGATGCTCAATCTGGTTGAACCGCAATCATCGGGCATCGGCGGTGGTGCGTTCATGCTGTATTGGGACGCGTCGGCTAAAACTCTGACCACCATTGATGCGCGCGAAAAGGCCCCCGCGAAAGCCACGCCTGAACGGTTCCTGTTGCCGGACGGGGAAAAGATGCCGTGGCCCGAAGCTGTTGTAGGCGGACAATCTGTTGGCGTTCCGGGCATTCTGCGCCTGATGGAAGTGACCCATAACCTCTATGGCAAGAAAGACTGGGCCT
Organism: Ruegeria sp. SCSIO 43209; assembly: GCF_019904295.1. Classification (NCBI taxonomy): domain Bacteria; kingdom Pseudomonadati; phylum Pseudomonadota; class Alphaproteobacteria; order Rhodobacterales; family Roseobacteraceae; genus Ruegeria; species Ruegeria sp. SCSIO 43209. The sequence goes on from NZ_CP065359.1 coordinate 3,377,716, forward strand.
CGCTGTTCCAGTCTACCATCGATCAGGCCGAGCAGGGGTTTGAGGTTTCGCCCCGCATGGCAAACTCGATCCAAAGCACGATTGAACGTGAGCGCTCAGTCGGTGTGTTCCCGGCGGGCAAAGCGTATTTCTTCAACGAAGATGACACGCCGCTGCAGGCTGGAACCTTACTACGGAACCCCGAGTTTGCCGAAACCCTGCGCATTCTGGCCGATCAGGGCGCAGGCGCCTTCTATAGCGGCCCCATCGCCGAAGATATCGTGGCGGCAGTGGATGCCACATCCAAGGTGGAAAACAATATTACGCTTGAGGATCTGGCCGACTACCGCGTCAAAATCCGCCCCGCCGTCTGCGCCGATTATCGCGGCTACGATGTCTGCGGAATGGGTCCGCCAACCTCCGGCGGCCTGACCGTCGGGCAGATTCTGGGGATACTCAGCAACTTCGACCTCGAAGGCACTGGGTGGAACGCCGAGATGGCGCATCTCTATGCCGAGGCCGCCAAGCTGGCCTATGCCGACCGCGCGCTTTACATGGCCGACGGCGATTTTATCGATGTACCGGTCAAGGGTCTGCTGGACGCGGACTATCTAAAGCTGCGCTCGGAGATGATCGACCCTGCTGCAGCCAGCGAGAAGCGTCAGGCAGGTGAGCCGCCACGTGATCACACCGCCCTGTTCGCGCCCTCGCAAAACCCGGGTCGTCCCGGCACCAGCCATATCGTGATCCGAGATCAGTACGGCAACGCGCTGTCGATGACGACCACTATTGAGACCGCCTTTGGCAGCCGGGTTTTTGTGCGGGGTTTCCTGCTGAACAACGAACTCACCGATTTCGACCGCGCACCAAAGGATGGCGACCGTCTGGTGGCCAACCGCGTTGAGGGTGGCAAACGCCCGCGCAGTTCGATGTCACCAACTATCGTGATGAAGGATGGTGAGCCCTATCTGCTGATCGGCTCGCCCGGCGGTAGCCGCATTATCAACTATGTGGCCAAAACGATCATTGCGATCCTGGATTGGGAAATGGACCCGCAGGATGCCATCGAAACCGGGCATTTCGTGCATCGCAACGGGTCTGCGATGGATCTTGAGCAGGGAACATCCGCTGCCGAATTCGCAGATGCTCTGACCGCCAAAGGTCATGAGGTCAAACAGGTCGATCTTAACAGTGGGCTTCACGCCGTCCTGATCAAGGATGGCCAGCTGATCGGAGCGGCTGATCCGCGCCGCGAAGGCGTGGCACTAGGCCAATAAAGGCGAACTGCAAAAGGGCTGTTGGACAATTGTACCACGCAGCCCTTTTCTCTTGCTTTAACAGCGTACTCGTCCGATAGGGCGGTATGTTCAAAAGCCGCGCAATAACCTTCATTCTGATCACACTGATGATTGATGCCATCGGTATCGGCATCGTGTTCCCGATCATGCCCGACCTGATGGATCGCGTCGGTGCGGGCAACACCGGACAAGGAGCTTTTTGGGGTGGGCTGCTGATGGCCGCCTATGCCGGGGCGCTGTTCCTGTGCGGACCCATTGTCGGCAGCATTTCGGATGCGGTTGGCCGCAGGCCGATCCTGATCGCAGCGCTGACCATGTTGGCGCTGGATTATGTGATCATGGCGCTGGTCGAAACATTCTGGCTGCTTCTTCTGGGGCGAACGCTCGCGGGGCTTGCGGGGGCGACCTATATCACCGCAACGGCTTACATTGCTGACATATCATCACCGACCGAGAAGGCGGCGAATTTCGGTCTGATCGGGGCGGCCTTCGGGATTGGGTTTGTGCTTGGCCCGGCCATCGGCGGCATCGCTGCCGGGATCAGCATTACTGCGCCGTTCTGGATTGCTGCGGTCTTGTCCGCCGCCAACGCCCTGTTCGGAGTCTTCGTCCTGCCCGAGAGCCTGAAACCAGAAAAACGCCGCCCCTTTGGCAAGCGCGACCTGAACCCGTTCAAATCGATCTTTGACTCCTTCCGCTTTCCGGGGCTGGCAGTGCCGCTGCTGTGCATTTTCATCTTTGAATTTGCCAACATGGTCTACCCCACCCTCTGGGCCTTCTGGATACGAGAGGTGTTTGGCTGGTCCACGCTGTATATCGGCCTGTCGCTGGCCGCATACGGCGTGCTGTTGGCCTTCGTCCAAGCCGGACTGATGCCGGTCTTCATTCGCTGGATCGGCGATTACCGAACCCTGCTGCTGGGGATGGTATCGGCATTGGTCGGAATGATCGGCTTTGGGTTTACCGTAACGGTTACGGCACTTGTCATCTTTATTCTGCTTGCCGCGCTGTCCGACCTCGTGCCCGCCTTGATCACGGCTATGGCCTCGAACCAGGCGGACGAAGACCGGCAGGGCGTGGTGCAGGGAGTCATCGCGTCACTGTCTTCTGTCGCTGCGGTTCTGTCGCCTTTGGTGATGACCGGCATCTTTCAGGCGTCGGTCGATGGCGAAGGCACTTATATGCCCGGCGCACCGTTTTTTTTCTCGGCGGCTCTGGTCTTGGTGATGATGCCGTTGGTGTTCCGTCTGCGCGGGCACGCATCGGTTTGAAACGAAAAACGCACCCGCAGCGGACTGCGAGTGCGTTGAATTTTCGAGGCACGAGGCGCTTACTGAATTTCACCCATGCAGAGATACTTCATCTCAAGGAAATCCTCGATCCCGTATTTCGAACCCTCACGGCCTAGACCGGATTGTTTGACACCGCCGAACGGGGCGACTTCGGTCGAGATCAGGCCAGTGTTGATGCCCACCATGCCCGATTCCAGCGCCTCGGCCACACGCCAGACGCGCGCCAGATCGCGGCTGTAGAAATACGAGGCCAGGCCGAACTCGCTGTCATTGGCCATGCTGACGACGTCGTCTTCTTCCTCGAATTTGAACAGCGGAGCGACGGGGCCGAAGGTTTCGTCCTTTGCCACAACCATGTCGCGGGTTACGCCAGTCAGAACGGTGGGCTCAAAGAATGTCCCACCCAGATCCGAGCGTTTGCCGCCCAGCGTTACAGTCGCCCCTTTGGAAACCGCGTCCGAGATATGTTCTTCAACTTTGTCGACCGCCGCCTGATTGATCAGGGGACCTGTGGTGATGCCGTCGCCAAAGCCGTCGCCGACATTCAAAGATTTTGTCTTCTCGGCCAGCTTGGCAGCAAACTCGTCATAGACGCCCGCCTGCACATAGATGCGGTTGGCACAGACGCAGGTCTGGCCATTGTTGCGGAACTTCGCGATCATCGCGCCATCCACGGCGGCATCCACGTCGGCATCGTCAAAGACGATGAATGGTGCGTTACCGCCCAGTTCCAGCGACATCTTCTTGATGGTGCCCGCCGCCTGACGCATCAGGATCTGTCCTACACGGGTCGAGCCGGTGAAGGTGATCTTGGCGACCTTGTCATTGGTGCAAAGCTCATTACCGACGCCTGAGCTGTCGGTGCCCGGGATCACGTTGAACACGCCCGCCGGTATACCCGCACGTTCACCCAAAACCGCCATCGCCGTCGCCGACAGCGGCGTCAGCGTCGCTGGGCGCGCCACAAAGGTACAGCCCACGGCCAGCGCCGGGCCAACTTTTCGCGCGATCATCGCGTTCGGGAAATTCCAAGGCGTGATTGATCCCACTACGCCCACGGGCTGCTTCAGCACCACGATGCGCTTGTCGCGCTGGTGGCCGGGGATGACGTCGCCGTATACACGCTTGGCCTCTTCCGAGAACCACTCGATAAAGGACGCGCCATATAGGATTTCACCGCGCGCCTCGGGCCAGGGTTTACCCATCTCGGCGGTCAGGATGGTTGCCAGATCGTCTGCGTTTTCGACCATCAGGTCGAACCATTTGCGCAGAATGGCGGCGCGTTCCTTGCCAGTCTGAGCAGCCCATTCCTTCTTCGCAGCGTAAGCTGCATCGATGGTCTGTGTTGTGCCTTCAATGCTGACATCTGTCACATTGGCGATCAGATCACCAGTCGCGGGGTTGTAGACAGGGAACGTTGCCTCACCTTCGACCCATTCACCGTTGATATAGGCGCGGGGTTCCAGAAGGCTGGGATCTTTCAGCTCCAGCTTGGTCACTTTGGTATCCAGCATGTTCAGGCTCCTTTGGCAGCGTCGATCGAGGCTTCGAGGATATCCATGGCCTCGGCGAAGATTTCGTCCTGCACCGTCAACGGCGCGAGGAAACGAATTACGTTCCCATATACGCCACATGTCAGCAGGATCAATCCACGCTTCAATGCCTCGACCCGTATGGCGTTTGCCATATCGGGATTCGGGGCGCTGCCGTCGGTCGTGTTGAACTCGGCCGCAACCATAAGGCCCGGACCACGAATATCTACAATCTCGGGCGTGCGGGAACGGATCGATTCCAGACGCTGTTTCAAGCGCGAGCCCAGCTCATTGGCGCGCGTGCACAGGTCTTCTTCCTCGATCACATCCATCACAGCATGGGCGGCGGCGATCCCCAGCGGGTTGCCGCCATAGGTTCCGCCCAAACCACCCGGGTGCGCGGCGTCCATCAGCTCGGCACGACCGGTGACGGCAGCCAGCGGCAGACCACCGGCCAGACCTTTGGCCATGGTGGTGATATCAGCAGAGACGTCATAAGCGTCCATCGCGAACAGGTTGCCGGTGCGGGCAAAGCCGGTCTGTACCTCATCGGCAATCAGAACGATGCCATGTTCGTCGCAAAGCGCGCGCAGACCACGCATCAACTCAGCCGGAGCGGGGTAGAAGCCACCTTCGCCCTGAACCGGTTCGATGATGATCGCGGCCACCCGGCCCGGATCAAGATCGGCCTTGAACAGTTTAGTCAAAGCACCCAGCGAATCTTCGGTCGAGGTGCCATGCAGATCGATCGGGAACGGGACGTGATAGGTATCGGGCATCATCGCGCCGAAGCCCGCTTTATAGGGCTGAACCTTGCCGGTCAGCGACATGCCCATGAAGGTGCGGCCGTGAAAAGCGCCGCCAAAGGCCACTACAGCCGGGCGGCCAGTGGCAGCACGCGCGATCTTGACGGCATTCTCGACCGCCTCGGCACCTGTAGTGACAAAGACGGTTTTCTTGGTGAAGTCGCCGGGCACCTTCTCGTTCAGGCGCTCGGCCAGGCGGATGTAGCTCTCATAAGGCAGAACCTGATGGCAGGTATGGGTGAAGTTCGCGGCCTGTTTCTGAACAGCCTCCATCACCTTGGGGTGGCAATGCCCGGTGTTCACAACGGCGATGCCTGCGGCGAAATCAATATAGCGTTTGCCTTCGACATCCCAGACCTCGGAATTCACGGCACGGTCCACATAGACTTGCGTTTGCATCCCCACGCCCTGCGCGATCGAGGTATTCCGGCGTTCAGCAATCTGAGCGTTCAGCATCTTGCGTCCTTTCCCGTTTCCGGGCGCGGTGCCCGTATGTTTGACTGCGCGACTGTAGTATCTGCGCCTGCAAGCGAAAGCCTGTTTCTTGTGATTCATAAGCCATTGATTTACCGTCCCGGCAGGATCAAGTGTTGCGGATACTGAACATGAAGAACACCAGCCAAGAGGATTTGACCCTCGGATTGCGCCTGCGAACCTTGCGAGAGCGTGCAGGCTTATCTCAGCGGGCGCTGGCCAAGAAGTCGGATGTGCCGAACTCAACCATCTCACTGATCGAGTCGGGCAAGATGAATCCATCGGTTGGTGCGTTACGGCGTATTCTGCAAGGCATACCGATTGGCATGTCCGATTTCTTTTCCTTCGAAATCGAACCTGAGCAGACCGTGTTTTACGCCTCAGAAGAACTTACTGAGATCGGAAAGGGTGGGCTGTCTCTGCGGCAGGTAGGATCAAACCTGCATGGTCGCGCGATGATGATCTTGCAGGAAACTTACGAGCTAGGGGCTGACACCGGTCGCGTGATGTACGGGCATGAGGCGGAAGAGGGCGGTATTGTCATTTCGGGTCGGGTGGAGGTGACCGTGGGTGATAAGCGCAAGGTACTGGGACCAGGCGATGCTTATTATTTCGACAGTCGCACCCCGCACCGGTTCAGGCAGGTCGGCCCCGAAGTTTGCCGGGTCATCAGCGCCTGCACTCCGCCTACATTCTAAGCATCACGGCAGAAATTTCAGCACTATGCATCATAGTGTTGCAGTATCTCCTGGTTTGATCCACAGTATGATGCATAGTGCGGGAAATTCCTGCAGATAATCCAGGGTGTCCGCCGCCCAATTCAGAGAGTACCGGAATGAAAAAGAAACCTGCCACTCTGCCACGTGGCTATCGCACCTGCACCGCATCGCTTGCCGTCGCCGACGTCGATGCCGCGCTAACTTTCTACGAAAGCGCCTTTGATGCGAAGATACAGGCCTATGACGCGGATGAGGCCCCCGGCTTTGCCTCGATCAAGATCGGCAACTCGATGCTGTTTGTCACCGCCGGATGGGGTGCGCACGGCCCCGCCATTCCGGGCACAGTTACTCCGATTGGGCATCATATGTATGTCGAAGATGTGGACACTGCCCTTGCAGTCGCGTTGGAAAGCGGTGCCAGCCTGATCGCTGAGGCGGCGGACACCTATTGGGGCGAACGCTGCGCCACGATTGCCGATCCGTTTGGTCATGTCTGGACGTTGGCGACCCGCGTCGAAAACCTGAAGCCAGCTGATATCAGTGAACGGCGCAAAGCGCTGCTGGACGCGGCGCAGATCGAGGCTGCATGAACGACGCCCCCCTTCCCACATTCACGATCCGTCAAAACGATCTGGCCATTCTCGCGGCTGAGGGTCGCATCGGCGACTATCCGGTCGCCGTTCGCACGGCGCGTGAGGTGATCAGCGGCGGCTTTGCCAACCACTCGGCGCATCCCAATACCTGGACTGTATACTTTCTGGTCGATGGCCAATGGGCGCTGGTCGAATCCACGCGCGGGCTGCGGCGGGAGTGGTCCAGCCTTGATCGGCTTGAGAAATGGCTGCGCAGTTGCGGATTCCGGTTCTTCTGGGTTCGCAACGACATCGATTTTGTGGAACCGCAGGCAGAAGATACCGCCGAGGAAGCCGCAGTATGAGGGCAGTCGCCTCGGAAAACCATAGCCTGAGGACAGCAGGCTTGCGTGACCACACGGTTTTATGTTCCGATGAAGAACGCCGGATCAAATCGGCGGTCGCAATCGGCAAGAAAATGAGAAGAAACGAAAAATGACCCCTTTTGCGATAACCGGAATCCAGATGCATGTCGGTGCGTTGCAGTCGAATGTCGACGCGATGCTGCACCGGATCGACATTATGATGGCGCGGTTCCCTTGGACCCAGATGGCCCTGTTCAGCGAACTGGCGCCTCATGGTCCGCTCGACCGGTTTGCACAGCCCTTTCCCAATGACGACCTGTCGCGCTTTCAGGATGCCGCTCGGCGTTATGGGATCTGGCTGATCCCCGGTTCGATGTTCGAAAAGCACGAAGATGGACGGATTTTCAACACCTCGGTGGTGATCAACCCCGAAGGTGAGATCGTCTCAAAATACTCCAAGATGTTCCCGTTCAAACCTTATGAACAGAACATCGCATCGGGTACCGAATTCTGCATCTTTGATGTGCCGGATGTGGGCCGGTTTGGCCTGTCGATCTGCTACGATATCTGGTTCCCCGAAACCACCCGCCACCTGACTAGCCAAGGGGTCGAGGTTCTGCTGCACCCGGTTCTGACCGGCACAACCGACCGCGAGGCCGAGCTGTCGATCGCCAAGGCGACCGCTGCGCAGTTCCAATGCTATGTGTTTGACGTGAACGGGCTGGCCGCCGGGGGCGTGGGCCGCTCGCTGGTCGTCGACCCATCGGCCACCGTGCTGCACCAATCCGCAGGGCAAGAGGATATTTTCCCGATTGAGATCGATCTTGATCAGGTTCGCCGCCAACGCGAGGTCGGACTGAAAGGTCTGGGGCAGGTTCTCAAAAGCTTCCGCGACCGCGAGGCGGAGTTCCCGGTCTATGACCGGACTAGCGGGGCGGATGCCTATCTGCACACGCTCGGCCCGCTGCGCATTCCGCAGAAAGGCGACGTTGCGGGCGTCGCTGCATCCGACCCCAGAACGGCGCTGGGATATACTGAAGACGCCGCGACCAAGCCCGACAATCTGTATCTCTATAAAGGGCGCTCTGGCACAGACTGATACCGGCCCAGCTTTTCGGTATCGGCAGAAAGGAAAAATTTCATGCACGGCATTTCCGATAGCGAAAAGCTCCACACCATCTCGGACTACTACAGCGCCTCGCAATTGAGGGCAGACCGGTGGAGCGCGCTGCGGGAAACGGCCGAGTCCCTGGATCAGGGCGGTAACGAAAAAGATCGGGACCGGGCACGGCAGTTGCTGCAGGCGCTGGCCCCGATCGAGGTGTATTTCGCTTTTCCGGGCGGATCGGCGTTCGACTATCTGCGTCGTTTGCTGGACCATGGGAACTTTGGCGATTTCTCAACCGCCGTGCGCCGGGTGTCGCGGGCGCTGACCTCAGGGGCCTATCGTCGCCGCTCGATCCCGCTGATCGCGGATGAGACCGAGGTTGATGAGTTCGAGGACGAGTCCACCCAAAGCCATGAAGCCCGCGCGCTGGGCCGCCCATATTTCGAGGTGATGATCGTTGACAAGGTCAACGAACATCAGGAACGGTTCCTGCAAACCAGCCTGCAACGGATGCGCCGCAGCGAAGATCCGTTTATTTATGAAACCGTTGTCGTTCCCAGTGTCGAGGATGCGCTGATCGGGGTTCTGTTCAACCAGAATGTACAGGCGGTCATTGTTCGCCCGGGCCTTAGCCTGAAGTCCAAGAACGAAACCAATGTTTTGGGCCGCTATATCAGCCTCTATGGCGAGGGCGCCGATCTTGATGCGCTGTCCCCCTCGGAATACGGCCCTGAAACCTGCCGCAGGATCGGCATGCTGCGCCCCGAGCTGGACGCTTATCTAATCACCGACCGTTCGGCGGAAGATATTGCCGGTCTCGATCTGGGCCTGTGCCGGCGGGTCTTCTACAATCAGGAAGACTTTCTGGAATTGCACCTGAACATCCTGCGCGGGGTGCAGCGGCGCTATAAGACACCGTTCTTCACGGCGCTCAAGGAATACTCAAAACAGCCCACGGGCGTGTTCCACGCGATGCCGATCAGCCGGGGTAAATCGATTAGTCGCAGCCACTGGATTCAGGACATGGGGGCGTTCTACGGATCAAATATCTTCATGGCGGAAACTTCGGCCACGTCTGGCGGGCTGGATTCGCTGCTGGAGCCGAAGGGCCCGATAAAAGAGGCGCAAGAGGCTGCCGCACGCGCATTCGGCTCTAAACAGACGTTTTTTGCGACTAACGGCACCTCGACCTGCAACAAAATCGTTGTGCAAGCACTGGTACGGCCCGGAGATATCGTGCTGATCGACCGCGATTGCCACAAATCGCACCACTACGGCATGGTGCTGGCGGGGGCGAGCGTCGTCTATATGGACAGCTATCCGCTGCACGATTACTCGATGTATGGCGCGGTGCCAATCCGAGAGATCAAGCACAAACTGTTGGCCCTACGCGCTGCTGGGAAGCTTGATCGTGTGCGGATGGTGCTGCTGACCAACTGTACATTCGATGGCATCGTCTACAATGTGCAGCGGGTGATGCAGGAATGTCTCGCGATCAAGAAAGACCTGGTTTTCCTGTGGGATGAGGCGTGGTTCGCCTATGCAAGGTTTGCGCCCAATTCTCGTGTGCGCACGGCAATGCGGTCGGCCAATATCCTGCGCGAACAGTTCCGTTCGACGGAACATGCCGAGGCCTACGAGGCCCAACAGGCGGCTCTCGAAGGTGCAGATGACGAAACATTGCTAAACGCCCGCCTGATCGCGCCGCCTGACGCGCGGGTCCGGGTCTATGCGACGCAATCAACCCACAAGACGCTGACCTCATTGCGGCAGGGTTCGATGATCCATGTCAACGACCAGCAGTTCAAAGGCGCGGTGGAAGAGGCCTTTCACGAGGCCTATATGACCCACACCTCGACCTCGCCCAACTATCAGATCATCGCCTCGCTGGATGTGGGCCGCAGGCAGGTCGAGATCGAAGGGTACGAGTTCGTCCAGCGGCAGGTCGAAAGCGCGATGGCAATCCGCCGGGCCGTGACGACCCATCCGCTGCTCAGAAAGTATTTCAAGCTGGTCACGGCGGGCGACATGATCCCCGAGCAATATCGCGAAAGCGGCATGACCAGCTATTTCGATCCCGATCAGGGATGGGCCGATGTTTGGGATTGCTGGGCCAAGGACGAGTTTGTTCTGGATGCCACCCGCATCACGCTGCATGTGGGCGCCACGGGCTGGGACGGCGATACGTTCAAGACCAAGATCCTGATGGATAAATACGGCATCCAGATCAACAAGACCTCGCGCAATACCGTGTTGTTCATGACCAATATCGGCACCACACGCAGCTCGGTCGCTTATCTGATCGAGGTTCTGGTCGAGATCGCCAAGGAGTTAGACGATCTGATGGACGATGCCTCGAAGATGGAAAAACGGGCCTTTGAAAAGCGCGTCAGCAACCTGAGCGAACACGTCCCACCTCTGCCTGATTTTAGTCGGTTCCACGATGCGTTCCGCTGTGAAGCAGGTACCGAAGCCGGTGACATCCGTACGGCGTTTTTTCTGTCCTATGACGAAGACAATTGCGACTACGTCGAGCCCGACAAGGAGATGTTGGAACGGCTCGAAGCCGGGGAAGAGATGGTCTCGGCCACCTTCGTGATTCCCTATCCGCCGGGTTTTCCCATTTTGGTACCGGGGCAGGTGATCAGCCCTGAAATTCTCAAATTCATGCAGGAACTGGACGTGTCAGAGATCCACGGATTCCGTGCCGATCTGGGCCTGCGCATTTTTACCGAAGACGCTTTGAAATCAGTAAAGAACCCCTAAGGGGTCAGGGAGGACAACAATCATGCCAAAGAAGGTGCTGAAAAACATCTCGGAAATCCGCCGGTATTTCCATACCAACAAGGACCCGATCTATTTCGTATCGGCAACCAATTTCAACCTGTTGGGGCTGGATGAATGGGTGATGAACTTCACCTATATCTGCTACATGGATTGCTTTGACGGGCGACATCCGAACGTGTTTGTGCCTTCGGAAATGCCGCATGATGAGTTTCAGTCCATCGAAGACATCAACAATTATCTGCTGCAGCACAAAGAGGTCATCGACCTGGTCAAGCGGCGCGGTGGCAAGCCCAAGTTTGTCTTCCTGATGTTCGACGAGACGACTGAGAAGCTGGTCAAGGAGCTGGGCGGTCAGCTGTGGTTCCCCAAAGCCAAGCTGCGCACCAAATGTGACAACAAGATCGAAACTGTCCGTATCGGCAATAAGGCGGGTGTGCCTTCGGTGCCCAACACGCTGAGCGTTGTCAAAAGCTATGATCACCTGAAAAAGATCTGCGAAAAGGCCGGATTGGGGAATGATCTGGTGCTACAATCCGCCTTCGGCGACAGTGGCCATACGACGTTTTTCATCAAGTCCGAGGCCGATTTCAACAAGCACAAAGACGAGATCATCGGCGAAGGCGAGATCAAGATCATGAAGCGGATCGACTGTCGCGGGGCGGCGATCGAGGCCTGTGCGACCTCGGAGGGTACCATCGTTGGCCCGCTGATGACTGAGCTTGTGGGCTTCAAGGAACTTACCCCCTATCGCGGCGGCTGGTGCGGGAATGAGATTTTCTCAACCGCCTTTCCACCGAAAGCACGTGAACAGGCGCGGCAATTGACCTTCCAATTCGGGGAAGAGCTGCGCAAATCAGGCTATCGCGGCTATTTCGAACTCGACTTCCTGATCGATAAGAAAACCGACGAACTGTGGTTGGGCGAATTGAACCCCCGTATCACTGGCGCCAGCTCGATGACCAACCACGCGGCCTTTGCGCACGCTGATGCGCCACTGTTTCTGTTCCATCTACTTGAGTTTTCAAAGAAGCCCTTCGAGCTGGATGTCGAGGAACTGAATGCCCGCTGGGCGGATCCGGACATGATCGACAGCTGGTCGCAAATGGTAATCAAACACACCGATGACAGTGTCGACCGGATCACGCAGGCCCCACAGTCGGGCATCTACAAGATGCTGGAAGATGGCCGCGTCGTGTTCGACCGGTTCGACTATCACCGCCGCGCGGTGGGCGAGAACGAAGCGTTCTTCCTGCGTATCTCGAATGTCGGTGATTACCGCTATGAGGGCGCTGATTTGGGTATCCTCGTGACTCGCGGGCGGTCGATGACCAAGGGCTTCAAACTGACGGACAAATCGAAGAAGTGGATTCATGGGATCACTTCGGCTTATACGGCTGAACCGCTGCCCGCGGCACAGCCGATGGAAGACCCCGCGTTCAAAATTATGTAGAAAGCCCCATGGCGCTTGTTTTTCGCTCAATCGACGAGGAACAGCCCGGTCCCAAGCTGGCCGGGCTGTTTGCCGAATACTGGCCCGCCTACCGCAAATGGTGGGCGCAAGAGGGATATTCGGCCCGCCCCACCTATCGCGAATGCCTCCGCGCCTTGCAAAAGCACATGCCCGAGATTCTGCCGCTTTATGAAGAGATCGTCGAATTGGTCGGCGGCAGCGACAGCCAGGCGCGGTTTCTCAGCTTTTACTGCCCGCCGAAATATCTTTCGGGCTGCAGCCAGGCGATTTGGCGTGGCAAGACACCGTTTCTGGTGCGCAATTACGACTACCATCCAAAAACCTTTGACGCCGCTCTGCTGAAAACCCGCTGGGACGGGCGCGGGATCATCGGGATGAGCGACGGCGTTCTGGGTCTGCTTGATGGCATCAACGATGCCGGTCTGACGGTCTCGCTCACCTTTGGCGGGCGGCGCGAGGTCGGCGACGGCTTTGGCGTGCCGCTGATCCTGCGCTATGTCCTTCAAACCTGCGAGACCACTGCGCAAGCGGTTGACTGCCTGTGCCGCATCCCTTGTCATATGAGCTATAACGTCACCGTTCTGGATGCGAAACACAATCACAGCACGGTGTACCTTGCCCCGGACCGGCACCCGCAAATCTCGGACCAGCCGGTCGCGACAAACCATCAGGGCCATGTCGAATGGTCCACCCATGCGCGCTTTACGGCCACCGTGGAACGCGAAAGGTTCTTGCTCAACCGTCTCAACCAGCACCCGGAAAGCGAGAAGCGGTTTATCGATGCGTTCCTGCGTCCGCCGCTTTATTCAACGGCTTTCAGATCAGGTTTCGGCACGCTCTATACTGCGGTCTATCGGCCTGCGAAGAAGCAGTTGCAACTGCTTTGGCCCGGTGCCAGCTGGGACTTGTCCTTCGATGGCTTCAAAGAGGGTGAGCTGAGCCTGATGTTGCCCGACGAGGCCGAGCCTGCAGTCTGACAAGCGCGATCGCCCTTCTAAACTTCTTGCTCTTGGACGGGCGACGCAATAATGGGAGCGCGACGCGCGGCAGTTTCAAACAAGGCCCGGCGGGATCAACACCACATATTTCTATGACGCGATAGGACCACGGAAAGCATGACCGGTACCTCCCCAAATTGGCTAAGACTGCTTCCTTACTTCGCCACCGCATTGGTGATGGTCCTGGTCTGGTCCTGGTATCTGACTGATCTGGGTGTTGGGAACATCTATCACTACGATGAATTCTACACTTATGACCGCAGTACAGGCTTTGCGCGCAATGGGGACTGGCTGGCGGTTTATTCCAACAACGAACCTAGCCTGAAAAAACCGCCCATGCAGTATTGGATGTCTGCGCTGCTGATGGAGTTTGGCGTATCTGATATTCTGGCCTTGCGCCTGCCGTCGATGATCTTTGCGCTGGGCGCGCTGATGGCAACGGCCGTACTGGCGCGGGTGATGATCCCGGACAGCCCCTGGGCCATGCTGCCTTCGGTCCTGCTGGTGGCCACGTCGCTTCAGTTCTGGCAACACGCCACATCCGCGATGCTTGATACCGGTGCGGTTTTCTTTTCGACCCTTGGAATTGCAGCCCTGTTGGCAGCGTTGGAAAAGCCGAAATACTGGCCTTATTTCGGCGCAACTCTGGTGTTGGCCGCCTTGCAGAAAAGCCCAACCCCGCTGGCCTTTCTAGCGCTGGCACTACTGACGCTGAAGTTGACCAACAGATGGCAGACGGAACCGTTCAGCGAGATCTGGCAGAACAGAACGTTTCGCCGGACGCTCAAAATTGCGATCCCGCTGGCCTTCGCCTGGCCGATCCTGCAAGAGCTTCGGTTCCTCTTTGGCGACTCGCTTGATGGCAACATCAAAGGCGAGATGCTGGATCGTTTTCGCCCATCGCTCAGCGATCGCGGCTTCGGGAAACTCTATGATCTGATCATCGCGGGCGAGCCGTGGTTGCGGCTACTGGGTTTTGTCGGCATCTGCGCTCTGCCATTTCTGCAAAAGCGGCCCAGACTTCTTGCTGCAACAGGGATAGCAGCGTTCTTCGTTATCATGATGTGGGCCGCAGCCGGCAAGGTTTATGCACGCTACACCCTGCTGATCCTGCCGATGCTGATGGTCGCGGCAACCGGTTTGTTGTTTTCGGTCAAGCGCCTGCGCTGGGCCGGGATGGTGGCCGCGCTGGGTCTGGTCTTTGTTGCAGGCGGCCTGTTCTATGACCGCGATGCCACCGATCTGGGCAAGGGCCGCGTGCGCTTGGGCGTGCCCGAGGCCGAGATTTTGACCCCTTTGGGTGCAATGCTGCAGCCGGATGAAACCCTGCTGCTCTGCGCCTATGACCGCAAGTTGCGCGTACCGCCCGGGGCCGCATCGGTCTTTGCTTCCAACGGTAGGCGCTTTGCCTACCTCAGACGGCTGGAGCTGCACAAATACCTCGACAGGTTCGGCTATACCACCGGCCCTCTGCGAGGGCTCTGTTCGGAGGGTGAGTTGTCTGAGCTGGCACCTGACCTGATCGGGCTCGAGACGCAGCCAACTGCGGTTGACGGTTTGGTCTATTGGTCAGCAACCGGTGTCACGCCCGCCCCTGAATAGGAGACACGGTGCAATCCGCCCCATCGCTGAACAATGCCCCAACAAGTTGCGCTGATGTTGGCCTGCCATGCGGTGACCACTTGAATTTTCGCCGTTGATCCCGCAAAAGCCCTGAGACTGAAACAAGTAAAGCTATCCACTATGCATGCTGATCATGATGCCAACGCTGACAATCGACCCACTGTGTCGATCGTGATTCCCATGCATAACGAACAGGGGGCTGTTCCTGGTCTTATCCAGGGCATCTGCACTGCTGCGACCGAATTGCCCGCGTTCGAGATTGTCGCGGTTGATGATGGATCGACCGATGGCACTTTTGCGGCGCTGCAACAGATGCAGAAAGACTGTCCGCAACTGCGCATCCTGCAGCACAAAACGGCCGGTGGCCAAAGTGCTGCCGTGCATTCCGGCGTCAAGGAGGCACGCGCGGATATCTGCTGCACGCTGGATGGCGACGGACAGAACCCGCCGGAAGAGCTGCCAAAGATTTGGGCGCCGCTGGTGTCGGGTGGTGATGCCTCGATTGGCCTGGTGGCGGGGCAACGGGTTGGCCGACAAGACACTGCGTCAAAGAAGCTTGCCTCGCGCTTTGCCAATGCACTGCGGGGCTGGATGCTGAAAGACGGCACACGTGACACCGGCTGCGGTTTCAAGGCGTTCCGACGGCAGGCTTTCCTTGATCTGCCCTTTTTCAATCATATGCACCGTTATCTGCCCGCCCTGTTTAAGGCCTATGGCTGGAATATCGCGCTGGTGGATGTGGCGCATCAGCAGCGTTTGTCGGGCGAATCCAAATACACCAATTTCGGGCGGGCCATGGTCGGCATCTGGGATCTGTTCGGCGTCGTCTGGCTGACCCGCCGCGCCAAATCCGTTTCCGCAACCGAGGCGTCCCGGTCATGAAAGAAACCATTCTGGAAATCCTGCACGTCGACAGCCCGACCGAGGCGCTCTGGGTCTTTATCGGTCTGGCCGGTCAGCTGATGTTCAGCGCCCGGTTTATCGTGCAATGGATCACGTCCGAGCGCGCCAAGAAATCCGTCATCCCGATGGCGTTCTGGTACCTTTCGATCGGCGGCGGGCTTATCCTGCTGAGCTATGCGATCTATCGCCGTGACCCGGTCTTTATTCTGGGTCAGTCGATGGGCCTGTCCATCTACCTGCGCAACATCTTCCTTATTCGCGCTGAAAACCGCTGATTGATCGTAACGCTTCTTTACGACCTGCCACCCATTACAAGTTTGTCGGCTGCACCCGTTCAGCGGGTAGCGGCCTACGGCTGCGTTGTGTGAACAACCTCTTATTGTTTCTGAAATTTTCGTGCTAGTATCCCGCGAATAGATTTTCAGAATTGTACTCGGAGGATATTTTCTCTTGCCCGATAGCTCACCCCGGTTGTTCAGATTGCGCCCTCTGGAAAAGACGGATCTGGGAACAGTTGCGCGCTGGTTTCAGGATATCCATGACCTGGCACTGTTCGACCGAACGTCGCGCATTCCTCAGAACCTGGTACAGACCGAACAATATTGGGAAGACGCGATAAACACCTCAAAGGACTGCTGCAAATGCTGGTTCGCAATCGAATCTGACAGTGGTGATCTGGTGGGGATGACCGGGCTTGAAGCAATTTCCAGCGTCAACAGGGATGCGGTGGTTCCGGTTTTTGTCGACAAATCCATCCGTCGACATGGCGTGGCGGTGCGTTCGGTTGCGCTGATGCTGGATTTCGCATTCCGGCAATTGGGGCTGAACCGTATCACCTCGTATTACCGGGCCGACAATCACAGCAGCCGTGATCTGATCCAGCGAATCGGCTGTGAGATCGAGGGCACGATGCGTCAGGCCTGGTTCGCGGATGGGCAGTTCCATGACATGGTTGTCGTCGGCATGTTGAAGCAGGACTGGATCGCGCGTCGAGAGGTGCTCGCGCAGGAGTTAGGCACCCAAACAGTGGTCAGTTTTGATGCCTCTGGGTGGTCTTGGCCCCCCGATTCCGGTGCAGATACCTAAAATGTTACGTATTCTGAGTCATTTTTTGCTAAAACAGTCCTGTCGGATTCGACATGACAACACAATTGAGTATTGCCAGTGAACACGACCGGTTCGGACGCATCAATAAAACAGAAACTAGGCGCGGTGCTTTTTGCCGACGTTGTCGGCTATTCCCGCCTGATGAGCGAGAACGAGATGGATACGTATAACGCGTTGAAGTCTTTGCTTTCGCAGCTTGAATCGGCTTGCTCAAAGTATCAGGGCAAAATCATCGAAGTGCGCGGTGACGGCATCCTTGCCTTATTCGACACGGCGACCAGTGCGGTAGAGTTCAGCATCGAACTGCATCGGATCGCTGCGGAACATAATCAGGCGCGCGATGATGAGCACAACATCAAATTCCGCGCTGGCGTTCACATGGGCGAAGTTCTGATGGACGAACGCGGTATCCATGGTGACAACGTCAATATCGCTGCCCGCCTGCAGGAGATTGCCGAGCCAGAACGGGTTTATGTCAGCGCAGCCGTCTATGAACAGATCCGTAACCGCCTGCGCTATGGCTATGAATTCCTCGGTCCCAAGCAGCTCAAGAACATCATGTCTCCGGTCGCGACCTACTGTGTCCGAACCGAGGTCGAGGGTGCAACAATGGCCGCAACCCTACGTCCTGAGATGCAGCTGGAAGTGCTTGAAAGGCCCGATAACCCGTCGGTTGCGGTGCTGCCCTTTACTAGCCAAGGCGGGGATGAAGATGACAGCTGGGTCGCCGAAGGTCTGACCGACGACATCATCATGAACCTGTCCAAGTTCCGGAACCTGTTCATCATTGCCCGGAATTCCTCGTTCTTCTTCAAGACCCAGTCGATGTCGCCGCAAGAGGCCGCTCGGCGTCTGAACGTGCGCTATATCGCGCGCGGCAGTGTGCGCCGCTCGTCCAGTCGTATCCGGATCACGGCCGAGCTGATTGACGCCAACACCGAACGCACCATCTGGGGTGAACGGTTCGACCGTAAGCTCGATGATATCTTCGACATCCTGGATGAGGTGACCGAGTGCATCGTTGCCGCCACTGCAGTCATGATCGAGTCGCATGAAAAGCTGCGCATGGTGCAGGCAATCCCGTCAGACCTGCGGGCTTATGGTTCGGTTCTGCAGGGGCAGCACCATATTTTCAAATACACCCGCAACGACAACCGCAAGGCGCAGCATTGCTACGAATCCGCGCTTGAGCGCGACGGCGGGTATGCACGGGCCGCGGCGGCGCTGTCACGCACGCTCAACATCGATTGGCGCTATTCCTGGACCGAAGACCCAAACAGCGCGCTGGACAAGGCGCTGTCGCTGGCTCAGCGTGCGGTGGAGCTTGACCCCACAGACGCGCGCGGGTTTGGAGAGCTGGGCTATGTGCAGCTTTATCGTAAAGAGCATGACTCGGCGATCGAATCCTACAAACGCGCCCTGCAGCTTAACCCCAACGATGCGGACATGCATTCGGACTACGCCGATGCGCTGGCCCATTGGGGCGACAACGAAACCGCCATCAAACATCTGCAGCAGGCGATGCGCCTGAACCCCTATTTCCCCGATCAGTACCTGTGGCATCTGGGCGGGGCCTATTACAATCTCAAACGCTATGACGACGTGATCTCATGCGTGAACAAGATGAACAACCCGACCGAGGGGCAGCGCGTGCTGGCCGCCAGCTATGCCCATAAGGGCGAGCTGGAAATGGCCCGCCAGATCGCCGACAAACACCGCGCAGCGCATCCCAATTTCTCACTATCGCGCTGGGCCAAGGTTCAGCCAGACCGCCTGTCTGACGACACGCAGCATTTTGTCGAGGGGCTCAAAAAGGCCGGGTTCTGAGCTGCTGCCCGATCTCGCCTATAAAATCAACTCGCCTGTTCGCGGTCGAACTGCATGCGTAACCGCCTGACTTCATCCATTTGTTCATGCGACCAGAAGACGAGCGGTTTCAGCATTTCAAGCAAGCTTCTGCCCAAAGGTGTCAATTCATAAGACACTGCCACTGGCGGTCCGGGATCGACGGTGCGGGTCAAATAACCATCACGTTGCAACCCGCGCAGGTTTTCGGTCAACACACTTTGTGTGATGTCTCCGATACAGCGCTTGAGATCGCCAAAGCGTTTCGGCTCATCCTCCAGCGCAAGGATGATGATCATCCGCCATTTGCCCGTCACATTGGACAGTACGGAACGGATTGAGCAGTTGGAAGCTTCTGACTTGTTGGCAACACCAATTGGTAGCATCTCAGTCTCTGGTATTGTTTCGAAACTTAATCGCACAATAGCGTCACGTTGGCCTCGGTACAACTCCCTGAAAATTCAGGCAGTAGCCTCAAGCATACCAGGTCATTTTAAAGTACGTAATTGAAATGTAGTATGGATTTGCTACCACGTATCCAGTAGATACGAATCACAGGAAATCAACATGTCCCCCAAAGAACTTGTAATCGCACTTTTTACGGCTGCCTTTGCTGAACATGATCCGGAGGCAGCGCTACAGCTCGTTACCCCGGACTATATTCAGCACAACCCGCAAGTCCCGACCGGAGCCGAAGGCCTGGCCGGCCTGATCCCTTTGGTCGAACAATCCGGGATGACTGCAACTACCCACCGGGTCATCACCGAGGGCGATATGGTTGTATTGCACAGCACGTTCGACAACGCGGACGCTTTTGGTGCACCGACCCTCGCCGCCTTTGACATATTCCGCGTCGAGAATGGCAAAGTTGCTGAACATTGGGACAATTTGCAGCCCGTTCCCGAAACAACAGTGTCGGGCCGTGGCATGACAGATGGGCCGACCGAGATCACCGATCTTGAGAAAACAGAAGAAAACAAGGCGCTGGTTCTGGGGTTTGTGCGTGACGTTCTGGGCGGTGCCGCGCCTGAGAAAGCTCCGATGTATTCCGTGGTCTATATGCAGCACAATCCAATGCTTGCCGATGGGATCGATGGCCTGATCAAGGGCACCAAAGCCTGGGCAGAGCAGGGGAATGTGATCACCAAATTCGAGCCGCAGATTGTGGTGGCCGAAGGCAACTTTGTATTTGTCGCCTCAGATGCCACCGTCAGCGGGAACCCTTGGGCCTTCTTCGACCTATGGCGCGTCGAAGATGGAAAGATCGTTGAACATTGGGACGTCGTTTCGCCTACGCCAGCCGAAATGGCGCACGAAAACGGCAAGTTCTGATCTTCGAAAGGGATGGCGGGTCAGGCATAAATGGCCCGCCAACCCAAAGCAGACGTTGGAATAAAACCAAACGTCAATCGGTCAGGATCATTTCAACCTTCCTATTCACCACGTGCCTTTGCGCCGCTGACTTTGGCACCTGACACCTTAGCACCGGACACCTTGGCCCCGCTGACCTTCGCGCCCGAGACCTTGGCCCCGCTCACCTTGGCGCCCGAGACCTTGGCTCCGGACATCATCGGTGCGTCATACTCAAAATAGACGTCCAGCAGCACGTCTTCGATCTGACCGGCTGCGATATCCATGCGGATGGTGTAATCGGCCTGATCGTAGTTCCAGACGCGAATATCATTGGCCATCTGGTAATCCGCTGCCGCGACGCCCGAAACCGAGGGGTTCATCGGCGCGCGTGCGGCCTGTTGCGTGGTGTCCGGCGCGTTAGCGTCATTGCTGGTCTGCAGCTTGAAGCCATGGGGCAGGTTGCCACCCGTCGCGCTCTCGCCTTCGCCATGCACCAGAAAGATCGTGGGTTCCGGCATCTCGTAATAGGTGCCGTCATAGGCGAAGCCGTAAATCCGGGCCAGCCGTGCATCGCCTCCGAACTGGTCCCCGATGAAATTATTGACGCCACGACCCCTCCGGCGGCCATCCTGTTCGATGAACAGCTGTTCCGAGTGCCGGTTCGCGATCTGCTGCCAGTGGGTATGTTTGAACTGACGTCCGCGACGGATGTAGACAAACGAGTCGTGCGGAACCTTCTTCCGCTTGTCGAACTTGAACTTGTCGCCGTCCTTGATGACCTTGTAGATGCCGGACTTTTCGTTTGCCGCATCCCCGACCTGGACCAGAACACGATCGTCTTCCCGGACATGTACGCCGTCGATTTTGGTGAATTTCTTACTGAAGTCGTAGTCTTCCTCAACCTCTTCGGCCAACCGGACCGAGCGTTGTTTCAGTTTTAAATCACTTAACTCTCGCCCAAACAGTAATACCTCGGAAAAACTGAGTAAGGACTCAGACATATCACTTTCTCCCTATCGGGGGTCGACGCTGCCGATTGCCTCGCCTGTCCCGGTTTGCGCATTCAGTGCGCGTTGAATGTCACTATTATCACCCCGTGCGCGTAACCTGCCACAATAGCGGGGGAAAAACAAAGACTTTAAGGTTCATTCACCTCGGGTGACAGCGTACGAACCGACGCGGCATGGCTCGTCCCGTCGGGCTTGGTCAAACGGGGGCCGGGCGCTGTCAATCCGATGTGGCGCATGCGGAAATTGCCTTCGATAATCTGCCGGAATGCGCCGCCGGTGACCTCGTGATCGACCATGACCAAGGCGCGTTCAACGCCGAAGTAGCTCAGCATATTGGGGTCCAATTTCTCCCACGCATCTGCAAGATAGGACCCCAGCAAATCACGCGCTTCGATCAGGGCAACCCGAAAGCCTTCGGGGTCGGCTGCGTAATGTTCGTCGAACAGGTCCTGCATGATCGCATTGTATTCGTCGGTCCCTTCCAACTCGTCCGAGAGCTCCTCCATCTCCGGGTCGATCACGTCATGTGCTACCAGTCGTTCGTGGTAGATATCGACCAGAATATCGAACATCGCCCCGGTCAGTGGTTCTGACAGGGCGTGTTCACTGGACCACCCGTGCGAGAATTCAGAAAGCGTCCGGTCATTGGCGGCGATCCGAATTTGCGAGTTCTGCGACAGCTCTGCAAAGCGGCTCAGCCGGTTATAGGTATAAAGGTTGCCGCGCGTGTTTTTCAGCAATTCATCCACGACCGAGCCGAAATGCAGCGACGCCAACAGCGCCACCATATCGGCCGCCGATTCATGGAACCCATAATATTCGCCGGTCGCATCCTCTTCGGATGGCATGCCGACCACGCTGTAGATGATGGCATGGCCGATCTCATGCGCGACCACATCGAAGTTCAGGCTGTAGGGGCGGTATTCGTCACGGATATCGCGAGTGCCACCGGTTTCCAGAAATCCCCAACCGATATGCGCGTTATCTAGACTTGGCAGCAACGATAGCTCAAGCCGCTCGAAATCACGCGCGAAATGCCAGGGGATCGGGCGATTAAAATAGCCCTCCCACACATCCATGGTGAAATGGGCCGCTCCGAACAGATGGGCGGCTTCAAAGGCCGGGTCCTCGGGATCGATATGGATGAAATTGCCAAACTCATCGGGCTCGGGCGGCGGCAGGATATAGCCGTCCCATGCGGGCAGATACATCTCGGGGCCGTCTTCACCCTCGATCATCGCGCCATAGGGGGTCGTTTTGTCGACCGGGTACATCGCATACATGCGGGGGCCCGATGGGCCTGGGCCTATGGTCCCTTGCGGGGCCGATATTTCAACCAGTTCGGGCTTGGAATTCGGCTCTAAAAAGGGCGATTGCGGATATAGTAAGAACCGCGTGCCGGGGGGGTCATTCTCTAAATAGTCGGGCCAGATTGCCATTTTTCCCTCCCGTTATCCGCCTGCGCGCAGACCTGTTGCCAAGCCTGGCTCTTGATCAACCTGATCGCCGCTGGTGTGGCAAAACAGGAACTCGGCTTCAATCAGATCGACCAAGGCATCGCGCCCCTCAAGGCCAAGCCCGATCGCGTAGGAGTCAAGATCATCCGGCACCCTCTGGTCAAGACGTGTTTCAAAATACCAGACCAAGGCACGCGTTCGAATTGCGGCGTTGCTCGTGTCCAGCGGCAGCGCCGCTTTGCGCTGGGCCCGGTCGCGCAACGCGCTGTAGTCGCCCGAGCGTCGAAGCTCGGCTAGCAAAGCGGCATCCATTGTCTCGGCCAGCGTTTGGATTGCGATATCGACACGGGATTTGTCGGCCAGCATCGCCTCGTACTGCACAAGGGTCAGGTCATTTTCTTCCAGCCATTCGAGCAAATCCGCATGGCGGGGTAGCCGGGCCTCCAGCCGATGTTCGGTCATCTGCTTGACCACGGCGTCTTTATCCGGGTCCAACCCCTGTCGGCGGGTCTCGTCCTTAGACAGCAAGCCTAGCGCTGCGCGATCACGCAGATGCGCGTAGAGAACCGGATCAAGCCGCAGCTCATCCACTAGCGCCCGCGCCTCGCTATCCTGTTGTGCGGCTTCCCGATCCACACGAGCGCAGAGGTCACGCCAGACCAGCGTCCGTTCGGTGCGATGTGAGTCTGACACATTCGTTCCAGCATTCAGAAAGCGGGCCATCTCAGCCAGCATCGCGCGGGCGTCATCCCCTTTCGCATCCACCTGCCCCTCGGGCAACCATCGTTGAAAGGGTTGCGGGTCCGAAGCGCCCTCAAGGATGCGATCCCAAACCCGGTCACGGTAGTGCAGGTCTTTCGCCTTTTGCTGCAACGCGTCGCCCGTCTCAGACGACAACACACCCGCTGTCTTGGCTTGCGCAATGGTGGCGCGGATCGAGACCATAGGCTCGCTCAGCGGTGGAAAGCCAAGCTCGGCAGGGCCGTGCAGCACCGCTACCTCGTCATCATCTTCGATGGCACCATTCAGGTAACCCTCAAAAATCTGGCCGATCCCGATCATCCCGAAATCCGCCAGCTCTGCCGCGCGCAGCGCACCCATGCTGGCACTGCCAAAGACCGGTATACCTTGCTCCAAGGCCCACAGGATTTCCTTGTGCCAGACCGAGGGCACCCCGTCGAAATACCCGTCTATAATCCCGATCGCACGCGGCTTTTCCCGCACTGCCCGATACACATCGCCCTGCTGAACCGGGGGTAGAATAGTGGCGTTCAGATGTTCGCGTACGGCTTCGGCCCGTAGTGTCGGCCCGACAAAAACAACCACACTCATGACATCACCGCTCGCGCACGGGGGCCTGCGACAAAGTCGGGATCGTCATGGGGCGCTTCCAAGCCCGGTATCACCGCGCGCACCACTGCGATGTCAATTTCGGGTCGCGACAGATCAACAGTGACCACCTGATCTATGCCTGCCTCGGACAGGCGCGCCAGCAACAAAGACAGGTCATCCGTGAAAGATCCGGTCACGTAGGTTGGGCATTCGGTGAAATCACCGATGGGCGCCGAGCCATCGATCAGTTCGCGGATGTATCCGCTGCGCCAGTTCCGGGCAGTGTCTGAGAACTCTTCCGGGTCCAGATCATCCCGCGCCCCGGAGATATAGGTCAGCCGTGTTTGCGCCGCTTCGGTCAGCGCCCGCAGCAGGGCAATGGCGCGATCCGGGTGGCAGCCGTCGCCGATGCCGATATGGCCCGTGGTGCCTCCGTCCTCACATATCGCGCAGCGAAAGCTGGCGATGCCGATGTCCGAGGTCGTGTCCCAGATTCCCAAATCAAGCCCCGCCGCAGAAATCTGTTCCATCGCCTGAAGGCAACGCGGGTCGTCCACTGTACGGGGATTAACACGCGGGGTTGCGCCCTGATGGTGCCACAGCGTTGTGGCGTCACGCTCGATCAACTCGCAGATCGCGTGGCAACTGGCTTCGGTCAGGTTGTTGCCGGACGCCAGCCCGTTTGTCGTTCGCGGAAACGCCCGCTGCCCAGCCACGGGCGAGGTGGTATAATCGGTGTCCACCATCTCATACGGCACCCAGCAGGGCTGGCTCGAGGGCAGATCGCGCCCCAGCACCCACAGTATCGCCTGATGAGGGTCGAACTGCCCGCCGGTGACGCTGGGCAGACGGTCGGCATCGACCACATACTCCACCGCCAGATCAGCAAAGCTGGACAGCCGTAGCGGCAGTTCGATCCGCTCTGCGTGCCAGGATTCAATCGCTTCCATCACGCCCGAAGCCCGGGCTGCGCTCAGCGACAGCCCCTTGCCCAGCGACACCGCGACCGAGCGCGAGTTTGGCCGCGTCACCATCACTGTCGGCAATCCAACCCGGTCCAGTCCCGTCAGGTTGGCGATCCGGGTTATGCCCATCTGCTTGAGGAATGGTTTGACGATGGCCAGGGTCTCTTCCGGGTCGCGCAGCCGGTGGGTGTCTAGCACATAAGACTTCTGCGAATTCCCGGACATCCAAATGACCTTGCCAAATATCTGATAAACCACCGTAACCCGCCGGGCGGATCATGTTGGCGTCAGGATGCGGGATGAATGCGTAGTGGTCAACCGCGCACCGGCCCGGCAATCCACGCTTGCATGACCCGCGCGCTGCCGTTAAACGAGCTTCCGCATCGCCTCAATAGCTCAGCTGGTAGAGCAGGTCCTTCGTAAGGACAAGGTCGGGGGTTCGAGTCCCTCTTGAGGCACCATCCTCTTACGACAAGTCTTACCCGCGCTCAGATACTCATCTCGATACGCGCGCCCGGAAAACGCGATATCAGCGCGTTTGTTTTGGCACGCGGGGTTACGCATAGGGCGGTTGAGAGCCCGTCTGCCAATGCTGCCTGCGAGGCTGAGATTGATACAGCCTGATAGGGCGCACCCAACCCTTTCGGGTTCAGGACATGCCCCTGATCGCCCTGCAGCATGGTGCCTTCGGGGGCCGAGGTTGCGACGGCGCGGTCCTGCAGTGTGATCCGTTTGGCGACAGCACCGTCGGGCTTGGCCAGCCCGACGCGCCACGGCTCGCCATTGCTCCGCTGGCCAAGGGCGGCGACTTCGCCCATATCCACCAGCACATCGCGCAGATCGAAGGATCGCATCAAAGCGGCAATCCGGTCAGTGATCGCACCTTGAGCAATCCCGTTCAGGGTAATCGCCGAGCGTCCGGGATGCGGCAGGCGGATCTCACCGGCGCTTACGTGAACCTTGTCCCAACCAATCGTCTGGCGTGCACGTTCCACCTGCGGCCCCGCCGCGCCACTGGCGAGTGCTAGCCACAGGGGCTGGATCGTCGGATCAAACACCCCGCCCGAAGCGTCGTGAAGCGTGGAACACAGGCTCAGCACCTCCAGCAGCTCAGGCGCCGGGGTGACCAGGTGGCCGATCCGGTTAAGCTGACTGATCTGCGAGTGCGTCCGGTAGAGGCTGAATATATCCTCCAGCCGATTCAGCTCTGCCTCGACCGCAGCAAAGATCGGCGCGGCCTGTGCGTCCGTCGAGCCTTCCAGCCTCAGGCTGGCGGGTGCGCCCAGCGCGATACCGCGCCATTGGGCGACGTTGCCAGCAGCGGCGGGTACGGCGGCGCAGGCGGCTGAGATGGCCAGGAAACGGCGGCGGGTCAGAATGGTCATGCGGGCGTCTCCAGCGCGAGGTTCAAATCGACGGGGCCCAGCACTTCGGCATCAGGAATATCAGACAGTGGCAGGGCGGCGCCGCCATATTCGGCAATGAACGCCTCTGCCGCAGCGGGGTCGCCAAAGGGCACGACTTCTCGCGCACCCATGCCACCGGCCACATCGGCGCCGACGACAAAGGTCGCACCATCGGCTGCGATCCAGTTGGAAATCCCCGGTTGCCGCCAGCTGGGCGCGACGCTCATGTCACTGACATAGACAGCGGTGATCTTAGCATCGCGTTCGGGGCTTTTCAGATAGGCCAGCATGTCGCGCACCTGCGCAAAGAACAAAGGCGCGGGATAGCCTTCCAGATGGATCTGCCCTTTGGGCCCGCCGTGTTCCGCGATGTTCATCTGGCAGAAATAACTCAGCGCATCCGGGGTGAGATCAACCGGGTCGGGGGCCTCGGCCACCTCTTCTTTGCAGGCCGTCAACGCGACCAGAGCGATCAGGGCAAGGTATCTCATGGCTCAACTCTCCGAAATGCGAGACGCGCAAGGGCAAAGCCCAGCACCGGCCAGATCAGCAGCGAGGCGGGCGCGGCCCAAACGGGCAGAGCTTGCGCCGCTCCGGTCATGCCGGAGGCCATGGCGACGCCCTCGGTTGCGGCGATGTTCCACAAACGGAATGCGTCGGCCGGGTTGGCCACCATCACCCATGGAAAGACGGATTGGGTGAAGGTGCCGCCCTTGTCCATGACGACGGCCCCCAACAGGCCCAAATCATAGAGGACGACAAAAACCAGCCAGAGCCCGGCCGACAAACCTGCCGCCGCCGTGGCCCCCTTTGCCAAAGCGGACAGCAGGTATCCCAGCGCCAGAAACACGGCGCCCAGCAGGATAGATGTGAGGATCAGGCGGGCCAGAGCCATCAGGCTTTCCGGACCCGCGCCGCCAAAGAAGGCGGCCACTGCGCCTGCGGTGCCGAAACCGACGATCATGGCGAAGGCCAAAGCGGCCAGATGGGCGGTGAACTTGCCCAACAGGATTTCTCCGCGCCCCGCCGGGTAGGACAGCAGCAGCGACAGGCTGCCGCGATCCACGTCGCCCGCGATGGCGTCAAAGGCGATCATCAGCGCCAAGAGCGGTGCAAGATAGACCGACAGCGTGGTCATCGACGCGACCGAGACGGTCAGCATGTCGACTCCCAACGTGCCGGTTGGTGCGCTGCCCGCAAAGGTCAGCGCCAAAGCGAACAGCACCATGATCAATGTGGCGACCAGCAGCCAGCGATTGCGGCGCAGGATCAGCATTTCGGTGCGGGTGATGGCGAGGAAGCGGGTCATTGCAAATCCTCCTGTGCGTAGTGGCGATAGAGGTCTTCCAGCTTGGGCGGGGTCATCTCGACATCCGCCACCGCGTCGCCCAGCCCGGCGATCCGGCGCAGGGCCTCCATCTTGTCAGCGGGGGTGCAGAGCAGTTCCACCGATGCGCCGTTGATCCGGTTGCCACCCAGTTCTGCGGCCAGCGCATCGGCATTGGCGCTGGCGCGCACCTTCAGGCGGATCGGCAGACCGGCCAGCGCCGACAGGTTGTTCAGCGTGTCGTCGGCGACCATCCGACCCTTGCGCATGATGGCGATGCGGTCGGTGCGGGCCTCGACCTCGGTCAGCGCATGGCTGGCGATTAGAACGGCTGTGCCTTGGGCAGCCAGTTCGTCGATGATGGCGTACAGGTCCTGCCGAGAAATCGGGTCCAGCCCGCTTGTCGGCTCATCCAGCAAAGCCACTTTCGGTTGACCCAACAGCACCTGCGCCAGACCCAGACGTTGCCGCATGCCTTTGGAATAGGTACCGATCCGGCGGTCCAATGCGTCGCTAAGACCAACGCGCTCCAACAGGCCAAGCACGTCGGCCTTTGCGCCTGAAAGCTGCGCAAACAGGGTCAACTGCTCGCGCCCTGTCAAAGCGGGATGAAACGACACCGCTTCGGGCAGATAGGCCGTCTCGCGACGCGCCTGCGCGCTGCCGGGGGTGGCATCTCCGATCCGAATGGCTCCGCCATGGATCGGCGTCAGGCCGAGGATGGATTTGATCAGCGTCGACTTGCCCGCACCGTTATGGCCCAACAGCGCAACGCGCTGACCGGGGGCAAGAGACAGGGTGATATCGTCAAGAACGCGGTTTTTTCCACGGTCCTTGAGAACATGGTCGATTGACAGGGCCTTATCCGTCATGAGGCACCTTTTTCATAGCTGGGGGTTCAGGGGCTTGCATCAATGGGTTGCTGTCTATCACACCCCCCGGCAACAGCGCCGGGAAGGCCGATTGAGACCAGCGCACCAGCTGCACGGCAGGGGAGCCGAGCAACAATTTGGCTGAGGGTTGGGTCCACAGCACATGGTCCATACTGTCATTGGGGCGATAGGGGGCATCGGCAATGCCGTTGCCATCCACATCATAAGCGGCGAAATCGGACCAGTAGTTGCCGCGCCCGTCCTCGGACCACTCGACCCATTTGGTCGAGACGTATTTCACCTGCGTCCGGTTTCCGATGAATGAATTGCCAACGATGCGGTTGCGCTCGCTGCCAGCGGTAAAGTGGATGCCGATGCCGCACCCCTCAAACCAGTTATCAGTGAACTCGTTCTTGTTCGAGTTATAGAGGAAGGTGCATTTCTCTTTCGCACCTTTCACAACGTTTCCGGTGATGGTGCTTTTGTTGGCATAGTTCAGCATGACGCCATGTTCGCGGTCGCCGATCGAGACGTTATTGGCCACGGTCACATTGGTCGTGAACATCACCGCGTAGCCCAGATCATTGCCGATCGAGACGTTGTCGCTGACCACCGAATTGTCGGCATACATGTAATGCACGGCAAAACGCAGATCGCGAAACAGGTTGCCGGTGAAGGTGTTCTTCTTCGACGAGTTTACAAAGATTCCGTCGCGGCCATAGCGAATATCGTTGTCCTCAACCACCGCACCCGGCGCGTTCCAGACATAGACGCCATTGCCACGCTCGTTCATGCGCTGGTCTTGCCGCCCTTCAATCCGGTTTCGCCGGACGATACTGTCCTTGGCCCCATGGATGTCGATGCCATAGAGATTGCCCAGCAGCACATTGTCTTCGACCACCGGCGCATGGGCCGTCTTGGTCAACTGGATGCCGCTGTCGATCCCGTCATGGTCCGAGCCCGATCCGATCACCGTCAGACCGCGCACGGTCACACCCGGCCCGGTCACGGTGATGACGCTGCCTTCGCCTTGTCCGTCGATGGTGGCCTGTCCCAGCCCGTCAATCGTGACGGGCCGGTCCAGAACCAGCGTTTCTGTGTAAACGCCGGGGCTCAGGCGGAGGGTGTCCCCATCCGCCGCCTGCGCCAGTATCTCGTTGATGGCCCCTGCCCGGTTGGGCACATCCCAATCCGCCGCCCAAAGGGGCGAGCCGAGCAGGAGCGGTATGAGCAGGGACCAACGCATGGTTATGCGCTCCGCGGCTCAACGAACATCCGGCCGCGCATCTCCATGTGCAGCGCGTGGCAGAACCACTGGCAATAGAACCAGTGCACGCCCGGACGGTCGGCAATGAAGGTGACCGAAGCGGTGGCCTGCGGCGCAACCTCCATCGCGATGCCGAAGTTCGACAGACACAACCCGTGGGTCACGTCATCCACGTCATCCAGGTTGGTGACATACAACGTTACCTCGTCACCCTGTTTGACGGTGAACTTCTCAAGGCTGAACACCGGCGCGGTCGAGGTCATGTAGACCCGCACCTTGTTGCCATCGCGGATCGGCTCCTCGGCGCCCTCTTCAAGGTCCACACCATCGGCGGCAGCCTGCTGGCGCGCTTCTTCCCACATCGGATCGTTGCGATCCCAGACATTGACCGGGTTCACCTTGGACCGGTGCACGAGGATCGAGTCATGCGGTTCCGCGAAGGTCGGGCCGTCATGGACCACCTTCATCTTATCACCCGAGATATCGATCAACTGCTCGTTTTCCGGCTTCAGTGGCCCGACGTTCAGGAAGCGGTCTTTCGAGAACTTGTTCATCGAAATCAGCCACTTGCCATCAGCCTCAGCCGTTTCGCCCATCGAGGTCGAATTGTGGCCCGGCTGATAATGCACATCCACTTTGTCGAGGATCGGATCAACATCCGCACCACCGAAGGCTTCGATGGCCTTGGCGATGTCCCACTTCACCACCTGGCTGTCCAGGAACAGGGTGGTGTAGGCGTTGCCTTTGCCATCAAACGCGGTGTGAAGCGGGCCAAGACCCAGCTGCGGTTCCGCCACGATGGCCGAGCGTGGATCGGCATTGTCGGCAAACAGCGCATCGACCTTTTCCACATCGATCACGGATACGGTCGGGGACAGCTTGCCGTTGATCATGATGTGTTTCTTGTCGGGTGCTGCGTTCACTCCGTGCGGCGAGTTCGGGATCGGGATGTAACGGGTCAGGTTACCGCCCGCCTCTTTGCGCCCGTCCACGACCTTGACGCCGTTCAGCTCCTGATAGTTGCCAGCAGCAATCGCGTCTTCGATGCCTTTCAGGTTGAACACGACCACGTGGTCCAGCTCATTCTCGGTCATCTCGGCCAGGTTCATACCCATTTCCGAGTTATACGAGGTCGAGAATGCGTATTTGCCCTGATAGTCGCAGTCAGTGTTGTCGAGGTTGCCCGACACCATCACCTGCCATGCGATCTCCATCGTGTCACCGTCGATGGCAGTGAAGATGTTCACATATTGCGACGGATCATCGAGGATCTCGCCATCATTGACCAGCGGTGCCTCGTGTTCGCCATTGGCGAAGATATAGCCGGTGCGCGGGTATTTCTGCGGACGCAGACCGTGGATGTCATGCGCGTTCGGGATTTCGATGATCTTGTCGCATTTCATCACGTCGCAGCGGATGCGCGCGACGCGTGTGTTGGCCTTGTCATTCATGAACAAATAGCGGCCATCATAGGTGCCATCGGTGAAGGACATGTGCGGGTGGTGCAGGTCGCCATTGTCGTAGGTGACTTTGCCATTGGCGGCCAGGTACTGCTTGGTCTCTGGCAGCAGCCCTTCGGTCAGGATCTTCAGCGACTCGTTGGTCTGGCCCCAGCCGGTGGCCGAGCAGCGGTTGAATACCGGAATGCGCATCAACTCGCGCATCGACGGCACGCCGAGGATACGCACCTCGCCGGTCTGACCCGAGGACCAGAAGCCGTAATATTCGTCCAACTCGCCGGGCTCCAGCGCGGCATTGGCGGCGGCGCTGGCCTCTTTCGCGGTCATCAGGGTGCTGCCCAGACCGGTTCCGGCCAACACGGCGCCGGTCGCAGAGGCACCCAGCAGTCCGCGGCGTGTGACATTCAGTTTCTTATCGTGTTCCGACATGATCGTTCCTCCTTTTTAGGAAACGGTTTGCGGTTTGGCGTTCGGATGGTTCGCCGGTGGTTGTCCGAGGGGGGTTTTCGGTTGAACCGACCCTGTCTTGGCCCGCCGTTTCAACTGGCGGATAACGACGGGACATTTGTCCTCGGACTGGTAGAGCACCTGACAATGCAGGCAGGTGACGCACTCGTTCGGATTGATCTCACCGGTGGGGTGGATCGCCTGAACGGGGCATTCGTTGGCGCAGGTCTGACAGGGGGTGCCGCAATCCTTGTAGCGGCGCAGCCAGTCGAACATGCGGATACGGGCAGGGATCGCCAGCGCACCACCCAAGGGGCAGAGATAGCGGCAATAGAACCGTTCGATGAACAGCCCGATCCCCAGCAGGGTCAGCGCAAAGACCACGAAGGGCCAGTCGCGCATGAATTTCAGAATGATCGCAGTTTTGAACGGCTCGACCTCGGCATAGGTCTCAGCCAGCGGGATCGAGACAAAACTGATCCCGAACAACACGAGGAAGATCATGTATTTCGCGGGCCAGAGCCGCTCATTCAGGCCCCAGGGCAGTGTCCATTGCGGCACCTTGAAGGCCCGCGCGATCTTGTTGGTCAGTTCCTGCAGCGCGCCAAACGGGCACAGCCAGCCGCAATAAGCACCCCGACCCCAGAACAGCAGCGCGGCAGCGACAGCGAACCATTGGATGAAGACCAACGGGTCCAGCAAGAAGGCATCCCAAGAGAAGCCGGTGCGCAGACTGCCTGCCAGCGCCATCAAGTTCACGACGCTCAGCTGCGCATTGGCGTACCAGCCGATGAAGAACAGCGTCATGGTCAGGTATCCGATGCGGAACCAATAGAAGACGCGGGCGTTCATGGTGGCGTGGAACTGGAAGAAGAATGTCGCTGTCAGCACCAAAAGCATGACGCCCAGCACCCCGATCTCAACCGTGCGATCCTTCCAGATGCGTTTCCAAAGCGCGGCCTTGGCTGCTGCCTCGCCGGTGGCGTCATCGACGACTACAGGGGCCGTAACGGGCAGCAGATACTGCTCGGGCAGTTTGTAGCCCAGATCGAAGGTCAGAAAGGTCTTCTCAACCGCGCCCACAGCCCGCTGCGCCAACAGTTGCAGGCGGAAGGGCTCGGCCGGATCAAACTCGGCCTCAGCGGGGATCTTGAAGATGTCCAATTCCGTGAAGCTTGGGGCATCGGGTGCCGCAACCTTGCCTAACCGGCGCTGCTGCTTGTCGAAGAATCGCACCGAATTGTCGCCTTGGATCAACTGAATCCGGTCGAAAATCCCGCCCCGGACATAGCCCGAGCCCTTGAAGCTGTAGGCCCCACGCCCCAGCACCAGAATGGCCTGCTCGCCTTCGTCCAGCCAGTCGACCATGTTTTGATATTCGGCCTCACCCAGCAGCGACTTGCCGATCGACGGCACGGATACCAACGCCATATGCATATCAATATAGGTGTCATCTGGTTCGCCGGGTTCAGGGCGTTTGATGGCGCGCTGATCTCCGGTGGCTTCGAACGCAGCGTTGACCTGCCCGATATCCAGCGTTAGTCGCCGGACCGAGCCGTCGCCGGACAGGGTGGTCCAGTCGTATACCGCATCCTGCGCCAGATCGACTTCGCGTTTCGGCCCATCGGCCTGCAGCGGAGACAAACCGCCCAACCCCAACGCCCGCGCCACCTTGATGCCGCCGCGCACAAGACTGTCATCAATCACCATGATCGTGACGGTGGCCCCCGAGATGATATCGAGGTCATGCCCCTCACCGCCGGTTTCAGCCTCAACCTTCAAGTCCAGACCGGCATAGCCTTCGGTCAGCTCAACCATGCGCGCGTTGGGGATGCCAATCAGAACGATGGGCTCCGAGTGTTTGACCAATTGCACACCGGTCAGCACCGCTTGATCATCGATGGCGGCGACCACATGGATCGGTTTGCCGGAATAGCCGGTGGTGCCAACGAAGTCAGAGGTTAGGAAGGCCCAAGCAACGGTCTCGCCGGCCTTCAGAACGGGTGCAACCGGAACGTCATCGCGGACCGGCCCAATGGCATCAGCACCGGGGGCCAGATCGGCGGGTTCAATCTCGGGCAGGAAGCTGGCGAGGCTGTCGGCATGGGCACTAATCGCCATCAGGCAGGACAGGGCAAGGGCCAGCATTATATGGATTGCGCGACTTACGACCACGGCGCACCTCCGATACTTAGGGTGGACGCCATGGACGCGCGCAGGGCGCGTTCAGCAGTTTCTTGGGTCGGGCGCGGAGGTCCCCGGGTTTCGGGCCACAGCTTATGCGACTTGTACAACATGGAAGATTTGCTGTTCTGAAGCTGTACAACACGGAAGTTTCCGATTTGCGGTATCTGCACCAGCTCGGGTGCGGGCGCTGCACTGGTGACAGCGCACAGCGCGCAATCGGCGCATTTTGGGCAGTACGCGGTCGGGTCTTCGGTGTCCTCCTCAAGATCAACTTCAACCCAGACCGCGCCGCCTTCCGAGCAGATCTCCATCCAGACACTTTCACCGGGACTCGCCAGCACCGGTCCAAAGGCCTGCAACAACAGAAGGAATATGCCTGCCAACCCACATGCCGCGCGAGTTGCGCGTACAGGGAGATTGTGCAGAGGGATCAGGGCAGGCATGGAGTCTCCGACTCGGAAAGCTATGCCTTTGGGGTATTGGATTCTACCGAGTCGCGACTTGACTTAGGTTAGGTGAAGCAAATTTCTGATTTTCTTTTCAAATCAATCGTCTGCCTCATCCATCAGGCCACGCACCCAGCACCCTGCCAGCCATGAGGCGGGCACGCCCAAGGGGATGGACCATAAGATCGCAGGTACTGGTTCAATCGCACCAAACCCCGCGCTGTGCAGGATCAGCCCAGCCAGAAACAGGTTGATGGCCACAGTCAGAGCCGTGGCCGGATAAAGCAGGATGGCCAGCTTCCAGACCGGCCATTTGCCTTCAGTGGCTGGTGCCTTCCGAGAAGGTGATTTTGTTCCAGACATTGTACTTCCCAGACGGTTTGCGCATCGGCAGGCGGCGGACCTCTTCCAGCGTTTGCGCGTCATAGACGATCACCGCGCCGTCATCTTCCCAGATCGAAACCAGCGCGTGACTGCCATCCTTGGTGAATTCTACATGCGCCACGGTCTTACCCGGCGCGGGGCGCAAAGTTCTCACGATTTCAAGGCTTTGCTTGTCGATCACGTGCATGGCATCCTTGTTCGGGCCAAAGAACACATCGGCCCAGACGTAAGGCGAGTTCTCATGGCTGCGCATGAAAAATCCTGGCCCTTCGGTTTTGATCCGCTTGACGGTTTCCCATGTTCCCGTGTCGATCACCGAGACCGTGCCATCGGTCAGATGCGGCGTAGCCATCACGGTGGTGTCGCCCTGCTGCCAGGTGATCCCCGAACCTAAGTGAGGCATCCCCGGCAGGTCCAGATCTGCGATCTTATGACCGATCACCAGATCAATCACCTGCCCGCCCTTGCCATCACGCGAGGCGCCCATAACGTATTCATAACTTTGATCGAAAAAGAAATCGTCCAGATAATCAGGCGTGGTGATCTTGCGCACGGGGAACGGGTCGGGGTTCTTGAACTGCCCCTCGATGCGGAAATCGTGGCCTATACCGGATTGCGGCGGGTTGGCCCCGTAGAACACCTCCCAAATCTCGGGGACATCCTTCAGCGCCAGAACAAAGCTTTCGCGCGGCGGTGCTTGATAAACGGCGGAAACACGGCTGGGAACGCCCTTTTTGCTTTTGACTTCAATGACTTTCGCGACCGACAAGTCCTCTGTCGACAGCAGGGTCAGTGAGTTCGGTAAATAGTTCGCTACTGCCACCCATTTGCCGTCACCCGACATGGCGATGTTGCGGCTGTTTAACCCCGCGCGCACGCGGCCCACCTGTTTCAGCGCCCAGATATCATATTTCTGCACCCAGCCATCGCGCGACATGATGAAGACATAGCGCCCATCGGGGCTGAACTTCGGCCCACCATGCACGGCGAACGGGGTTTCGAACCGATCCAGAACCTCGAACGTATCGCCGTCCAGCACACTGACATGATGATCGCCTGTTTCCACCACCAGCGTGATGTTCATCGGGTCGCTGTCCCAGACAGGCGCGTCAACCGATACGTACTCATCATCCAGAGTCCGGCTGGCCATGATATCGGCCTCACCCCATTCGGGATCGGTCTCCAGCGGAGATTTCAACCATCCCGCCAGTTCCTCGATCTGCAACGCGTCCAACTCGTGCGAAAACGCAGGCATCTGGGTGGCCGTACGCCCTTCGGCAATCACCGCCGCCACGCGTGGCCCACGCATCCGTTTCAACGTCTCGGGGATCAGCGCCGGACCGACCCCACCCAGACGGTTTTCGCCATGACATGAGGCACAGAATTCAGCATAATCCGAAGGTGCATCAGCCCAAGCTGCGCCGGTCAGCAGCAGCGAGCAGAATGTGCCGATTTTCAAGGTGTCAAAAGAATTGATGCGCCGGATCATGGCTTTTCCCTCGGAACGGCGTGACCTGCAGACGCTCGCCTGCGCCCTGCACGCCGATTTCTTCGTTTGATAGATAGCAGGCCGGGTCCTCGGCCCACGGGTCGCCGGTCAGTTGCAAGGCACGGATGCGGGTGTTGCCACCGCAGACATCCTTTAACTGACAGGCCCCGCAACGCCCCTTCAAAGGACGCGGACGGGTACGCAGCATGGCGAGCATCGGGTCATCGCTGGTCCAGAGTTCCGAAAACGATTTGGTCTTCACATTGCCAACAGTGTAATCGGACCAATAGGTATCGGGATGCACGCGGCCGAGGTTGTCGATATTGGCCACGCCCAAACCGCTAGAGTTGCCACCCCACGCCGCAAGATGTTCCCGCACATTGGCAGCTTTGTCATGGTCGAAATGCGACCGAACCCAGTTCAGGAAATACCCGGCATCGGCATCGTTATTGCCAGTCACGATATCCAGCGGACGACCGCCCGAGACGGCTTCCCACGCGCGTTCCAACAACAAATCCAAACCCTTACGGGTGCGCAAATGCTCGGCATCCTCGCCTCGGTTCTTGTCACCGCGCCCGGCATAGACGAGGTGAGACAGGTAGAACTTGTCGACACCCTCGTCGTCGCACAGTTGCAGCAGGTCAGGCAGGTGGTGCTGTGTGCCCTCGGTCAGGCAGAAACGCAGGCCCACCTTGATACCGCGTTTCTTACATTCGCGTACGCCGCGCAAAGCATCGGCAAAAGCCCCTTCGACGCCCCGGAACCAGTCATTCGTGGCCCCGATCCCGTCTAGCGAAATGCCGACATAGTTGAAGCCCACGTCGGCGATCATGTCGGCGGTTTCGTCGTAAATCCGCGTACCGTTGGTCGACAGTGCCAGCATCGGCACCAGATCGCGGGCGCGTTTGGCGATGTCGAAGAAATCGAACCGGTCCAGCGGTTCCCCACCCGAGAGGATCAGGGCCGGGACGCGGAATTGGCCCAGATCCTCAAGGGTTACCATGGCTTGCTCGTGACTGAGCTCACCGGGGAACGCGACATCTGCTGAAACGGTGTAACAGTGGCGGCATTTCAGATTGCAGCGCCGCGTCAGGTTCCAGATCACTACCGGCTTCACCGGGCCGGGACGGCGTCTGCGCACCGGTGTCGGTTTGACGAGCTGCTGCATGTATTCGGTAAGGCGGAACATGTCTCAGCCTTTCTTTTTCAACCGCAGCCCTGTCTTCTTCAGGATGCGCGTGGAATAGAGGATGTCCTTGGCCCGGCAGGCATCGCCCAGAATTGCGAAGATCTCGGCGCGTTTTTTCTCGACTTCGTCCCGGTCAGAGCCGTGGACCATGGCGAACAGGTTATAGGGCCAATCGGGCAGGGCGCGGGGACGTTCGTAGCAGTGGGTGACAAAGGGCAGCGCCCCGATCCGTGCGCCCAATTCCGCGACCTGGCTGTCGTCTACATCCCAAACAGTCATTCCGTTTGCCGTCATCCCCAGCTTGTAGTGGTTCGGAGCGGCGGCGATGCGGCGGATAACACCATGGGATTTCAGCTCTGCCAGACGATACAAAAGGGCATCCTCGTCCAACCCAAGCTTTTCGGCAACGGCTGCGTAAGGCGCAGGCACAAGCGGCAGACCGCTTTGCAGCGCTTCGATAATCTCTCTGTCCTGAACGTCGATCATGCTGCCACCCGGAAGCCGATGAAAAATTCCTGTAGTTTGGGGAAACGGAGAACTTCGATCCCCGTTTCCCGTTCGATCGCATCAGCGGCGGCCTCGATCCCCTCAGGCGTTTCGGTGGCCAGTACGAACCACATGTTCAGCCGGTGCGTACGCTCATAATTATGGGCAACCTCGGCGTGCGCATTGACTTTGGTCAGGACGGTTTCGAATTCATCCTCTGGCACGGCCATGGCGCACAGGCAGAACGCTCCACCCATTGCAGCGGCGTCGAAAAACGGGCCGAAACGTGTGATGATCCGCTGCTCTTTCATTCGTGCGAGACGGGTTAGGAGTTCGTCTTCGGGAATCCCAAGTTCCTGGGCTACACTGGCAAAGGGATGCGCGGTCAGCGGCAGGTCATCCTGCATCCGGTTCAGGATTACGCGGTCGGTCGCGTCCATAGTCATGCTGCTGCCTCTTTCGGTTGGATCAACGCGCCGGTCTGTTTGAAACAACGGGTCGAGAACAGGACTTTGCGCTGCGCGCCAAATAGTTCGGGCAGGGCGGCGGCCCCGGCCAAAACCTCCATTGCCTCAGGGCGCGAACGCGCATGGATCATGGAATAGAGACGATAGGGCCAGACATTCTCGACCGGGTTGCGCTCATAGCACAGTGTCACACCTGGATGCGCTGCCAGTGCCGGGCCAGCGCTGCTGACCTGCTCGGCTGGCATATCCCAGACTACCATTGCATTGGCGGACCAGCCCAAAGCGCGGTGGCGTACGATGACCCCCAGGCGAGAGATGATCCCGGCCCGGTGCAAGGCGGCTACGCGATCCATCACGTCGTCTGTGTCGCGGTCCAGGGTTCGGGCCAGCGCCGCATAAGGATCTGAGACCAGCGACAGGCCGGAACTGAGGGCCTGCAACAGGGGGCGGTCGCCTTCTCGCATTGCCGAACGATCCACTTTTTGCGGGCCAGGGGCATTGCGGGTCTCGCCCGACATACGAAAGCCCAGATCAATGTTGAACGGCCGAACCAGCCGCAAATCCAGAACCCGCAGCCCCGAGCGCTGCGAGATCCTTGCGAGGGTGTCGTTCACATGCGCCCGGTCCGGGCCAGTGGCCACAAACCAAAGGTTCCAGTCATCCTCGCGCTGGTAATTGTGGTTCACACCTGGTTCCGCATCGATCAGCGCCGCGACCTCTTCCAGCAGTTCTTCCGGAGCCGCCACAGCCGCCAGCGTACTGGCGGAAACCGCGCCGGGTGCGATAGTCGCACCAACCCGCGTTATGCGCCCGGTTTTGCGCATCCGGGCCAGACGGTCGAGCACCTCTGCCTCTTCCAGCCCAAGGGCGTCGGCCAGAACCTGAAACGGGCGCTCTACGATGGGAAAATCACGCTGGAAATCGTCCAAAAGACGGCGGTCGATCGGGTCGGTGATATGCTGCATGTCAAAGCCCCGTTCTGTGTGCACGTGCGGTGAAGAAAATGCCCGAGGGGCTGTCGGCCTCAATCTCGCGCAGTTTTTCAAACGTTTGCGTGTCGTAGACCATAACCTTGTTGGCGTCGCGCACGCTGATCCAGACCTCATGCCCTCGCGGAGTGAACTCCATATGCAGTACGGCAGGGCCGGGTTTGAATTCGTGAATGATCTCCTTGGTCACAGAATCAATAACCTGAATGGTGTCGTTCAAAGGGTGGGCAAAGTTTACCCAAACCTGCCGCCCGTCAGGACGGGCCATGGCAAAGACCGGCTGACCATGGGTCTGCGTACGTCCGGTCTCGGTCAGAGTGTCGGCGTCGATCCACAGAACCTCGTGATGGCCGACGGCAGGCAGCACAAATTCGCGCCCCGTCAGCGCCCAGCCTTCGAGGTGAGGCATCTTGTAGACCGGCATCTCCTCTTGCCCGCGCCCATAGTTGGGCAGCACGCGGATGGGTTCGGGCGTCTCGGCCCAAAGGTCCAGCGCGGTCAGGCCATCCTCGCCAAACAAGCCGGTGATATAGGTGCGGCCATTTGCGGTGATCAGCGCGTCGTAAGGATTCTTGCCCATTTCGGGGATCTTGGTGATCGCGGGTGCGCCGTTGGAGAAATCAGCAATCCAGGTCTCGCCCGTGTCCCACATGGTAAAAACAAACCGGCGGCCGGGTGCATCGACCAATCCGATGGTTTTGCTATCGGTAGGAATGTCCGCGACCATCTCCAGCGTTTCCGCATCGAAGACGCGTACACCGCCAGGTTCATAATTCGATACAGCGACCAGCTCGCCGTCATCCGAAATGGCACCGCCAATGGCGTTGCCCGCCTGCACGACCCGGTTCACGATCTGGCGGGTGACGATATCCACCTTAGTCAAGCCGCCGTCTCGTCCAAATACATAGGCAAAGCGCTCATCGGGTGAATAGACCAGCGAGGCATGGGACAGATCGCCCAGACCTTCGATCCGCGCCAGCGCTGCGCGGTCGGATTGGTCCACCAGAAGAACCGAACCCTTGGCGCGTTCGATCACAAGTCCTAGGTCGCCGGTCGCCGTGGGTTCAGCCTGGGCGGTGGTCATCATAAGGGCGGCGGCGAGGGTAAGGATGAGCTGTTTCATTGTGCCTCCTGTGCCAGCAGGTAACGGGCGATCCATTCGGCCTCTTCTTCGCTGATCAAGGGCCGCCATGGGGGCATCGCGGTGTCGGGGATGCCGTCGAGGATCACGCCGGTCAGTACCTCGGCATCGTAGTGTTCCAGTGTTTTGGACCGCAGATCAGGGCCGAGGCCGCCTTTCAGCGATAACCCATGGCATGAGCCGCAATCCTGATGGACAAGGCGTTTCAGTGCGTTGGGGTCAAGTGTGTCAGCAGCGAAGGCCGTGGTGGCAACAAGCACTGCGGAAGTGAGAACAGCACGTGCCGCCCATCCTTTGCGTCCTCTCACAGCCGGTTGCTGTGCAGGCCTTCTGGAACAGAACTTAGCCATGCGCCCGCTCCAAAAGGTCGGCCACAGGCCGTTCTGCGTAAAGTGAAACTACCTTGCCGATGATGAACAGCGTGGGCGCCTTAAGCCCGGCCTTGCGCACATCAGCGGCCAGCCGATCCAGCCGGGATACCATCCGGCGCTCATCAGGTGTGGTCGCTTTGCCTACCGCCAAAACCGGAGTTGAGCCGGGCAGGTTCTCGGTCATCAGTCCCATGGCGATCTGGCCGATATTGGCGACGCCCATATAGACGACCAAGGTCGAGTCCGGGTCGGCCAGACGTTTCCAATCCAGATCCAGCACCTTGTCGGCCTGTCGGTGCCCGGTGACATATTGCACCGAGGTCGCCAGCCCACGATGGGTCAGCGGCACGCCTGTCGAACAGGATGCCCCCTGCGCTGCGGTAATGCCCGGCGCGTATTCGACTGGGATGCCGTTTGCCATCAGGTGCGCGGCCTCTTCCGATCCACGCCCGAAGATCATCGGATCGCCGCCCTTGAGGCGAGCAACGGTGTGACCGGCGCTGGCTTCTTCGACGAGGATTTCGTTGATGCGATCCTGCGGCACGGTATGACACTTGGGGGCCTTCCCAACCGGGATCAGCCGTGCGCCATCAGAGTGCAGATTGAGGATATCGGCCGAGACCAGACGGTCATAGACCACCACGTCCGCCTCTTGCAGCATCCGCAGCGCGCGCAGGGTCATCAGTTCGGGGTCACCGGGGCCTGCGCCAATCAGAAAAACCTTACCGCTCATGTGCAAACTCGCTTGGTCTGAATGTCTTCGGAGCCCGGAATTCCTGCGCGATCAGGGGACGTTGCTGGGTGAGCCGGGCGTGTCATGCGGCCAGACTGGCGTAATCGGAAAGGAACCTCCTTGACTAAAGTTAAGGAGCGCGGGAATTGCCCCGCGCTCCTTTCGGCTTGCCTGTATGATTGCCTCGGCTCAGGGTTCGACGGTGATCATGCCGATCATGTTCTGTGTCTCCCAATGTGGGCCGCACAGATAGTCCTGCGGACCCGGGATGAGGAAGGTCAGGTCAACCGTCTCCTCAGGAAACAAACGGTCGCTTTCGGGCTCGCTGCCGTCTTTCAGTAGGACCGAGTGACTGGTGCGCTTATCGACATTCACCCAGCGCACGGTTGTGCCCGGTTTCACGGTTAGCTCGGCTGGGCAGAACGTGTATTTGTACATCAGCACCACATCGGCATCCTCAACGGCGGAGGAGGGCTGACCGAACAGCTCGACATAGCGTTCTTCGGCTTCGGCACACAGCGCGGCGGTGTCCTCTGCCCATGCGGGCGCGGCCAGAAGCAGCAGCGCAGGGAGAAGGTGTTGGGGTTTCATTGTCCAAGTCTCCTCTTTTAAGCGGAAGGGGCCGGATTGCCCGGCCCCTCTTCCTTATTGTTTGACGACGTTGATGAAGGCATTGTCGTCGTCCAATGCCAGGCTGGTATCCAGCGTCACGTGGTGGAACCGTGCGGCGGCAAAGTCATCGTGGATGGCAAAGCCCACCGTATAGGTCTGACCGGCCTCCAGCGGCACGTCACCGGCTGCGCCCGAGTTCAATGGGCGGGTGAAGACCACGGTCCACATACCTGCATCAAGGCTGGCCGAGGCGGCGATCTCACCGTCATTGACCACGCGCTGTTCCAGCAGATAGCCGTTGGTGGCGCTGCCGTCCGCGTAGACGCGCATCAGGTCCAGATAGGTGCCATCGGCCAGATACTGCTCGATCTGATCGGCGGCCTGCAGCTTGTCCCAGCCACCCAGCGCCTTACCGCGGCGGCCTTTGATCTCGACCTCGGTGCGGCTTTCGCTGATGTATTTGGTCACAGTGTCCTGCGTGCTCAGCCGACCCGAGACATCGCCATTTGCGGCAATCGCCTCGGCACCCGGGTCAAAGGGCATGTAGCTGTTGTCTGCATGGCAGGAGGCCCAGCAGCCCACTTGATCGCCCAGCTCGATCCCTGTGCCAGTGATCATCATGGCCACCTTGATCTGGTTGTCCGGGTCCATCTTGCCACCATCCACAAACGGGGCAGGGTTGTGACCCGCATCCGGCCATTGCAGACGGATATAGAGGGTCTCATCATCATGTGCGGCTTGAACGGTGGCGTCTATCACGCCGCGTTTGCCCGGGATCGGGGTTGGTTCCAGATCCCCACCGGCCACGATCTTGTTGCCGATCGCGTCCAGTTCGGCAGCGTGACAGGTGGTGCACTTATCTCCGCCCTTGGTCAAAGGACGTGCTCCTCCGTGGGATCTGCCGTTCTGAACCCATTCAAACGAGGCCTGACCAGGATAGAACAGTTTCATATCTGCACCGGGGACAGCGGCCCAATCGATATTTGTGCCAACTCCGCTGCCGCCACCTGCCGGGGCTGCGGCTTCTTCGCCAGAAGCTTTGGCACGCTCTTCCGCGACGGCTGCGTCAACCGCTGCTGCGATCTGGGCCTGTACGGCCTCTTGCTGGGCTACACGCGCGGCTTTCTCAGCCTCGGCATCGGCGGCTTCTTTGGCTTCGATGCGTTCGAGACTGGCCAGATATTCGGCCGGGATTTCGCGAATGAAAGCGGGGTTCGGCGCTTCAAGCTTTTCCAGATACTCTTCGTCGGCCCGGTCGCGGGCGTCCGAGTGCGCAATCCCCTTGTGGCAGTCAATACAGGTCTGACCGACGGTCATCGCGTTCAGGTGCTGCTGACGGGCGCGGGGTTTCTGGAACTCGGGCATCATCGACTCGAAGTCATGGCAGTTGCGGCACTCGCGCGAGTCCGTGGATTTCATCCGCTCCCATTCGTTCATAGCCAGATGTACGCGCTTGGCTTCAAACTTTTCGCGGGTGTTGATGGTGCCGACCACCTTGCCATACAGTTCTTTGGACGCCTTGATCTTGCGGATGATCTTGTGAGTCCAATCCTTGGGCACGTGACAGTCGGAACAGACCGCGCCTACGCCCGAACGGTTCACGTCGTGGATTGTGCCGGTGTATTCTTCGTAAACGAAATCTCGCATCTCGTGGCACGAGACGCAGA
Organism: Ruegeria sp. SCSIO 43209; assembly: GCF_019904295.1. Lineage (NCBI taxonomy): Bacteria > Pseudomonadati > Pseudomonadota > Alphaproteobacteria > Rhodobacterales > Roseobacteraceae > Ruegeria > Ruegeria sp. SCSIO 43209. The sequence goes on from NZ_CP065359.1 coordinate 3,421,652, forward strand.
ATTCCTTGGTGTTGGTAGCTTCCATAGCGGTGTTGAACCCGCCCCAGAAGATGATGCCGGCGGCAAAGGCCGCAGCGATCCCGGCCACGGGCATTCCCCACAGGAAATACCGGCGCCAGATTGGTTTTTTCTTTTCCGGTTCGGAGGTCATATCCGGTCTCCGTTTTGGCTTCTTTTTCTGGCCCTGGATGTCAGGCCTGTGGATTTGGCTGATGAGTCAAACGAGGAAAGGGCGGGCGAGGGGCCCGCCCTTTCCGGTGCTGAGTACAAAACCCGTCAGGTGACGTGGTTCGAACGGTTGTAGACGTTGAACTTGCCGGTGGGTGCAAACAGTCCCTTCACGCGGCCGATCTCTTCCAGCGTCTTGGCGTCGAAGATCACGATCTCTCCATTTGGCTCTTTCGAGGTCGAGCGGTTCCACTTGGACACCCAAACCTCGGATCCGTCTTGGTTGAACTCGAAGTGAACGGCGACGTTGCCTTCCTCTTCTGTGATCTGGATCGTTTTCACGATCTCACCGGTTGCCTTGTCGATGACCTGCACCGATTGCTGGATCTCAGGCTCGGGGTGCTTGGTCTGGTCGGCCCAGATGTAGTCCGAGTTCGGATGGGTCCGGATGAACAGACCGGGTCCGTCGGTTTCCACCTCATAGCAGACCTTCCAGGCATCGTCCGGGCGGCCTTCGGGGTCGTTGCCCCAAACGGTAACCGTGCCTTCGCCCAAGTGGGTCGTACCGGCAACAGGACCGCAATTCGGGTCATCCCAGTTGGCGCCCGGGCCGGGGTGCGGCAGCGGCGCGGTATCGATCATAGCTTCCAGCTTGTGAGTCTCGGTATCGACCACGACCATCTTGTTCGACGCGTTTGCGGCGATCTGGAAATAACGGCCGGTCGGATCAAAGAATCCGTCATGCAGGAACTTTGCGCTGTCGATCTTGTCGATACGCAGGTTGTCCAGATCGGAGTAGTCCACCTGCCACAGCTGACCGAGTTCCTTGACGGCCACGATCCACGTGGGCTCGTTCGGGGTGGTGTAGATGGCGGCCACGCGGGCCTCTTCCACATAATCCCCGTCCACGTTGTAGCCGCGGGTCGAGACAACCTTTTTCGGCTCCATGGTTTCGGCGTCGACGATGGCGAAATGAGGGGGCCAATAGGCGCCACCGATGACGTATTTACCGTCACCCGATACCGCCACGTCGCGAGCGTCATAACCAATGGTAACCTCGGCAACCAGCATGTTCTCGGGGTTCTGCCACAGGTCGATCTTGGTCATCTTCCCGTCGCGGCCCATGGTGTACCAGAAGCGGCCCGGGTTTTCCGGTTCTTCCAGTTTGTGATGTTCCGAGGCTTTCAGAACGTGCACCGCATAACCGGTCGGGATATGCGCCAGCACTTCCTTGGTGTCACCGTCGATCACGGCCACCTTGCCCACGTCACGCTCGATGACCACGAAGAAGTTTTCCCAGTTGCGGCCATGCAGCGGCTCGGTCGGGTAGTCTTCGGGTTCGACATAGACCTTGCGGGTCGCCATCATCTGCTCAAGCGACATTTCTGGCGGTTGGGGCGGCTCCATCTGGATGTAGGTCGCCATATCGCGGATTTCTTCTTCGGACATCACGTCCGAGAAGTTGTTCATCCCGCCTTCGGTGCCCCATGCGATGATTTTTTCCAGCCGCTCCTGCCCCAGTTTCAGGGTGCCCGACTCGGTTACGGTACCATCGTCATTCTTCGTTTCAACCAGCGGCTCAAGGCTTTTGCCGGTTGCCCCTTTGCGCAACACACCGTGACAACCGGCGCAGCGTTCAAAGTAAAGTTGTTTTGATGATTCAAAGGCTTCCTTGCTCAGGGTTGGCTCTTCGGCAAAGACTGGCGCAGCGACGCTGCCCAGCAACATTGCCAAACCGACCCCTAAGGCGCGGCCAGTTCTGTTGTAGCTGATTCCAAGTGACATGATCACTCTCCATTTGCTGGTGAGGCAGGTCCTAGGGTGAAACATCGCGCGTTTGTCATCCTTGACGAAAGTCAACGGAGCGCGCGCAAATTGGAAATTGACGGGCTATAATGAGCCATAAAACAAAGGGAAAACCTGAGTTTCAGGGACATGTTTGTCGGATGCTTGATTTCGGTTAAGTCCATCGCTGGTCGGCCTTGCTAGACCTGTACCAACAGCCATTGAGGCCGAGGAGAACAGGCATGTCGGCAGTGATCGCGCGCGTATTGGGCGAGGGGTTTCGCATCTTTTTCCTGTCCGCCGGACTTTTTGGTCTGTTCGCGGGAGGCGCGTGGGGTTTTTGGTTGATGACGCAGACCGGGTTGGTCGGATACGAAGACCCAACCTATTCCATGAGTCCCCCAATGTGGCACGCGCATGAGATGATCTTTGGCTATGCCACAGCAGCTCTGGGCGGGTTCTTTCTGACGGCTGTTCCCAACTGGACCGGGACCCCAGAGGCGCGCGCTAGGTTCATCATGCTGGCCGCAGGTCTCTGGTTGGCCGGGCGGGTATCGATGTGGTTCTCCGGTGCGCTGCCGCCGGTTCTGGTCGCTGTGTTCGATCTGGTCTTTGTTCCAATTCTGGCGGCAAAGATTGCTACTCAGCTGATCCGACGCCCCAAACCGCAGAACATGGTATTCCTTTTGCTGCTCAGTGCGATCTGGATTGCCAACTTGTTAACCCATTTAGAGTGGATCGGTGTGACCAGCGATACGCTGGACATCGGATTGCGGGCGGGGTTGCTGACGCTCTGTAGCCTAATCGCGATACTTGGCGGGCGCATTACGCCAGCTTTCACCCGAAATGCGATGAAACGCGCGGGAGAGCCCGAATCCAACTGGCCTATTTCGGTAGGAACGTTTGATAAAGCCGCTATGGGGCTTGCACTGTCACTGCCGCTGAGCGTGCTCGTCTTTGGAATCGGACCTGTATCAGGCGCTATCGCGCTGATGCTTGGCGTTGCTCAGATCCTGCGCATGGCACGTTGGCGCGCACGCTGGGCACTGCGGCAGCCGATCCTGATCGCGTTGCATCTGGGGCTGGGCATGCTGGCGCTGGGCCTGATCCTGTGGGGGCTGGCAGTGCTGGGGTTCGGCAGCGAGATCGGGGCGCTGCATGTTCTGGGCATTGGTTGCGTCGGCGGCATGACCCTTGCCGTGATGAGTCGGGCCGCCCTCGGCCATAGTGGCCGTGCCCTCGTGGCCCCGCCACCCATGGCGATCGCTTACGGTTTGATGGCGGCAGCCGCAGTTTTGCGCTGGGTCGGGTCGGCGTTTGACCAGGGATATCTGGTTGCGATGCTGGCCTCAGATGGGCTGTGGATCTGCGCCATCGTCTTGTATCTGGTTGCGATGTGGCCAGCGTTGACCGGGCCACGTCTAGCGGCCTGAGCAACGGTTCTTAGATCAAGAAGGTCGGAGCAACGCCCTGTCATTCTTAATATGTCGTTGCAGCAAAGTATGGATTTGTCTTCCGCGTTTTGGAATCTGGCGGGCTGCGATTGGTTGATGGTCTGGCAAAGCTAACTCTGGGAAGAGCGCAACAATTTCGGCCAGCGCCTCGGGCTGTATTCCTTTCAAGGCTTGCTTGCCTGTGAATAGGCTTTCTGACGGCGCGCCTTCCGCCAGCACGATCTCATGCCGGTCGAACAGAATATGGAAATACACCACGCCCTGAGCTGTCTCGTCGACGGTTATGCCGGGTATGCCGACCAGCTTATGGGCTGGGACCAGAACCTCTTCGCTGTCGAACATGCGAACGGCGATACTCGAACGGATCAACATGCGATGCTGCGGTGAGACCAACAGATCACGTCGCGGCAGGTTGCTTCCCAGGCTGCCCGCTGTGATTCGGATCGGGCGCAGCTTGGGATTGAGCGCAAATTCAGACCTATCCAGAGCGCGCGCGCCGATCCAGCGAATTGGTTGTGGCCCATGATCCAAGGTGACAACCATGTCACCAGCGGAAAGCGTTTCTATCGCGACATCACCATCAGGTGTCGCGATAAGCGTTCCGGCTGAGAAACAAGGAACATCAACGATGGAACCGGGGTCAGTCGTGTCCGGTGCGTTGCTCGGTGTAACGTTGACGACGCTCATCGAATACGTCACCCCGGGATCTAGGGGCTCAGAGGTTATGTAGCCAGCGTTGGTTCCTTCAACCTCGACAAGGTACACAGTGATTGTCCCACCGCCGGGATTCGTCAGAATGTAGGATTCTTCCAGATAGATGTCGCCGCTCAGAAACGTTGTCGAACCATCAAGGTTTGTTACCGTTCCGATCTGTGTATCGTCGTCGCCATTTTCGTTGTTGAATCTGTCGCCGTTGAAAACATCCCCGGTATCGGGAACTGGCGGGCCAAACCCATTTCGAATGAAACCACCGGCCTCGTCCTCAACATTGAATACCCTTCGGTCTGTCGCGGGGTCATAGCTTGCGTCCAGGGTGATCGTATCAGGCCCAATTGTATTCACCGTAATGACGCCGGGTGCGTATCCGATGTATGAGTAGTTCGCCATTCTTTAACCACCACGCTTCAGGTGCCATCTAAGCACCTCTATTCACCGATAAATCGAGAACGCTCGCTTCAACTTTTCGAACGTCCGGAAACATGCTGTTCTAAGTACTATTTTTCAAGGCAATCTGAGGGCATTTTAGTGATACTGACGCAATTATGACCACAGGTGTCCAATTCCGCGCTTACTTTGGCATGCTTGACTTTCGTTAAGGCAGCCCTGCGACCCACCCGCCATTGTCATCAGACTAGCTAATCTGCGCAAAGGAGAGCGCAATGCGAGAAGTCATGACAAAGAGCATGGCTCGCAACATATTCTATGGCGGGTCACTGTTCTTCATCCTCATCTTCCTGGCCCTGTCGGCCCACTCGCACTGGTACATCGTCAACTCCGAGAATTCGGCGAAGCTTGATGACAGTGTGGTTCGGGGCAAACATGTCTGGGAAAAACATGCCTGCATCAACTGTCACACGATCCTGGGCGAGGGCGCCTACTACGCGCCGGAAGTCGGGAATGTGATGACCCGCTGGGGTGTGCTGGACGACCCGGAATCGGCCTTTGAAGCGCTCAAGGGCTGGATGGAGGCGCAGCCGACCGGCATTCCCGGTCGTCGGCAGATGCCCAATTTCAACCTCAGCGACGAAGAGATCCGCGATCTGACCAACTTCTTGATCTGGACGGACAACATTGATGCGCAGGGCTGGCCGCCCAACGAGGCAGGCTGAGAAAGGGAACGGAGCAATGAAATACGAATCCCAAAAAATCGCCTACGCCTACTTCGCAGTAGCGATGGCCCTGTTCGCGGTACAGGTAATCGGCGGCCTGCTAGCCGGTTTCATCTATGTATTCCCGAACTTCCTGAGTGAGCTTCTGCCGTTCAATATCGTACGGATGCTGCACACCAACTCTCTGATCGTCTGGCTACTGCTGGGCTTCTTCGGTGCGGCCTACTTCCTGATCCCCGAAGAGACCGAGCGCGAGATTCATTCGACCAAGCTGGCCTATCTGCAGTTGATCATTCTTGTGGTTGGCACGCTGGGCGTGGTCGTGACCTATGTCTTCAACCTGTTCGAAGGCAACTGGCTGCTGGGCAAAGAGGGGCGCGAGTTCCTTGAACAACCCAAATGGGTCAAGGCGGGCATCGTCGTGGCCGCGCTGATGTTCCTTTACAACGTGTCACTGACCGTTCTGAAGGGCAAGAAGACGGCAATATCGAGCATCCTTGTTCTGGGCCTCTGGGGTCTGGCGCTGCTGTTCCTGTTTGCTTTCTACAACCCGGGCAACCTGTCGCTCGACAAGCAATACTGGTGGTATGTCGTCCACCTATGGGTCGAAGGCGTATGGGAGCTGATCATGGCCTCGATCCTGGCCTACCTGATGCTGAAGCTAACGGGCGTTGACCGTGAGGTGGTCGAGAAATGGCTCTATGTCATCGTCGCCGCCGCGCTGTTCTCGGGCATCCTTGGGACAGGTCACCACTACTATTGGATCGGTACACCCGGCTATTGGCAGTGGATCGGTTCGATCTTCTCAAGCCTCGAGGTGATCCCGTTCTTCGCGATGATGGCCTTTGCCTTCGTCATGGTCTGGAAGGGCCGTCGTGACCACCCTAACAAGGCTGCTCTGCTGTGGTCACTGGGCTGTGCAACGCTTGCCTTCTTCGGTGCCGGTGTCTGGGGCTTCCTGCACACGCTGCACGGGGTGAACTACTATACCCATGGCACGCAGATTACCGCAGCCCACGGTCACCTGGCTTTCTACGGTGCTTATGTCTGCCTCAACCTGGCGATCTTCAGCTATGCGATGCCGATCCTGAAGAACCGTGATCCCTACAATCAGGTTCTGAACATGGGCTCGTTCTGGCTTATGACCAGCGGCATGGTCTTCATGACCTTCGTCCTGACCTTCGGTGGTACCGTGCAGACTCACATGCAACGTGTGGTCGGTGACTACTTCATGGACGTGCAGGACCAGATCGCGATCTTCTACTGGATGCGTCTTGGCTCTGGTGTGGTCGTGGTCCTTGGTGCGCTGCTGTTCATCTACTCGATCTGGGTGCCCCGGAAAGAGGTGATTGAACCCGGTGCCTCTGAAACCCCGGCGGAGTAATGGATATGGATGGCTCCATGAAACTGAATGAGGGGGCGGCGAACGCCCCCTTCTACCTCGCCCAAAGCGATGAATGCGATGTGTTCACCGCCGCCTACAACAACGACCTGCCGGTTTTGCTGAAAGGTCCAACAGGTTGCGGTAAGACCCGCTTTGTGGCCCATATGGCCGCCAAGCTTGGCCGCCCGCTTTACACCGTGGCCTGCCACGATGACCTCGCCGCCGCCGACCTGATCGGTCGCTACCTGTTGAAGGGCGGCGAAACCGTCTGGGTTGATGGCCCTCTGACTCGTGCGGTGCGCGAAGGCGCGATCTGCTACCTTGATGAGGTGGTCGAAGCCCGCAAGGACGTCACCGTTGTGCTGCACCCGCTGACCGATGACCGGCGCATCCTGCCGATCGACCGCACCGGTGAAGAGCTCGAGGCCGCGCCCGGTTTCATGCTGGTGGCCTCGTACAACCCCGGATACCAGAATATCCTGAAAACCCTGAAACCCTCGACCAGGCAGCGGTTCATCTCGCTGGAATTCGACTTTCCGTCGCCCGAGATGGAGGCCGAAGTCGTCGCGCAAGAAAGCGGTCTGCCGCTTGAACGCTGTAAACCGCTGGTACGCCTTGCAGGAAAGTTGCGCGGGCTTAAGGGTCAGGACCTTGAGGAAGGCGTGTCCACCCGTCTGGTCGTTTATGCCGCGACGCTGATCGCACAGGGCATGTCCACCGACCGCGCCATCCTCGCCGCAATGATCGAACCTCTGACTGATGATGAGGATATCAAACGCGGGCTCCTCGATCTTGTCACGGCTGTCTTTGGGTGAGGCCGGCCGATGGTCAGGATCGATTTTGAGCCATGGGAACCCGAAGAAACGATCGGGAAACTGTGGCACACCCTTGCCAGTCGCCTTGATGCACCTGAAGTGCATGATGGAGCCGCGGTTGACCTCTCAGAGGTCGCAGGGCGGCTGGCAGTCCTCTTTCGAGGACTTGGGGGTAGTCCGGGCGTAGAATTGCGCCCGGTCTCGCCCGAGATTTCGCGCCACCGTCTGGGGTGGCGTCGTCGTCTGGCAACCGAGGCCGAGATGATGCCGCGTGCGTCGTTCGATGGCGAAGTTCTGCGTTTGCCGGATCGGCTGGCGGTGTTTCCCGCGCGTGAAGCCAACGGTGCGCTTTATGTCTGGCTGGCCGCCGCCGCTGCACATGCCGGAACTCGTATCGACGAAGACGACCCGTTGCGCGCCGACCTGCATGCGCTTGTCGCCGCCCGACAGATGGTCGAGGCGGCGTTGCACAACGCCCCCGGCCTGCGCCCGCTTTATACCGAGCTGTGCAAGGGCGTGCTGTATCAACGCGACATTTCCGGGCTGCCACCCGTCGAGGCAGCGGTTGAAGAACTGGTCCGCCACATGCTGGGCGACCCCGCGCCTTTGTCGCCAAAGGTTGAACATCTTCTAGCGTTGGATGACGACCTCACCGCCCCGCGCGGCTATCAGCATTTCCGGCCTGTCCCGCTGTGGCCCGAGTTGCGCCCGGTCGGGTTCTCCGAACATAACGAAGTGGAGAACCCCGAAACCGAAGGACCGCCCGAGGAATCCGGCGAAAAAACCCACCGTGCCCGCCGCCGCAAATCGGATCAGGCCAACCGCAGCGACAGTTTCATCCTGCACAAGTTCGAAGCGATCCTCAGTTGGGCTGAGTTCCTGAACATCAACCGGCGCATCGACGATGACGATCCTGATAACGCCAAGAAAGCCGCCGATGATCAGGAAGAGATTGGCTTGGGTCAGATCTCGAAGGCGCCGCCGACCAAACTGAAACTTCATCTGGACCTCGCTCCGGAGGACGTGAACCGCGAACGCCTGTCGGGACGGGTTTTGTATCCCGAATGGGACGTGCGCATCGGCCAATACTTGCCCGATCATGTCAACGTTCTGACCTCGGATGCCGAGATTCGCGAAGATGCCGCCGAGTTCGGCAAAGACCCCGCCACTGCCCGCCGCATCCGCGCCGTGAAACGCCAGTTCGAGGCGCTGCGCCCGGGCCGCGTGATGACGCGCGGTCATCTGGATGGTGATCAATTGGATATCGAGGCAGCCGTTCGGGCGCAGGTAGACCGTTGTGCCAATGGCGAAGGCACCGAACGTATTTGGATGCAATCGCGCCCCGAGGCGCGCGATTTGGCGGTGTCTATCCTGCTGGATGTCAGCCGCTCGACCGAAAGCGCCGTCACAGGCCGCGCCGTAATCGACATTGAACGCGAGGCTCTTGCGGCACTCGCCTGGGGTCTGAACGCCTGCGGCGACGATTTCGCCATCCACGCCTTCAGCTCGCTGAAACGCCAGCGGGTTTATGTGCAGCGCTGTAAACGCTTCGATGAGCCGATGGGTAGTTTGGTGGAACAGCGCATCGCCTCGCTGCGCCCCGGCCACTATACCCGCCTCGGCGCCGCAATACGCCATTGTTCCGCCGATCTGGCCGGCCAATCGCGCAAACGCCGGTTGCTATTGATCATCACTGACGGCAAACCCAACGACCTGGACCATTACGAGGGTCGCCACGGTATCGAAGACACCTGCATGGCCGTGCGCGAGGCGCGTAGGGCAGGGCAATCGGTCTTTGGCGTTACCATCGACAAAACCGGCAAAAGCTGGTTCCCGCGCATGTTCGGTCAAGGCGGCTTCGCCGTCATCCCCGACCCGCACCGGCTGATCATGGCCCTGCCTCAGATCTACCGCCAACTGGTTGGAGCATGAGTGACGCCTCATTGATCGATGAGCTTCCGGGCGAGCTGCTGATGTGGGTTCTGATCATCTCGGAATTGCTGGTTTTCGGCGCGGGCCTGATTGCCTTTATGGGCGTGCGCCTGACCGACCCGACAGGATTTGCCGAGGCTCAATCGCACCTTTACCGGACAGGGGCAGCGCTCAACACGGTGGTGCTGGTCACCTCGGGCTATCTGGCGGCGCAGGCGCTGCAGTGGCGAAAAATCGCGCGCCGGGGCGTGGCTCGAATGGCCTTGATCACTGCCGCCGCGCTGGGTGTCGTGTTCCTGATCATCAAAGGTGCGGAATACGCGGGCAAAGCTGCACAGGGGATCACCCATGAGACCCACCCATTTTTCCTGTTCTATTATCTGCTGACCGGGTTTCACGCCGCACATGTGTTGGCAGGGGTCGGTATCCTGCTGCTGGTCGCCTGGCGTGACGATCCACGCAACATTGAGGCAGGTGCACAATTCTGGCACATGGTCGATCTGGTCTGGATCCTGCTTTTCCCCGTGATCTACCTGCTGGGATAATTCCGATGCCTGCAGCACCATCTTTTCCCAAATACTGGCGAAGGGCGCTCCATAATTCGCTCACACGTGCATGGCTGACCCTTTTGGTGCTCAGCGTCGCATCAGCACTGCTGACTGTGCTGCCCATCCCGCCAGCCGTTCTGGCGGGGTGTATTCTGGTCCTCGCACTGGCGAAATGTCGCGTTATCCTGGCTTGTTATCTTGATCTCGTAAACAGCCCGGCCTGGCTGCGAGGTGTCACCATGGTGCTGACGGGCTTTGCCATCATTGTCTTCGCCCTCTACCTGATCTGACTCAAAAAACGCCGCCTCCGGGGAGACGGCGAAGTATTACGCTAGGGGGCGCTTCTTGGTTACTGGGCTGCCATCGGCATGCGCGCAATCTGACAGCGTTGCCAGAGGGTGGACAGCGCGCCAACCAGATGCTCGATATCCTCATCCGTATGTACCGGAGACGGCGTGATCCGCAGACGCTCGGTCCCTTTTGGTACGGTGGGATAATTGATCGGCTGAATGTAGATGCCGAACTCTTCCAGCAGCGTGTCCGAGATGAACTTGCACTTCACCGGATCGCCAACCATCACCGGGATGATGTGGCTGGGGTTAGGAATATGAGGAATACCTTCCGCATCCAAACGAGCCCGAACCTGCGATACACGGGCTTTCTGCAGGTCGCGTTCAGCATTCGATTGTTTCAAATGCCGGATCGAGGCCGCGGCCCCGGCCGCGATCGATGGTGGCAGGGCGGTGGTAAAAATAAACCCGCTGGCGAAGCTGCGCACGAAATCGCACAGCGCAGCCGAGGCAGCAATATACCCGCCCACCACACCGAACGCTTTACCAAGCGTGCCTTCGATCACCGTCAGGCGATCCATGAGGCCTTCTCGTTCAGCGATACCACCGCCGCGTGGCCCATAGAGGCCAACGGCATGAACCTCATCCAGATAGGTCATCGCGCCGTATTTGTCGGCGAGATCGCAAATCTCTTTGATGGGGGCGATGTCACCATCCATCGAATAGACCGACTCGAACGCGATCATCTTTGGCGCATCGGGATCAGCTGCGGCCAGTTTGGTTTCAAGGTCATCCAGATCGTTGTGTTTCCAGATCACCTTCTGCGCCCGCGAGTGGCGGATGCCTTCGATCATCGAGGCATGGTTCAGTGCATCAGAGAATACGATCAGGCCGGGGATTTTCGCGGCGAGAGTGCCAAGGGCTGCCCAATTCGAAACATACCCGGAAGTAAACAGAAGCGCGGCTTCCTTTCCATGCAGATCGGCCAGTTCGGCCTCAAGCAGCACGTGGTCGTGAGTGGTGCCTGATATGTTTCGCGTGCCCCCGGCCCCCGCGCCACAGCGATCCAATGCGTCATGCATTGCATCGATAACAGATGGGTGCTGACCCATGCCAAGATAGTCATTCGAACACCAGATCCGCACATTTCGCTGGACAGATCCATCCGTCTGACGTGCGTTCGGGAAAGAGCCACAGCGACGTTGCAAGTCTATGAAAACACGATAGTTCCCTTCATCCCGAAGGTCACTGAGGCTTTGATTGAAATAACGCTCGTAGTCCATGTTACGTGCTCCCCGGAATACTGGCTTTGAGCCGAGAATAGGGCAGCGAACCAAGCCGCAACATGACAATAGTCAAGTTTAGACAACATAAAACTATGGTGCACAACTGCCGGCTCTGGCATAGCGTGGAACAGGGATGGACCGACCGCGCCCATGCGCCGGCAGGAAATAACAGGGGTATTCTCTTGTCTCACGAAGCACAAAAAGCGATCGCACGTCAGTCGCTGCTGCTGCGCAGTTTACCGGAACAGCATGTGGAAACACTGCTGAGCCACGCGATCTGGCGTCAGTATGACCGTGGTGAGACAATATTCCTGCAGGAGGAAAAAGCGCAGGCCATCCACGTCGTGCTTGAGGGTTGGGTCAAGCTGTTCCGCATGACCCCCACCGGGGCCGAAGCCGTCGTGAGCGTCTTCAAACGTGGTGACAGCTTCGGTGAGGCCGTAGCTCTGCGTAACGTTCCCTATCCTGTATCCGCCGAGGCCGTATCGGCCTGTGATGTCATGCATATCCCCAGTCCGATCCTGATCTCTTTGATGAGAGAGGACCCTGAGATCGGTATTTCTATTCTGGCCGCGACCTTTACCCATCTTCACTCGTTGGTGGCGCAGCTAGAGCAACTCAAGGCTCAGACCGGAGCGCAACGCGTGGCCGAGTTTTTGTTGAATCTCTGCGACAGCGACAAAGGCGGATGCGAGGTTTTGCTGCCCTACGACAAGATGCTCATCGCAGGCCGTCTGGGGATGAAGCCGGAAAGCCTGAGCCGGGCGTTTTCGCGGCTCAAGGCGGTGGGTGTGAAGATCAACCGCAACCACGCCGAAATCTCGGATATCGCGCTTTTGCGGGACTATGCGGAAAGCGATCCGGCGGAAAACTGGGGGCGGTGACCCCGGAATTGCCGCCGGGCCCGACCAACCACTTCAGACGGTTGCGCCCTTGCGGCGAATGGCGGTGCCCAGACTTCCGGCGCAGAGACCAACGATAATTGCGATCAGCAGCGCTATCGTTCCAACGTGGGAAATCTGCCAACCGGCAAAGAGCAGAGGCGCGATTAGGCCAACCAATCCACCCATCAGTGCACCCAACCAGTATTGGCGCGTCATCATTCCCAGTGCCAGACCCAGAATGCCGGGCAGACCCAGTACGTTACCGCCGATGGTTCCAAGTATCTCTAACATCTCAGTCCCCACCTTGTTCCGAGCTTTTGTTCAGGAACGCGCGGATGTCGTCCCCTGATGCTGCAGCGTGTTCCTGCAGAACCTCACCATCTACCTCTTTCGCAATCTTCTCATACGTTTCCAAATAGTTGGGTGGGAGACTGTGTGCGATGCCCTGGTGGCAATCGATGCAGGTCATGCCGGTGTCGATTGCGCGCTGGTGTTCGCTGGCTGCGCGGGTTTCCTGAAGGGTGAAGTCCATATAGTCAAAGTTGTGGCAGTTGCGGCATTCCCGGCTGTCGGATTCCTTCATCTTCTTCCATACGGCCGACGCCATGGAAAGACGATGGTCCTCATACTTCTCTTTCGTGCTGATGGTGCCTGCCAGTTCGTGGTAGACGTCCTTCACGGCCATGATCTTGGCCTTGATCTTGTGGTTCCACTCGTCCGGGACGTGGCAATCGGAACAGATGGCCCGCACGCCGGAATCGTTATTGTAATGGACCGTTTCCCGATATTCGCCCAGATTGGTTTCCATCGTGTGGCAGGATACGCAGAACTCTTCCGTGTTGGTCAATTCCAGTGCCCAGTGGAACCCACCCCAGAACAGGATGCCTGCCAGAAACCCGGCCAGTAGTGTAAAGCCGACACTGAGGACGGCGATCGGGCTCCAGAACCAGGTCCAGAGGCGCCGGATGAGCCCTTGTTTTTCTTGGGAGTCGGACATGTCACGCTCTCCTTTTCGACCTGAGTTTAGTTTCCGGAGGAAGGTTCAAAAGTGTTGTCGACCAGCGGCAGCGCATCGGCCTGCGGCACGTGGCACTGATTGCAGAAATACCGTGTGCCGGCGATCTGATCCAACTCTCGCCCTTCGCGGTCCAGATAGTGAGTCATCGACAACGTCGGAGCGTTGCGCTCACCAGCCTTGGTCCAGTCATGGCAGGAGAGGCACTGATTGGTGCGCAGGTCGATCTGGTACTGTTCGATCGAATGTGGGATCAGCGGCGGCTGCTGGCGATAATTACGCTGCATTCGGCCTTCGACTGTCCGATGCACCTGATCCAGAACGGCGGGCTCATCGACTTCGGCACCGCGTAGGCTGTTAACTCCGGCAGACTGCGCGAGGGCCAGGCCACCGAGGAGCAGCGGCGGGATCAGGGCAAGGCCCACTAGGATCGGCTTTTTCATCTTCTCACTCCTTCAAAAAGGTCTTGAGGCGCGCGGCTGGGGCGCGGCGGTTGATTCCGGTGGCGCGACGGTCAGGGCGTCGAACCGATGGGTGAATTTGAAAACGTCTTCAGCGCAGACATCGATGCAGCGACCGCAATTGGTGCAGTCGGGCGACAGGATCAGCGGGTTGTCTTTGCCTTTCAGCGCCGGAGAGATCACATGGTTTTCCGGGCAAACCGCGTAGCAGTCCATGCAATCGTCACAGGCGTTGCGATTGGCGGCGCTGACCCGCAGCATCGCCTTGCTGCCCACCAGTCCGTAGAATGCGCCTACGGGGCAGACATGGCCGCACCACCCATGGCGCGAGACAAGCAAGTCAAACAGGAAGATCGCGGCGACCATCGCCCAGACGAAGCCCATGCCAAAGATCAGTCCGCGATGCAGCATGGTGATCGGGTTGACCAGTTCCCATGCAATTGCGCCGGTCAGGCCGGACACGACCAGCACGGTGGCCATGATCCACAGCCGCGTTCCGCGTTTGGGCTGCCAGCCTTTTTGCAGGCCCAGCTTGCGGTGCAGCCAGTGCGCGCCGTCGGTTACAGGGTTGATCGGGCAGACCCACGAGCAATAGACGCGGCCTCCGACCAGCGCGTAGGTAACCAGAACGATGACGGCACCAATGGCGGCGGTCAGCTCGGGCCAGTGCCCTGCGATCAGACTTTGCAGAAAGACAAACGGATCGGTCAGGGGCAGTACGCCTAGGGTCAGCGACCCGGCCAGAGTGCCCTGCACGATCCAGAGGCCGAACCACGGGCCCAACAGGAACAGTACCAGGAAGAACACCTGGCTGGCGCGGCGCAGCAGCAGGTATTTATGGGCACTCAGCCAACCTTTGGCGGCGATAGCTTCATGCCCCAGCGGCATGTTTGTGCGGACGGTCATTGAGTGACCTCCGGCAATTTGAAGCTGGGCTCAAACCCGCCCGGTGCGACAAGGTTATCGGTGCCCGGTCCCGGCAGGCGATCAGGCAAATCGATGATACCTTCGACGACGGGCGCGCCTTTGGCTTCTTTCTCTTCCCAGCCCTTGCGGTAATGGTCGGCGCTGCTGCCCCGGGCCAGTCGGGCGGGCAAAACCTTAATTGCGGCTTCAGGAAGAACGCAGCTTTTCTCGCAAACGCCGCAGCCGGTGCAATGATCGGCGTGAACGGTCGGAATGAAGATCGCGTGGCTGCCTGAGCGGGCATTATGCTCGGTTTCTAGCGTGATTGCCTCGTCGATGACGGGGCATACGCGATAGCAGACGTCGCAGCGCAGGCCGAGGAAGTTCAGGCAGTTTTCCTGATCGACCAGAACGGCCACGCCCATCTTGGCGTCGTCGATATTGTCCAGCCCGGGGTCCAGTGCACCGGTCGGGCAGGCCGCGACGCAGGGGATGTCGTCGCACATCTCGCAGGGAACATCACGGGCGGTGAAATACGGCGTGCCGGTGGCCACCGCATCGACACCCAGCTCGGCCAGTTTCAGCGTGTCATAGGGACATTCCCGCACGCACAAACCGCAGCGAATGCAGGCTGATAGAAAGTCTTTTTCCGGCAAGGCACCGGGAGGTCGCAATGCTTCGGCCGGCAACGCCCGTGCGTCCCGCGCCAGCCAGGCCAGCAAGGACCCTGCTGCGACGCAGCCACCCGCTGCGCGCGCCGAGTCCTGCAGGAACCGGCGCCGCTGCGGCGAAAGGGGTGTGCCAACACGAGACATGGGGACGACCTTTGCCTTGCCAGCCTTTTACGCGCGCTCGACCTTACAGGCGCATTTCTTGAAGTCGGTCTCTTTCGACAGCGGGCAGGTTGCGTCTAGCGTCAGCTTGTTGGTTAGCTGGCCTTCGTCGAACCACGGCATGAACACCAGACCACGCGGTACTTTGTTCCGGCCTCGGGTTTCGACACGGCTGTTGACCTCGCCGCGGCGGGTAGACAGAACGATCTCCTGTCCGCGCCGCAGACCACGCTCGCGCGCATCATCCGGGTGCATGTAGACAACGGCGGCGGGATAGGAGCGGTGCAATTCGGGCACGCGGCGGGTCATCGAACCTGAATGCCAATGTTCCAGCACACGCCCGGTGCAGAGCCACAGGTTGAATTCCTCATCCGGTACCTCGGGGGCGGGTTCGTATGGCGCGAAGATGATCTTGGCCTTGCCGTCCTTATGGCCATAGAATTTCACGTCTTCGCCTTCAGGCACATACGGATCATAGCCTTCTCGGAAGCGGTACAGTGTTTCCTTACCATCCACGACTGGCCAGCGCAGGCCACGCGCCTGGTGGTAGGTTTCGAATGGGGCCAGATCGTGCGCGTGGCCGCGCCCAAACTCGGCATATTCCTCGAACAGGCCCTTTTGCACGTAGTAGCCAAAGTGCTCGGACTCGTCGTTGTCGAATCCTTCTGCGGTCTCTGACAGCGGGAACTTGTCGATCGTGCCATTGGCGAACAGCACGTCATACATGGTCTTACCACGATGTTCTGGCATGGTCGCCAGCAGTTCCTCGCCCCAAACCTCTTCAACGGTGAAGCGTTTGGAGAACTCCATCAACTGCCACAGATCGGATTTCGCTTCGCCCGGAGCTTTGACCTGTTGCCGCCAGAATTGGGTGCGACGCTCGGCGTTGCCATAGGCGCCTTCCTTCTCGACCCACATGGCGGTAGGCAAGATCAGGTCAGCCGACAGGGCTGTTACAGTAGGATAGGGATCGGAGACGGCAATGAAGTTCTCCGGGTTGCGATAGCCGGGATAGCCTTCTTCGTTGATATTGGGCGCGGCCTGCATGTTGTTGGTGCACTGCACCCAATAGGCATTCAGATCGCCGTCCTTCAGCTTGCGGTGCTGCAAAACGGCGTGGAATCCGGGTTTGGGTGGGATGGTGCCCGCAGGAATTTTCCACGCGGTCTCGCAAATCTCGCGGTGTTTATCGTTTGCCACAACCATATCAGCCGGCAGACGGTGAGCGAAGGTTCCGACCTCACGTGCCGTACCACAGGCCGAAGGTTGACCGGTGAGCGAGAAGGGCGAGTTTCCGGGTTCGGAAATCTTACCCACCAGCAGGTGCACATTGTACATCAGCGAGTTCACCCACGATCCGCGAGTATGCTGATTGAAGCCCATGGTCCACAGGCTCATCACTTTGCGGTTGGGGTCGGCATATTGCTGGGCCAGACGCTCAAGCTGAGCGGCAGGAACACCGGAGAGTTCCGATGTGTATTCCAGCGTGTATTCCGATACCGCTTCGGCATATTCTTCGAAGCTGATCGGCTCCATCTTGCCAGAGTTTGGATTCTCTGCCTCTTCCTGCAGCGGGTTGTTATCGCGCAGTCCATAGCCAATATCGGTGGCGGTCTTGGTGATGTTGACGTGTTTGTTGACGAACTCTTCGTTCACCGCGCCGTTCTGGATAATGTAGTTGGCGATATAGTTCAGGATCGCCAGATCGGTCTGCGGCGCAAAGACCATTCCATTGTCGGCCAACTCGAACGAGCGGTGTTCATAGGTCGACAGTACATGCACTTCGGATCCCGGTTTGGTCAGACGTGTGTCGGTCAGGCGTGACCACAGAATCGGGTGCATCTCGGCCATGTTCGAGCCCCAGAGCACGAATGTGTCTGCGTGCTCGAAATCGTCATAGCAGCCCATTGGTTCATCAATGCCGAAGGTGCGCATGAAGCCGACAACCGCCGAGGCCATACAGTGGCGCGCGTTCGGGTCGATGTTGTTGGACCGGAAACCAGCCTTCATCAGTTTGGCAGCGGCGTAGCCTTCCCAAACGGTCCACTGGCCCGAGCCGAACATGCCGACACTGGTCGGGCCTTTCTTGGCCAATGCCTCTTTCCACTTGGCAGCCATGACGTCGAAGGCTTCGTCCCAGCTGACGGGTTCGAATTCACCGTTCTTGTCATATTCGCCGTTGGTTTTGCGCAGCATCGGCGTGGTCAGGCGGTCTTTGCCGTACATGATCTTGGACAGGAAATAGCCCTTGATACAGTTCAGACCGCGGTTCACCGGCGCATCCGGGTCGCCTTGCGTGGCGACCACGCGCCCGTCTTTGGTGCCAACCAGAACCGAGCATCCGGTGCCGCAGAACCGGCAGGCGGCTTTGTCCCAACGGATATCAGGGTTGCCGACCTGAGCGCTGGCTTGTCCGGTCGCAAGGGGAAGTCCTGCGGCTGATGCTGTCGCAGCGGCGGCGGTTGATTTCAAAAAGGTCCGGCGGGATTCAGAGATGGTCATGACATGGGTCTCCGGCTTTAGATCTGGCGAGAAGCGTTAAGGTGCGGACGGGTCTCCGCGAGGTCTTCGAAATGGTGGTAGGTCAGGGTCAGAGAGATCACACCCGGGATCTGGTGCAGATCCATGATCGTCTCGGACGCCATTTTTTCCGGCGTATCCTCGACCACAACAACAATGCGGCCATCCTCGGATGCCGCGTGAACTTCTGCCCCGTTTGTACCTGCAATCGCGGCCTGTGCACTCTGCGTGGTTTCGGGGGTTACATGGACGAGGCATCCACAGATATTCATAAGGCTACCTCCTGAGTGGGCGGGGTGTGGCGTTCAAAGCTGACAGAACCGGCAGGACAGGCGCTGGCACAAGCGCCACAGCCGGTACAAATATCGGTGTCAAGTTGCGGTTCAGCACGACCACCGGTTTGCAGCCGAAAGCGGATCGCATTGTGGTCGCAGACATCCTGACAGACCCGACAACTGACACCATTCATCGACAGGCAAGAGGCCGACACCGCAGCGCGCCAAGGCCAATCGGCCACGTGTTCAGGATTCAGCGCCCCGGTCGGGCAAGCGTTGGCGCAATCACCGCAAAAAGTGCAGGGGCCTGCATCCAATTGCACAACAGGCCAGCCTTGCGCGTCGAAACGGATGATATCTTCAGGGCAGGCCTCGCGGCATTCGTCGCATTGGGTGCAAAGCTCAAGAAACTCGGTCACCGCACCCGGTGGGTGGATGGCTGATGTATCCTCGCGCAGCACTTTCCCTTTCAGGAATGCGCGTCGGCTGGCTAGCTTGTTCATTCGCTCGCGACCTTTGAGTGATCGACAGGGGTTGGCCTGCCTGACTCGGGTGTTAGCGTAGCACAGCGTGTAAGGAATTGACCTAGATCATTTTTGAACTGCTTATTTTTTCAGCATCCAGGGGCGGCAACACCCGAATATCAGGCGCGTTTCTCACCGATTGTAGCAACGCCAAGAACCGAAAGCACCTTTGCCTCGATCTGTTCTGCGTTCATTCCTGCGACGGCGTACATATCCGCCGGGCTCGCCTGATCGATGAAGATATCCGGCAGCACCATCGAGCGATACTTCAACCCTTCGTCAAACACGCCCTCATCCGCAAGCAATTGCGCAACATGGCTGCCAAAGCCGCCGATGGCCCCTTCCTCGATGGTGATCAGTGCCTCGTGATTGGCAGCCAGATCAAGGATCAGGTCCCGATCCAGCGGTTTGGCAAAGCGTGCATCGGCGATGGTGGGCTTGATCCCGCGCGCCGACAGCGCCTCTGCTGCTTTCTGCACTTCGGCCAGCCGCGTACCGAAAGACAGCAGCGCCACCCGGGCACCTTTCTGGATCAATCGGCCCTTGCCGATCTCCAATACTTCTCCGCGCTCGGGCAGATCAACGCCCGCTCCTTCGCCGCGAGGATACCGGAAAGCGATCGGGCCATCGTCATGTGCCGCCGCAGTGGCGACCATGTGCATCAATTCGGCCTCATCTGCAGCCGCCATGACAACCATACCCGGAAGGTTGGCCATGTAAGCAATATCAAACGACCCCGCATGGGTCGCACCGTCT
Organism: Ruegeria sp. SCSIO 43209; assembly: GCF_019904295.1. Lineage (NCBI taxonomy): Bacteria > Pseudomonadati > Pseudomonadota > Alphaproteobacteria > Rhodobacterales > Roseobacteraceae > Ruegeria > Ruegeria sp. SCSIO 43209. Next base: position 3,441,317 of record NZ_CP065359.1, read on the forward strand.
GCCCCAACCAGACCCGCACGGTCGATGGCAAATCGCACCGGCAGGCGTTGGATCGCCACATCATGCACAACCTGATCATAGCCACGCTGCAGGAAGGTTGAATACATCGCACAGAAAGGCTTCATCCCCCCGGCGGCCAACGCAGCCGAGAAGGTCACGCCATGCTGTTCGGCAATCGCTACGTCGAAACAGCGCGACGGATAGCGCTCGGCAAACAGGTTCAGCCCGGTCCCGTCCGGCATCGCGGCTGTAACCGCGACGATCTTGTCATCCCGCGCTGCTTCATCGACCAGTGTCTTGCCAAAGACCGAGGTATAGGAAGGCGCGTTCGAAGGCGCCTTTTTCTGCTCGCCCGTCACCACATCGAACTTGGCGGTCGCGTGACCCTTGTCGCGGGCCTGTTCGGCGGGGGCATACCCCTTGCCTTTCTTGGTCAACACATGGATCAGGATCGGTCCGCTTGCCTTCGCCTTGACCGCACGCAGAACCGGCAGCAACTGGTCCAGATCATGCCCGTCGATGGGGCCGAGATAGGAAAAGCCGAGCTCTTCAAATAGCGTCCCACCCATAGCCATGCCTTTCAGCATATCCTTGGCGCGCTTTGCCCCTTCGCGGAAGGGTTCCGGCAGCAACGATACCGCACCTTTGGCAGCAGCTTTCAGATCGTGAAATGGTTCTTCGGCATAGATGCGCGATAGATAGTTCGACAAGGCGCCCACTGGTGGTGCAATGCTCATCTCATTGTCATTGAGAATTACGATCAAGCGTTTCTTCAGATGGCCTGCATTATTCATCGCCTCAAAGGCCATACCGGCGGACATAGAGCCATCGCCGATCACAGCGATCGCATCGCCCAGCCCTTCAGGCGTAACGCCGCCTAGATCACGCGCGACAGCAAAGCCTAGCGCGGCACTGATTGAGGTACTGGAATGTGCAGCGCCGAATGGATCATAGGCGCTTTCACTGCGCTTGGTGAATCCGCTTAGGCCGTCTTTTGTGCGCAGGGTGCGAATTCGGTCCCGGCGTTCTGTCAGAATCTTGTGCGGATAACACTGGTGACCTACGTCCCAGATGATCTTGTCTCGTGGCGTGTCGAATACCGCGTGCAACGCCGTGGTCAGCTCGACGACACCCAGACCCGCGCCCAGATGCCCTCCGGTCACCGACACTGCTGAAATCGTCTCGGCCCGCAACTCATGTGCGACCTGATGCAACTGCGCATCTGAAAACTGCTTCAGATCCGCTGGGCGGCTCACAAGGTCCAACAAGGGCGTATTCGGGCGGTCAGACATTTGGCGTTCCTGGCTTAGCTGTCCCGGGCAATAACGAAGCGGGCAGCCTGCTTCAAGGTTTCTGCAGCGGAGCCATGTTCGTCCAGCGCAGCACAAGCCTGTTCCACAAGCTCAATTGCACGGGATCTGGCGGCGTCCAGACCCAGTAGCGAGACAAAGGTCGCCTTGCCCGCCTCGGCGTCTTTCTGCAGCCGCTTTCCGGCCTTTTCGGCATCTCCTTCGACATCCAAAATGTCATCCGCGATCTGAAAGGCAAGCCCAAGCGCCTGGGCATATTGGCGCAAGGGGGTGGGATCGGCCTGCGCCAATCGCGCACCCGCGCAGGCGGACCATTCGATCAACGCACCGGTCTTGCCCGCTTGCAGATGTGTAATCTCATCCAGTGTCAGCGGCTCCGCCGCCGTCTCAGCGGCGATATCCAGCGCCTGACCCAGAACCATACCCTGTGCGCCGCTCGCTTTTGCCAGTGTTAGAGCCAATTCAGCGCGTATTTCAGCGTTTCCAACCTCTGGCCGAGCGCAAAGCTCAAACGCAAGTGTCTGCAGCGCATCCCCGGCCAGAACGGCGGTGCCCTCATCCCATTTCACGTGCACCGTCGGGCGTCCACGCCTCAGGTCGTCATCATCCATGCAAGGCAGGTCGTCATGGACCAGAGAGTATGCATGCAGCGCTTCGATACCCGTCGCTGGCCAGATTGCCCGAGCTGTATCGACGCCAAGCAACCGCGCGCTTTCCAATACCATAAACCCTCGCAGACGCTTGCCGCCCTCGGTGGCATAGGCCATGGCCCGTGTCACATCCAGATCATCCAGCGCGCTCAGAACCAGATCGAAATGGCTCTGAATCAGCGCGGCATCCTGTGCCAGCTTTTCACGAAACATTTACTGACCTTCGACAGGCGTCGTCCCGGTTGGCTGACCACCTGCGTCCAGAGTGATCGCGGCCACTTTTTCCTCAGCACGCTTCAGCTCATCCTCGCAGCGCTTCTTCAATGCGGCGCCACGTTCGTACAGCGCAATCGATTGATCCAGCGCCACATCACCACGTTCCAACTGGCCAACCACGGCCTCAAGCTCTTTCATCGCTTGTTCGAACGTCATCTGTTCAACTGGGGTATCGGTCATCGTGCTGCCTTTATCAGTTCTTCCACATGGGCGCGTGTCGCCTCGGCCAATGCGTTCAGATCATAACCGCCTTCCAGAGTCGAGACGATACGGCCATCACACACTTCATCGGCAATCTTGCACAGCTCCGCCGTGATCCAGGCGAAATCGCCAGTGGACCAATTGAGATTGGCCAACGGATCATCCTGATGCGCATCAAACCCAGCGGATATAATGATCAGTTCCGGCCTGAACGCCCGCAGACGCGGAAAGGCTTGCGCCTCATAGGCTGCCCGCATCTCGGCCCCACCCGTGCCCGGAGCCAGTGGTATGTTCAAAACGGTCTCATAAGCACCGGTCTCATCCGGGCGGCCCGAGCCCGGCCATAAGGGCATCTGCTGGCTGGTAATCACCAAAGCGCGTTTCTCATCCCACAGCAGGTCTTGCGTGCCATTGCCATGATGCACGTCGAAATCCACCACTGCCACGCGGTTCAACCCGTGATGATCCAACGCGTGCTTTGCAGCCAGCGCGGCATTCCCAAACAGGCAGAACCCCATGGCCGTCTCGGTCTCGGCATGATGCCCCGGAGGCCGAATAGCGCAAAACGCGTTCGGCGCTTCGCCGCCCAGAACTATATCAACGGCCCGCACGGCGGCACCTGCCGCACGATAGGCTGCATCAACAGATCCCGGAGACATGAACGTATCCCCATCAATCTGCTTGAACCCATCCGGGGGCCTATGGTCGAGAATATCGCTGATATGGTTCTGCGGATGCACCCTTAGCAGATCATCATCCGCCGCCAACGGCGCCGTCACACGCTGAAGATCCAGCCCCTCAAGCGCATGCAGGATATGCTCTAACCGCGCCACCCGTTCCGGATGTCCCTCAGGTGTCACATGGTTCAAACAATCTGCATGGGTCAATAGGGCGGTTTTCATCAGGATCCCATTTTCATCTGGCTAAAAATACCTTCGCCGAAGGCTTAAAATCGCCGCGTAGCGGCAAAATCAATCCGGTGCCAACATATACCCTGCACCCCGTACGGTCTGCAGATACCGGGGTTGCTTCGGATCTTGCTCAAGCTTACGACGCAAGCGGGTGATCTGTACGTCCACAGCGCGCTCCTGTGCCTGACCTTTGTCACGCCCTAGATCTTCGACCAGCTTGGCACGGCTGATCGGTTCGCCGGGTTGAGCCGAGAATATTTTCATCAACTGGCTTTCGGTCGCGGTTAGGCGCACCGGGTCTTCGCCCTGCCACATCTCACCGCGTTCGATATCATAGCGAATGGGCCCAAGATGTAGAATCTTCGCCGCCGTGTCCTGTGCAGGTGTCTCTGGCATCCGACGCAGAATGGCGTTGATCCTCAGCAGCAACTCTTTCGGCTCGAATGGCTTGGCCAGATAGTCATCCGCACCCGCCTCAAGCCCGGCAATCCGATGCTCGGTCTCGCCCTTGGCCGTCAAAAGCAGGATCGGGGTGGAATGGGTGTCGCGCAGGGATCGGGTCAGGCTAACGCCGTCTTCGCCGGGCATCATCACATCCAGTACAATCAAGTCGAAATCGAGCCCCGACAAAACCCGCCGTGCGTGCGCTGCATCCCGCGCCGCGGTTACAAGAAAACCGCTGCGCATCAGGAATTTCTTGAGCAAATCACGAATACGCTCGTCATCGTCGACGATCAGAAGATGGGCGTCCATTTCGCTCATGAAGTCGTATCCCGCAGTTTCGTATATGCACGACGCATATCAGCATCCATCATCGCTTCAAGCACTTTGCGAAACCCGGCCACCGCTTCGGGGCCCGCATCTTTGTAGGCCGCACGCATCCGGGCGCGCTGGGCGTCAGATAGTTTGGCCTCGAGTGCCTTTCCCTTATCCGTCAGAAATAGGTGGCGTTCTCGTTTGTCCACTGTCCCGACCCGGCTTTCGACCAACCCATCTTCAATCAGGCTGCGCAAGACGCGGTTCAGCGATTGCTTCGTGACACCCAATATGGCCAGCAAATTATTGACGGTTGTTCCCGGCGCACGGTTGATGAAGTGGATGGCCCGGTGATGCGCCCGGCCATAGGCCAATTCAGTCAGGATGCGATCAGGATCAGCGGTAAAACCTCGATAGGCAAAAAACATGGCCTCGATGCCCTGCCTCAGTTGTTCATCTGTCAGAAACAACAGGCTTTCTCCGCCAAAGACCGGGGCGGGACGGATGTCGGTCATGTTGGGCCTCATTCGCAATATAATCTGACTTTATGTCAGCCTTATTGACATTCCAAGAGCGCACAGGTATCGAATCGCAGTTTTTGCGCAACATTGTGTCCGATACGGACCTAAACGGCGCAACATTTGGAAATATCGACCGGTTCAGGAGGTTTCGCATGGCTGGATATGACGATCGCGACGGTGTCATCTGGATGGATGGCGAATTGGTGCCCTGGCGTGAGGCCAATGTGCACATCCTGTCCCACGCGATGCATTATGCGTCTTCGGTGTTCGAGGGTGAGCGCGCTTACAACGGCAAGATCTTCAAGAGCCGCGAACATTCCGAACGCCTGATCGCGTCGGCAGAGGCGCTGGATATGCCGATGCCATACTCGGTCGATGAGATCGAGGCCGCCAAGGAAGAAGCGCTCAAAGCCAGTGGTCTTCAAGATGCGTATGTACGTGCGCTGGTCTGGCGCGGTTCGGGCGAGGATATGGGTGTGGCGTCCGCCAAGAACCCGGTTCGGATGGCCATCGCTGTTTGGCCTTGGGGTGCCTATTACGGTGACGCTAAGATGCAAGGCGCCAAGTTGGACATTGCCGAGTGGAAACGACCCAGTCCGGAAACCATTCCAGTCCATGCCAAGGCAGCAGGTCTTTACATGATCTGCACCATTTCCAAACACAAAGCTGAGGCCAAAGGCTGCTCGGACGCTTTGTTCATGGATTATAATGGCAACGTCGCCGAGGCGACGGGGGCAAATGTCTTCTTCGTTAAGGATGGCGAAGTGCACACCCCGCTGGCCGATTGCTTCCTCAACGGCATCACTCGTCAGACGGTGATCCAGATGCTGAAAGACAAGGGCATCACTGTTCATGAACGTCGGATCCGTCCCGAGGAGATGGCCGATTTCGAGCAATGCTGGCTGACTGGCACTGCAGCCGAGGTTACACCTGTCGGGCAGATAGGCGATTATACCTTCGAGGTTGGCGATCTGACCCGCGAAATCGCCGAAGATTACGAGAAATTGGTCCGCGCGTAAGTTAACACCGTATTGAACCCCCGCTCAGGCGGGGGTTTTGATTGCAGATCATGCAAATATGCATGCAGATCGTTCGAAGGTATGGACGCTGCCGGGCCAAGCCGTATCGTTGGCTCATGTTAGATCTTCTCAGCGATATCCTTACACGCCTGTCTCTGCGTGGCACATTTTATTTCCGCACATCCTTTACTCCGCCGTTTGGGATACAGGTGCCGGGCTTCGAGAACGTGGCCCGGTTTCACTTTGTGCAACGCGGTGAATTGAAGGTGCACCTGCCAACAACCGGCGAGACCTTGCGGTTGCGGCAGGGTGATCTGATTCTTATTCCCCACGGTGCGCCGCATGCGCTGCTGTGTAATGAAGTCAAACCCTATGATGCCTTGCCCCTTGAGCGGGTGTTAGAGCTGTCAGGCTACAAAGGCGATGGTGTCCTGGTTTATGGCGGTGAGGAAGACGAGCGCGATACGCAACTGATTTGCGGACATTTCTCATTCACCGGGCCAGCCGGGCGAAACGGAACCGGTCATATGCTGATCGACCGGTTGCCACCTTTTATACTGATCGAGAATTACGGTGAAGAAGCGGGTGCCTGGATCGAGGCGACATTGCGTATGATCGGATCTGAAGTGTCCGGTGCTCGTATCGGCGGTGACCTGATCGCGCTGAAACTGTCCGAAGTGCTGTTTGCGCAAGCGATCCGGGCATACCTTGAACATCAAAGTCCTCATGATGCCGCGCTTGCCGGATTTGCCGATCCGCGCATCTCGCGGGCGCTGACAGCATTTCACCAGTCTCCGGCGCAGGAGTGGAGCGTTGCGATGCTCGCGCGAGAAGCAGCAATGTCACGCACCGCATTTGCGCAGCTTTTCTCACAAAAGATGGGGACTACCCCGATGCAGTACCTGACGGACTGGCGGATGCAGATCGCGTGCCATGGGTTGACCGAAAATCGCTGGAACGTTGCGGATGCCGCAGCAGAAGTGGGATACGCGTCCGAGGCTGCGTTTTCACGCGTGTTCAAGAAGCAGGTCGGACTGTCGCCCGCCGCGTACCGTGCGATGCACTAATCGTACTGATCAATTGAACGATCTGCAATAAATGCAAAACGAACTGAGATGTTGCGTTCAATCGCGCGCCCCTAATCTTTGATCATCACTGATTGAAGAAAGGAAGTTCACATGTCCCTGCGTTTTGTCACCCGCTCTGTCCATGCCTATCTTGACTACCCGGTTGCGATTGCGCTGATGGTTTTGCCTTTTGTACTGGGGCTGGGCCAGTCCAACCCGCTGGCACTCTGGCTGTCCGTTGTGACCGGCATTGCAGCATTCGTACTGACCGTTCTGACAGACCATCACCTTGGGATTTGGCGGGTTCTGCCATACAAGTTCCACTTGGCTGTTGATCTGCTTGTCGGCGTCACGTTCCTGTTTGCGCCCAGCCTGTTTGGATTTTCTGGGCTTGATGCGTTGTTCTACTGGGTGAACGGGGCCGCAGTCGTTGTGGTGATCTCGCTCAGCGCGCCCGAACAGAGCACTATTGCTTGAAGTGAGTCAGAACCGTAGCGATCAGCTGGGCCATGCGGGCATCCGGATGGCCCTTTTTTGTTTTAGACACTAATAAGGCCAAATTTGCCCAATGGGTCGCCCCTGTTGCATCAGATTTTCAGGCTTGAATTTTCCGACAAAAACCATCAGATATAGCGCAACGCCAGATGACACCATCAAGCAACTGGTTCCGGGGCGATCTGTGGGCTCAGCAAAAGCAGATGTGAAAGCCCGCCATCGCCCCGGGAACGACCAAAGGAGCCCGCGATTGCGTGATCGATTTGAAGAACTGATGGCCGATCCCTGCTGTGCATCGTGTGATTGCGACGCGCTAACCTCAGAAGTCGCGGCCTATCTCGATCACAAGACCTGCAACGCCGAGCGCTGCCGGGCGCTCGAAGAACGCTCAGCCGCAACGATGTACGCAGTCAGGCGCGATTCGATGCGCGCGCTGAATGAGGGTGGTGCGCGGGCCTAGAAATCCACACCACGTTGGGCTTTGATGCCGGCTTGGAACGGGTGTTTTTCTTCGGTCATCTCGGTTACCAGATCCGCATAGTCCCTGAGGGCTTGCGGGGCATCCCGGCCAGTCAGGAACACGCTGGTTTTGTCTGATCGGGTCTGAAGCCCTTCAATAACAGTGTCTACTGAAAGGTATTCGTAGCGCAGGGCGATATTGATCTCGTCGAGGACAACCAGATCGTAGTCGCCGCTTTTCATCAGATCACAGGCCTTGTTGAAGGCCGAAGTCGCTGCCGCGATGTCGCGCTCGCGGTCCTGCGTATCCCAGGTAAACCCTTCGCCCATTGTGTGCCAGGTGACCAGGTCGCGTTCCTCAAAGAACCTGCGCTCACCGGTTTTCCACTTGCCCTTGATGAACTGAACCACAGCCACTTTCTGGCCCCAGCCCAATGCCCGGATCACCACGCCAAATGCAGCCGAGGATTTTCCCTTGCCCTTACCTGTATTGATCAGCACCAGTCCCCGGCCGGGATCGACCGCTTCCGAGACTTTCTTGCGGTGCTTGGCTTGCACCTCTTGCATCTTTTCTTTGTGGTTCTGTGCGTCGCTCATCGGGAAACCTCATAGGTATATCGCGACCCAACCTAGGGAAAGATTGCGAAAGGTAAAGTCAGGCTTTGGGATCCGTTGCTGATCGCGCTTTGGTCCGATCAAGGCCAAGTTGTCGTTCACGCAGGATCACCACGACGTTGCCTGCAATCACCAACGCCGCGCCGCCCAGCATCACCAGGGTTGGCAACTCATCGAACCAGAAATAACCAATGACAATGGCGAACAGCATTGTGGTGTAGTCATAAGGTGCCAGCATTGACGCTTGTCCAAACTTGTAGGACGAGGTCACTAGAATCTGCGCCACTCCGCCGATCAGGCCGATTGTCACCAGCAATGCGGCTTGCTCCCATGTCGGGATAACCCAGCCCCAAAACACTGTGAGACCCGAAAGCAAGGTCGCTGTGAGAGAGAAATAGAACACGATTGCGGCGGGATGATCCACCTGTACCAGTTGGCGAATATGTATCTGCACAAAGGCACGGGCAACGGTTGCAGCCAGCACGCAAAGCGCACCTATTGTTGCGGCGGTTTCGGCAGTGCCTGAACCCAGCCGGGGCCAGATCATGATCAGAACGCCGACAAGGCCAAGCGCGACGGCCCCGATACGAATCATTCGTATCCGCTCGCCCAACATGATTGCAGCCAGAATCAGCGTGAAGATCGGGGTTGCATATCCGATGGCGGTTACCTCGGGCAGCGGCAACAGGCTAAGACCAGTAAAGGTCAGTCCCATGGCCGAGGTTCCCAGAACCCCGCGCCAGAAATGGCCCATCGGCTTCTTGACAACAAAGCCATGCACCAGCTCTCCTCGCCAGACCAGCCAGGCGATGATAACCGGAATCGCGAAAAGCGAGCGGAAAAACACCATCTCTCCCGGCGGGAAATCATCTGACAAAGCCTTGACCAATGCAGACATCGTCGTGAACAGCACGAGCGCACTGAGCTTGAGCGCCACGGCCAATGCCGGACGATGCGATGTTAAGGATTTCGCCATGGTCGCGAACCTGCGCCTTTGAGGCGGAAAGATCAACTGGCCAAAGTTGCCGTATCAGAGATTGGACCAGTCTAGTGGAAGCTGAGCTCCAATTTCCTCTGACAGGTCCTTTAGAAACCTCATCATCCGCGCGGCTCGGTCCTGCGCGATGGCCCTGCCTTTTTCGGTCAGCATATCATTGGGTAAGCGCAGCAGTTTTATTTGCCAGTGATCGATTGAAAAAATCAGGTCATTCGGCAAACGGTTTTCGGCAAACGGATCTGACGGGTCATAAAGGGTGCGTCCCAGGGCGCCCGATACTGAAAAGTTGCGGGCGATACCGATAGCACCCAACGCATCCAGACGATCGGCATCCCGTAATATTCGCGCTTCGAGTGTTTCGGGCGGGATGTTAGCCGAAAAGCTATGGGCGGCAATCGCGTGTTGCACGGCTCCAATTTCAGTGGTGGAATAGCCGAATTCTTCAAGAATAGGCTCTGATTTAGTGGCGGATCGCATCGAGGCCAGATGCCGATCCGGATCATCTTTTGACAGGTTGATCAGATCATGCAGATAACACGCCGCCAGCAAGACACGCGGGTTGGTTTCATCATCCGCAATCGCCTGCGCATTAACCCAAACCCGATCCAGGTGCGCCAGATCATGCGCCGGATCCGTCTGCATCCGTTGCCTGACGACAGCGCGCAGCGAAGCGCGCAGATCAGCCAATCCGTCCACGGTTCTCGCCGATTTGACCACGGTGCAGGAGCAGGTGATCGAGGATCACGCAAGCCATCATTGCCTCACCTACCGGAACGGCGCGGATGCCGACGCAGGGGTCGTGGCGGCCTTTGGTAATGATCTCGGTCTCTTCGCCGGATTTGGTGATGGTCTTGCGGGTGGTCAGAATGGACGAGGTTGGCTTGACCGCAAAGCGCACCACAACATCCTGGCCGGTCGAAATGCCGCCCAGAATACCGCCTGCGTGGTTCGAGCTATATTGAGGGCCGTCCTGCCCCATGAAAATCTCGTCGGCATTGGCCTCGCCGGTCAGTTCGGCGGCGGCCATGCCTTCACCGATTTCGACCCCTTTAACGGCGTTTATCGACATCATGGCTGCAGCCAGATCAGTGTCTAACTTGGCATAAATCGGCGCGCCGAGCCCCGCCGGAACGCCGCGCGCGACCACTTCGACCACTGCGCCGACCGAGTTGCCGGATTTGCGCAGGTCGTCCAGATAAGCGGCCCAATCTTCGGCTGCTTTGGCGTCGGGCGCCCAGAATGGATTCTGTTCGATCTGCGACCAGTCGAAATTGGCACGGTCGATCTTGTGCGGACCGATCTGGGTCATATAACCGGTGATTTGAACATTCGGAGCGATCTGTTGGATAGCCTCACGCGCGAGTCCTCCGGCCGCCACACGTGATGCCGTTTCCCTCGCCGAACTGCGCCCGCCGCCGCGATAGTCACGGATCCCGTACTTCTGCCAGTATGTGATGTCGGCGTGTCCCGGACGAAACTTGTCCATGATGTCGCCGTAGTCTTTCGAGCGCTGATCGGTGTTCTCGATCATCAACTGCACCGGTGTGCCTGTGGTCTGGCCTTCGAAAACACCAGACAGGATTTTGACCTGATCGGGTTCGCGCCGCTGTGTGGTGAATTTGTTCTGACCTGGTTTGCGCTTGTCCAGCCAATGCTGGATCATGCCTTCATCGATCGTGACGCCCGGAGGGCAGCCATCTATGGTCGCACCCAAAGCGGGTCCGTGGCTTTCACCCCAGGTGGTAACGCGGAAGAGGTGGCCAAAACTGTTCATCGACATGGGGCATGCTCCTTTGAGCGATGTGATTAGCGGGGAGTGCCTTGGTCCTCAAGCGGATTTGCATTTGCAGAGAAGCAAGCGCCGCCCTGTGGGCGGCGCGATTGGAATAAATCAGGCGGCTTGAGCCACCGCGGCGCGGGTTGCGTTGATCTTAAGCGCTGCAAGTGCCGCCTCGCGGCCTTTCTCGATGAAATGCGCGCGATAGATGGCGTTGTGGTGATCCGTTTCCTGATACTGATGCGGTGTCAGCGAGACCGACAGGACCGGAACACCTGAATCGAGCCCGGCCCGCATCAAGCCATCGACAACCGCTTGTGCGACGAAGTCATGCCGGTAGATGCCGCCATCCACTACAAAGGCAGCGCAGGCTACGGCGGCGTAGCGCCCCGTTTGCGCCAGGTCACGGGCCAGCAGGGGCATCTCGAAAGCGCCCGGAACGTCGTATACATCAACCTGATCGGCTGGAATTAGTTCGAGAAACCCATCCAGCGCGCGATCCACGATATCTGAATGCCAGTTGGCTTTGACAAAAGCATAGCGGGTGTGTGTCATCATGATCTCCTTTCGTAACAGACACGTCACCCAAGGCGATCACGAGCAGGCACACCGCATTACCGGCGTGCTGCACGTTCTCTTTCATCCGGACTGTAACCGTCGGCTCTGGCTTCTCACCAGATCTGCTGACACCCCGGAGACCGGGGCCGCTCGCGGGCTTACGGGTCATGCCCGCATACCGCCGGTGGGGAATTTCGCCCCGCCCTGAGAACGAGTGGGACCTTGCCAAGGAGATATCGCTTCTGCAAGAGAAATTGGCAGGAGGACGAATATGCATCCCAATCCCACCTTTCGCGCCGAAACGCGCGAGCGTCACATCGAGTTTGCGCGTGACCGCGCCTTTGGTGTTCTGGCGGTGTCGACATCGGATGCACCGTTGTTAAGCCACGTTCCCTTTCTTCTGAACGAGGATGCTTCATCGGCTGACCTGCATCTGGTCCGGTCAAATCCGATTGTTAGGGCGCTGAAACAGCCGCAACCTGCGAAGATCGCTGTGTTGGGGCCGGATGGGTATATCTCGCCTGACTGGTACGAAGTCGATGATCAGGTGCCGACCTGGAACTATGTAGCGGTGCATCTGACTGGAGTGCTTGAGATGCGGCCAACGGACGACCTGCGAAATCTGCTCGACCGGCAGGCGGCAGACTTTGAAAATCGCCTGCTGCCAAAGCCGCCATGGTTGGCGTCCAAGATGACACCAGACGCGCTGGATAGAATGATGCGCATGATCGTTCCCTGCCGACTCATGATCTCGGATATCGACGGCACTTGGAAGCTGAATCAGAATAAGCCCGATGAGGCGCGACATCGCGCGGCTGATCACGTGCACTCAGCAGGACTTGGCAGCGAGGTGGCGCGCTTGGCCTCGTTGATGCGCAAGGCCTGAGGCACGCGTTCTCGCCTTCCATTCATTGAGCGCTGAATGTGGCGAGATAAGCAGCGATGTCATCTGCGCCTTTTTTCAGCTTGACGCTCATGTTCGGGCGGGCGGTGTCATCATCCAGATATTCCTTGATGAACCCGATCGGATCCCGAGAATAGGCGGCGATGTTTTCTTCAGTCCACACAAGCCCTTCTTGCCCGGCGCGGATCATGTCGTCGGTGAACATCCCGATGGGCAAACGTTCACTTCCATAAAGATAATCGTTCTCAGTTCCGGCGGTGCGGCCAACTACGCCAAAGAGATTCGGCCCGGTGATGCCGCCTTTGACCAGAACCTCGCCATTTTTGATGATCGCATGGCACGAAGAGCATCTGTTATAGAGCTGTTCGCCTTTCGCCGGATCGCCGGCTGCGATCGCCTGTACTGAAGTCAGAAACGAAACAAAAACTACGGTTGCTGCTATCTTGAGCATTGAACATCTCCGGCTGGGAATATTGCGCCTGTGGCCTTTCACGCATTCCCGTTTAGAGTGCAATCGAATTCTGGTAGATAATCACGTGTTTGAAATATCTATTTTATAGTAATAATTTAAGAGGAATCGTATCGCGCTAAAATAGAAGTAATACAGTGTTCCTAAGGTAGAGCTGCACGTGAAATCGGCGGCGTTCGCATAGGGTGAGGAGATTTCAATTTGGGGATCTACCAGCGCGGGTCGATGCCGAATCACGTCCCGCCTGCCTGGCGCCAATTCGCCGCTCTGAGGGTTAAAATCTGCATTTGAGATTGAAATTTTGCCCTTTCACCGTGACATGAATGCTTAGATGCGGCGTATTGCGCGTTTAAGAGCGCTGGACGAACTCTATTCTCCCCGATAGATACCCCGTTTAAGACGCCGCACTTGTGCGGTGCGCGAGCTTTATGCCCGTTCGCGGGCGCCAGATAATCGGAGATAACCTCGTGTCCCAAGCTGAAGACCACGAAGGCACCCGCAGAGATTTCCTCTACTACGTCGCTGGCGGCGCAGGTGTCGTTGCCACCGGGGCTGCCGTTTGGCCCCTGGTAAATCAAATGAACCCATCGGCAGACGTCCAGGCGCTGTCCTCGATCCGTGTGGATGTAAGCGGGGTAGAGCCGGGTACGCAGCTGACTGCAAAGTGGTTGGGTAAGCCTGTTTTCATCCGTCACCGCACAGGTGCCGAGATTCAGGAAGCTCAGGAGCAGGACGCTGAAGGTGTCGACGCGCTGCCTGACCCGCTGGCTCGCAACTTCAATTTGAACGCCGACGCACCAGCGACCGATGCCAATCGCGTCATGCCTTCGCCCGAAGGCGAAGGAGAAGGGGCGTGGATCGTTCAGATGGGTGTTTGTACACACCTGGGTTGTGTGCCGCTTGGCGATGCTGGCGATTTTGGCGGTTGGTTCTGCCCCTGCCACGGCTCGCACTACGATCTTGCCGGTCGTATCCGCAAAGGCCCCGCGCCTGAAAACCTGCCCATTCCGCCCGTTGAATGGGTAGACGCCACCACCATCAAGCTCGGCTAAGGGAGACCTAACTTATGTCCGGAATTCCCCACGATCATTACGAGCCGAAGACAAATGGCGAGAAGTGGCTGAACAGCCGTCTGCCCATCGTCGGCCTGCTTTATGACACCCTGATGATCCCAACCCCCAAGAACCTGAACTGGTGGTGGATCTGGGGCATCGTCCTGGCGTTCTGCCTGGCGTTGCAGATCGTCACCGGTATCGTTCTGGTGATGCACTACACCCCGCATGTTGATCTGGCCTTTGCCAGCATCGAACACATCATGCGCAACGTGAACGGCGGCTATATGCTGCGCTATCTGCACATGAACGGCGCATCGCTGTTCTTTGTAGCAGTCTACATCCACATCTTCCGCGGCCTGTTCTACGGCTCGTACAAAGCCCCGCGTGAGATTACGTGGATCATCGGGATGCTCATTTACCTGATGATGATGGGCACTGCGTTCATGGGCTACGTTCTGCCCTGGGGTCAGATGTCCTTCTGGGGTGCGACCGTGATCACCGGCCTGTTTGGTGCGATCCCGTTTGTTGGTGATGCGATCCAGACCTGGTTGCTGGGCGGACCTGCGGTGGACAACGCCACTCTGAACCGCTTTTTCTCGCTGCACTACCTTCTGCCGTTTGTTATCGCGGCGCTTGTGATCGTGCATATCTGGGCCTTCCACACCACAGGCAACAACAACCCGACAGGTGTTGAGGTTCGCCGTGGCTCGAAAGCCGAGGCAGAGAAAGACACGCTGCCGTTCTGGCCCTATTTCGTGATCAAGGACCTGTTCGCGCTGGCGGTCATTCTGGTCGTGTTCTGGGCCATCGTGGGCTACATGCCGAACTACTTGGGTCACCCGGATAACTACATCGAAGCCAACCCGCTGGTTACACCTGCGCACATCGTCCCTGAATGGTACTTCCTGCCATTCTACGCGATCCTGCGTGCGTTCACTGGCGAAGTCTGGGTCGTTCAGTTCGCCAGCTTCATCACCGGCGGCATCATCGACGCCAAGTTCTTTGGTGTGATTGCGATGTTTGGTGCGATCCTGGCCATGGCCCTAGCCCCTTGGCTGGACACCTCGACCGTGCGTTCGGGCAAGTATCGTCCGATGTTCAAATGGTGGTTCTACCTTTTGATCATCGACTTCTTTGCTTTGATGTGGCTGGGTGCGATGCCCGCGGAAGAGCCCTATGCGACCTTCTCGCTGATCGCTTCGGCTTACTGGTTCGCCTATTTCTTCGTGATCCTGCCGATCCTGGGTGTCATCGAAAAACCCGAGGCGCAGCCGGAAACCATCGAAGAAGACTTCAACGCGCATTATGGCAAGGCAAACGCCGACGCCACGCCGGCCGAGTAAGAAGAGGGACCGGAAACATGTTCAAGAAACTTGCAATCGGTGCCGCGTTCGCTTTGGCCCTTGCGCCCGCCTCGACTTTTGCGGCAGGTGGCGGTGAGCAGCACATCGAAGATTTCGACTTCTCGTTCGAGGGACCGTTTGGAACCTGGGATCAGAACCAGCTTCAGCGCGGCCTACAGATCTATACCGAGGTCTGCGCAGCCTGTCATGGTCTGCAATATGTACCTCTTCGGACCCTTGAAGATTTGGGGTATTCGGAAGAGCAAGTCATCACCTACGCGGCCGACAACTTCGAGGTGTTCGATCCCGAGCTGGACGATTTCCGCCCGGCAATCCCGACCGACCACTTCCCGGCCAACAACGGTGTCGGCGCGCCTGACCTGAGCCTGATGGCGAAGGCCCGTGCCGGTTTCCATGGTCCTTACGGTCTGGGCATCAACCAGCTGGTCAAAGGCATGGGGGGCGCGGAATATATTGCCTCGCTTCTGGATGGTTATACCGGTGAAGAAAAGGAAGAAGCCGGTACTGTTCTCTATGAGAACAAGGCCTTCCCCGGTGGTTGGATTTCCATGGCTCCGCCGCTGGCAGAAGATCAGGTTGAATTTGCCGACGGACATCCTGCAACCGTTGAGGCAATGTCCGAAGACATAGCAGCCTTCTTGATGTGGAGCGCCGAGCCGAAAATGATGGAGCGCAAAAATGCCGGTTTCGTCGGTGTTCTGTTCCTGACAGTTCTGTCTGTTCTGCTGTACCTTGTGAACAAGCGCCTGTGGGCACCGATAAAGGGCAAACGTCTGGACTAAGGTCGACGTATAACTAAAAACTAAACCCCCGCGCCATCACGGTGACGGGGGTTTTTTTGTTGCGATGGTGTGGAAGGGGCCAGCCCCTTCTTGGCCTGCGGCCAATTCATCCCCGAGGTATTTTTGGCCAGATGAAGAACGGATCACACTTGTAATTGAGCTTTGCTGTGCCCCCGTATCGTCGCGATTACGATCTCGCCTTCGGGTTGGGCGTTGCCGAAGGTTACTTCGGTAAATTGTTCGGTGCGGCCCATTGTGGGATTTTCCATCAGGATATTGTGGGTTTTGCCGATCTGTGCCGTCAGATGCTTGATGACCTGTGCATCGCCGGCTGCACGCAGGCGCGCGGCGCGTTCTTTGATGACATTGCCGTTGATCTGTTGCGGTATGCGGGCTGCCGGAGTGCCTTTGCGTTTGGAATAGGGGAATACATGCAGCCAGGTCAGGTTGCACTCGGTGACGAGCTTGAGGGAATTCTCAAAATGAGTCTCGGACTCGGTCGGGAAGCCAGCGATGATGTCCGCGCCAAAAGTCATGTCGGGTCGTAGTTTGATGGCGTCTTCAGTGAAACGAATCGCATCTTCGCGCAGGTGGCGGCGTTTCATGCGCTTCAGGATCAGATCGTCGCCATGCTGCAAGGACAGATGTAAATGGGGCATCAGGCGCGGCTCGGTCGCGATAGCATGCATCAGGTTCTCGTCGACTTCGATCGAGTCGATTGAGCTGATGCGCAGGCGCGACAGGTCTGGCACCAGTTTGAGGATGCGCATCACGAGATCGCCCAGTTTCGGCTGAGCGGGCAGATCCGTGCCCCATGAGGTCAGATCGACCCCGGTCAGAACAACTTCGTTGTAGCCCCTATCGACCAATCGTTTGATCTGATCCACCACAACGCCCGCAGGGACGCTGCGAGAATTGCCCCGGCCGTAAGGGATAATACAGAAGGTGCAGCGATGATCGCAGCCATTCTGAACCTGTACATAGGCGCGTGAGCGGGTTCCGAAGCCATCAATCAGATGCCCGGCGGTTTCCGTGACAGACATGATGTCGTCAACCTGAATCGCCTCGGTCTGACCGATGAAATCGGCGGCCATGCCTTTCCAGGTATCCGGTTGCATCTTTTCGGTGTTGCCGATGACCGCGTCTACTTCGTCCATAGCAGCAAAGGTCTGCGGCTCGGTTTGCGCCGCGCACCCGGTGACGATCAGACGTGCCGAGGGGTTTTCGCGGCGCAGCTTGCGAATCTCCTGCCGCGCCTTGCGGACGGCCTCGGCGGTCACCGCGCAGGTGTTGACGATCACAGCATCCGTTAGCCCCGCCTGCTGCGACAGTTCTTTCATCGCTTCGGTCTCATAGGCGTTCAGGCGGCAGCCCAGAGTGCTGAACTTAGGCGGGTTCATTCCAGTGACCTCAGGTATTCAGGCGTCAGCGTGCCCGAAAACACATGGGCTGTGGGCCCCGTCATCCAGACCCCATCTTCGCGCCAGTCGACCCAGATCGTGCCGCCGTCCAGATCCACTTGCACCTTACGTCCAGTGAGGCCTCGACGTGAGGCAGCAACAGCGGTGGCGCAAGATGATGACCCCGAGGCCAGAGTGATCCCCACTCCTCGCTCCCACACCCGCATGCGGATGTGGTCGGGTGCGACTATCTGTGCGACCTGAACATTGGTGCGTTCGGGATAGAGTGGATGGTATTCGTAACGCGCGCCGAACTCTTCCATCGGAATGGCCTCGGCGTTGTCGACAAAGAAAGTGCAGTGCGGGTTGCCCATGCCGGTCGCTGTTGGACCACCTTCTATCGGCAGTTCCAGCGTGTCCATCTCTTCCGCCAGGGGAATCTCGTTCCAAAGGAGTTGGGGGTGCCCCATATTCACCGACGTCAGTCCATCGCCAGCGTCGCAGGCCTGCAGTGTGCCGCGTTCAGTTGTGAGCGTGAGTTCGGATTTGCCCGTCTCGTCCATCAGAAACCGAGCGATACAGCGCGTGGCGTTGCCACACGCAGCCGAAGTCGACCCGTCGACATTGTAGAACACCAGATGCGCATCCGCTTCGCCGCGTTCGATCACTGCCAACTGATCGAACCCCACGCCGAACTGCCGGTGCCCGATTCCCCTGGCAAGGGCCGGGGTGACCGGCACGGCATGCGCGCGCGCATCGACAACGACAAAGTCGTTGCCCAACCCGTGCATCTTCATAAAGGCCAAACCGGTGTCGAGTATCTGTTGCATGGCGGGCGTATAACGCCGGTCCGGACATGAATCCACCCTGTCGCGTAGATTCCTGAAAAAAGGGGTTGACCCCCCAGTTCCACCTGCCTAATTAGGCCGCCTATCGGGGCGCCGAACTCATACGAATGACGGCGAACTGAAGTACGAAATAAGGTCTTGAACCCGGTCGGGTATTTACCTTACAGAGTGCTGCGGATCGAAGAGATCCTAAAAAGAGTGGGCCGTTAGCTCAGTTGGTAGAGCAACTGACTTTTAATCAGTGGGTCGC